>DASRXC010000013.1:0-2109 GCA_035654355.1 Binatus sp. (SeqCode)
CGCTGATTGTTCGCGACCGCCGTGTCGTATGCGACTTGCGCCGATTGGAGCGAGCTCGACGTCGTCAGCGCGTTGCCGCGGTTCGTCGCGGACTCTTGACGCAAACGTGCTTGCGCCTCGGCGAGCGTCGCCTCGTCTTGCGAAAGCTGTGCCTGCAGCGTCGAATCGTCGATCTGCACGAGCACTTGGCCCGCCGTCACGTGATCGCCGATCTGCACGTTGACGTCGCGCACCGTGCCCGAGATGACGCTCGCGAGGTTGCCTTGGCGCGCGGGCACGACGGTGCCGGTGAGCGCGAACGTCGATACGAGCGTGCCGATCTTGGCCGCCTGCGCGGTCACGGGCAAAGGCTGGACTGCGCTTTGCGCGGCGGCGTTTTTGTTGGCGCAGCCGGCGACGGCCGCGATGGCGGCGACGCATGCGAGACCAGCTATGATATTGTAGGGCGTTCTCTTAAAAGTCGTCATGTCTAGCGCTACTCGGTTTTGCCTTGATATGTTCCAAAAGGGTGCGTGGCCTGCCCCGCCTGCGTCGGCGGGACGGCCTAGGCGAACCACAGAACGTTCGGCGTCATGAGCGCGGCGTCCCCGGCAGTTCGTGCGTCCATTTGGGCAGGTGTCATCCTCTTGATAGGGGCGATCACGGCGGTCCTCATCTTCAAGAACGGAATGATCCACGTCGCCGACGTACGCCGGCCGCAATCTAGCGGGAAAGTGATGGTCGGCGCCGCGCTCCCCGATCTCGCTCTCAGGAACCTCACAGGTTCCGCCGTCAGCCTTCGCGCGTATACCGGCCATCCTGTATGGGTGAACTTCTTCGCGACCTGGTGCGAGCCGTGCAAAGCAGAGCTGCCTCAGATCGAGCAGCGCTACAAAAGCCAGAAAGCGGACGGCCTCGTCGTGTACGGCGTCGATCAGCAAGAACAGGCGATCGCGGTCAAGTCGTTCACCGCCCACTTCGGTCTGACGTACCCGATCGCGATCGATCCCGGAGTCGCCGCGCTCGCATTCGACATCCATACGATCCCGCTCTCGCTGTTCGTCGATTCGACGGGAATCGTCCGCTACATCAGCATCGGGCAGATGCAGCCGGCTGAGATGGACGAAGCGCTGAGGACGATACTGCCGGGCGGCTAACCCGAAACGTTACGACTCGTCGCGGATCTGCGCCGTATCCGCGGTGTTTGCAGTATCGCTCTTCCCGTTCGGCTTCGATCCGTTCTTCGCGACCTTGCCCTGCGAGACGAGCCAGTCCGCCGCCGATTGTGCGTTCGTCATCTGCGCGCGGACGACGGCGACGTAGCGCGGACAGTTCGGTCCGTCCGGCTCGTTGCAATATCCGCGCACGCAGGTCGCGCCGGCATCTTTGAAGAGCACGGGATCGAGCCGTTTTAGGATGCGCAACACCTGGAACGACATCTCTCGGATCTCCCACTGCGCCATGTTGCACGTGCGCAGTGTGAGGAACTCGTACCAGGCGCGCGCGTTCCCCGACACGACGAGCTGGCTCGCTGCCGCGTTCGGCAGCACGAAGCGCGCGTCTTCGCTCGGCACGCCGGCGGCGAGCATATCGTCGTAGGCACGGCCGATGTCGGTCATCAATCGATCGAAGCGTTCGGAGAGCTCGGGAAGCGATGCGATGCGCTTCGGTTTGACGAACGGGAAGTCGGCGTTCTTGAACGCGAGATAGCGCTGGCTCTGCTGATCGAATTGGAGATGACGATGACGGACGAGCTGGTGCGTCGCAGCGCGCGACATGCCCGTCACGCCGAAGACGTAGATATTGTGCTCGAGCGTCGAGTGGTGTCCGGCGGCGCGCACCCGATCGACCGTGCGCACCATATCATCGGGTTTGGTCTTCCATCGCTCGACGATCGCATCCGGTGCGTTCGCCGAATAGCACGTGCGCGCGGCGGTCGCCGTCATCGCTGTTGCTTGCGGCGACTTTTCCAGCAGCACGACTCGCACGCTAGTCTCAGGCATGATGCGGCATTTCGCGACGGCCGTCATCGGGCCCGCCCATCTTGAATCTTGCGGTCGCCGACAGCTCGCGTTACACGGCATTCGGCGCGGCTGGGCCAGAAGGGTAAACCAAGCTGTCTACGAACAT
>DASRXC010000014.1:0-9321 GCA_035654355.1 Binatus sp. (SeqCode)
CGCCGTCGCGCTGCGCAAGCTTCGACAATTCCAGGACCTCGGGCATCAAGCAGTGCTCATCGTCGGCGATTTCACCGCGCGCATCGGCGATCCGAGCGGACGGGCGGACGCGCGCAGGCCGCGCACCCCACAAGAGATCGCCGATGACATGAAGACGTATGCCGAGCAGGCAGCTTTGATCATCGACATGGATCGGACCGAGATCCGCTACAACAGCGAATGGCTCGGCAAGTTGGATTTCGGCGATGTGATCGAGTTGGCGGCCAAGACGACGGTCGCGCGCACACTGGAGCGCGACGACTTCGCCCAGCGCTATGCGGCTCGAGAATCGATCGGATTGCACGAGTTCTTATATCCGATCGGCATGGGCTATGATTCGGTGGCGGTCAAGGCAGACGTCGAGCTGGGCGGCACCGAGCAGTTGTTCAATCTCTTGATGGGCCGGCAGCTCCAAGAAGCGCACGGGCAGCCGCCGCAGATCTGCATGACGATGCCGATCCTCGAGGGTACCGACGGCGTCTTGCGCATGGGCAAGAGCCTCAATAACTTCATCGCCTTGCGCGAAGCGCCCGCGCAGATGTTCGGCAAGATCATGTCGTTGCCCGACGCGCTGCTGCGCAGGTATTGGGAGCTCGCGACCACCGCCGATGACAAAGAAATAGAGCAAGCGCTCGCCCGCGGGCCGCGCGATGCGAAGCTCTTGCTCGCGGAAGCGATCGTTCGCTTCTATCATGGCGGTGACGCCGCGCGCGAGGCTCGCGAGCACTTCGAGAAGACCGTCGTCCGCAAAGAGATCCCCGAAGACGCGCGCATCTACCCGCTCACGGACGACTTAAGAAGTGCGACAGTGCTCAAGCTGCTGGTGATGACGGGGCTTGCCGGATCGAATCGCGAGGCGCAGCGGCTCGTCGAACAGGGAGCGATCCGGGTTGACGGCACCCGTGTCGACGACCCCCAGCACTCGGAGCGCTCGTGGGACGGGAAAATCCTACAACGAGGTAACCATCAGTTCGTGCGCATCGTGATGCGCGAGGCGAGCTAGACGCTCCCTTGGGCGGCAGCATCCGCCAGAATGGCGCCGATCTCTTCAGGCGAGAAGTAGTATCGTTGCCCGCAAAAATCGCAGGTCGCCTCGGTGTCGTCTTCGGCCTCCGCCATTTCGCGCAGCGCATCGGCGCCTAGGCTGACAAGCGCGCGCACCACGCGCGCGCGCTCGCACGGACATGAGAACGACAATGCTTGGATGTGGCTCATTCGCGGTCGCAGTCCCTCGGCGAAGCGGGCGATCATCTCTTCGGGCGTGAGCCCGGCGCGCACGAGCGAGCTTACCTGCGGGAGATCCGCCGCGGCCGCCTCGAGCGTCTGTATCGTCGATGCATCGGCGCCGGGCAACAGCTGCGCGAGAATGCCGCCGGCGGCGAGCACGCCGTCGGGATTGGCAAGCACGCCGACCGCGACAACACTCGGCACCTGTTCCGAGTTAGCGAGGTAGTACGCGAGGTCGTCGCCGATCTCGCCGCTCTGCAATGGAACCGCGCTCGTGTACGGCAAGCCCGTGTTGTAGATGCGTGTCACATGCAGCGACCCGCGGCCGATGACCCCACCGACATCGAACTTGCCTAACGCGTTAAGGGGCACCTCAGCGCGGGCGCGGCCGGGATACCCACGCACGCGGCCGCCCGGCAGCGCATCGACGACTAAGAAGCGGACGGGGCCATCGCCATTGATCTGCAGCGTCAAGCGCTCGCGCCCGCCAAGCGTGAGGCCGAGCAGCGACGCACCGGTCAAAAGCCGCCCCAGTGCGGCTGTGACCGTAGGTGAACAATCGTGACGCGCCTGAGCTTCGCGCACGAGATCAGTCGTTCGGGCGGCGACGATGCGGGCGGTGTCGCCCGCGGCGATGGCGGTGGCGGCGTAATCTCGTGACATGGAACTTACGAAGACTTTTCGAGGGCTTGGACGCCGACCACTGCCTCAGATGTGCGGCGGTCGAGGGGTCGGCCACGGTCCGCGCGAACCCGCGCCGCGATGAGCCGGCGCATCGTCGTCGTGCACGGTCCGAATCTCAATGCGCTCGGCACACGCGAGACCGACGTCTATGGAAGCACGACGCTCGAGCATCTCGACAACGTTATCCGTGCACTTGCGGCGGAGCTCGATCTCGATGTCACGATCAAACAGCATCAAGGCGAAGGCGAGATCATCGACGCGATCCACTCGGCCGCCGCCGAGAACCGCGCCATCGTGATCAACCCCGGTGCGTATACGCACTATTCCTACGCGATCCGCGATGCGCTTGCGGCGGTCGCGGTTCCCAAGGTCGAGGTTCATCTAAGCAACATCTACGCCCGCGAGGCATTTCGGCGCCGTTCAGTGATGACGCCGGTCGTCGACGGCACCGTCGCGGGTTTCGGCATCGATTCCTACCTGCTCGCGCTGCGCGCAGTCGCCGCAATGCCCGATAGGACAAGGCATTGACGCGATGCGAGGGCAGGAATAGCTGAAAGACCGGCCAAGGGGCAAGCAACACCACAGCGTTCATGTGTGGGCATTCACCGCTATTTGGAGGGGGTAATCCATGACCAAGGCCGAGCTGATCGAAGAGGTCGCAGAAAAAACACAAGCGACAAAGCGCGACGTCACCAACATCGTCGACACGCTGATGGACTCGATCAAGAACGCGCTCAAAAAAGGCGAGAAGGTTCAGCTCATCCCGTTCGGCAGTTTCGAGGTGCGTCGGCGCAAAGCGCGCGAGGGCCGCAATCCGAAAACTGGTGAGAAGCTGGTGATTGCTGCACGCTCGGTGCCGGCATTCCATCCGGGCAAAGATCTGCGCGACAGCGTCAACAAGGGCAAGAAATAGCGCTTCGGGCTGCGCTCGTCCAAGGAACGCCCCCGCGAACCCCGGTCCGGCAACGGACGCGGGGTTTCGCATTTTCACGCAGGGTTGACGCCGCTGCGCGGCCGGAGGTAGAATCGAAATCGAGACCTCGTTAGGTGAGGCGTCGACACGCAGATAGGCCGCTACCCGGAAAGGTCGAGAGACCCCAATGGGTGACCAGGCACCGCCGAAATAAGGCGGTATCTAAGCCGGCTAAGTCCCCTCGGACTTTATGGCGCGTCGTGCCAAAACTCGACGCATGAGGGCACCGGACTAGCAGACCTCCCGGCAAATTCATGACCGTTGAGAGCGAGGAAGTTTCAGCGGTCTTTTTATTTTAGCGTCATGGCAACAACAGTACAAGAAACGCGGGAAAGACTCTCGGTCCGCCGCCCCAGCGTGTGGCGGTCGATTTTGATGTTCCTTTCCATCATCGGCCCGGGGATCATCACCGCCAACGCGGATAACGACGTCGGCGGCATCACGACGTATTCGCTCTCGGGAGCGCAATTCGGCTACACGCAGCTGTGGATCCTGATCCCTGTCACCATCTCGCTGTTGGTCGTGCAAGAGATGTGCGCGCGGATGGGCGCCGTCACCGGCAAGGGGCTCGCCGATCTGATCCGCGAGAACTTCGGCGTCCGGCTCACTTTTTGGGTGCTTTTGCTTTTCTTGCTCGGCAACATCGGCACGATCACGTCGGAATTCGCCGGCGTCGCGTCCGCGGCGGGTGTCTTCCATCTCTACGTGCCGTGGCTGACCAAGTTCGTGTTGGTCCCAGCGGTTGCGATCTTCGTCTTTGTGGTAGTGACGCGCGGGAACTACGCGGCGGTTGAAAAGGTGTTCTTCCTGTTCTGCTTCGTGTATCTGACCTACGTCGTCAGCGCCTTTATCGTCCGGCCGGATTGGGAGGAGGCGCTCAGACAGTTCGTGTGGCCCCATTTCACGGCGACCAAGGCCTATCTCCTGATGGTGATCGCCATTATCGGCACGACGATCTCGCCGTGGATGCAGTTCTATATCCAGGCGGCCGTTGTCGAGAAGGGCATCAAGGAATCCGAGCTGCGATATACGCGCATCGACGTGGCCACGGGCGCGATTTTCACCGACTTCATCGCATTTTTCATCATGGTCGCTAGCGCCGCCACGATCTACGTCCATAATCTGCACGCGGGCCCACACGGGCAGATCGTGGTCGACGATGTCAACAAACTCGCGCTCGCGCTGGTGCCGCTCGCGGGCAAGGGCGCGTCGCTCTTGTTCGCGCTCGGTTTGCTCAATGCAGGCGTCTTCACCGCGTCGATCTTGCCTTTGTCGACCGCCTATTACGTCTGCGAAGCGTTCGGTTTTGAGTCCGGAGTGGAGAAGAAGTTCAGCGAAGCGCCATTTTTCTACAGCCTGTACGCCGCGCTGATCGTCGTCGGCTCCGCGATCGTGCTCCTGCCCAACGCCCCGTTGCTCGGAATCATCTTCTGGTCGCAGGTGCTCAACGGGGCGTTGTTGCCGATCGTCCTGGTCTTAATGCTGCTTCTGGTGAACAATCCGGCGTTGATGGGCCGCTACACCAATGGCTGGCTGTTCAACGTGATCGCATGGGGGACCGTGGTCATCGTGAGCGGCTTGACGCTCGTGTCGACGCTGCAACAAATCTTCCCGTCCCTCGGGGGTTAGAACGCCCGCCAAGACTAGTCGTGCGCCCTTTGCAGCAAACGCCCGAGCCGTGGCGGCGCCGATGCTGCCCGATGCTCCGACGATAATCACCACTCGATCATTGAGCGGCGTCATGCACGGCGCGTTGGCCGTTGTGCCGGTGACCTGGCAAAGGCCGTGCACCCTCATGCGTTAAAGGCGCGGCGCGTGCGGTTCAGACACTTGGGCGATTCCGGCTTGCGGGTTTCGGTCGTCGGCATCGGCTGCAACAACTTCGGAGTGCGGGTCGATGCCGCGGGCACGCGGCAGGTCGTGGACAGAGCGATTGACGAGGGCATCACGCTTTTCGACACGGCCGATACGTACGGCAATAAGGGCGGGTCAGAGACGCTGCTCGGCGAGGCGCTTGGGGCTCGGCGTAAGGATGTCGTCCTTGCGACGAAGTTCAGCGGTCCGATGGATGAAGCGGGCACACTGCGCGGCGCGTCGCGACGCTACATCATGCAAGCCGTCGAGGCGAGTCTGCGACGACTGCGGACCGATTACATTGATCTATATCAGCTCCATCACCCTGACCCGTCGACGCCGATGGAGGAGACATTGCGCGCGCTCGACGATCTGGTACATCAGGGCAAAGTGCGATATATCGGCTCCTCGAACTTGCCGGCCTGGCAGGTCGCAGATGCGCACTGGATCGCGAAATGCGAAGAGCTGACGGCCTTCATCTCCAGCCAAAATGAATTCAGCTTGCTTGAGCGCGAGCCGGAGCGTGAGCTCATACCGGCGCTGAAAGCGTACGGCCTTGGCCTGCTTCCGTATTTCCCGCTCGCGAGCGGCATGCTCAGCGGGAAATATCGGCGCGGTGAACAGACGCCGGCAGGCTCGCGCCTTGAGACGACGCCGCGGCTAGCCCAAAAATATTTCACCGAGTCGAACTGGAGGTTTGTCGAGCGCTTGACACGGTTCAGCGAACAGCGCGGCCGTACGCTGCTCGAGCTCGCGTTCGCGTGGCTGCTGGCCCACCGGCCCGTCGCAAGCGTCATCGCAGGCACGATGAACGCGGGACAGGTAGAGAAGAACGCGAAGGCTGCCTCCTGGGAATTGACGGCGGACGAGCTCGCGGAGGTCGGGCGTCTGCTCAACGCTGATTCGAACGTCTAGACGCCGGAACACGCCCACAGGCGTGATTAGCATCGTAAACGCCGCTCTCCCCAGGTGCGGCGGAAGGAGATGACCATAATGGCTGAGTTCCTGTATCTGTATCGCGGCGGCCAACGGTCGCAAGACCCGGCTGAGGGCGAGAAAGTCATGCAGCGCTGGCTCGCGTGGATGAAAGATCTGGAGACCAAGGGCAACCTCAAAGACGGCGGCCAGCCGCTGGAAGCCGAAGGCAAGGTCGTGCGCAAAGGCCAGAGCATCACCGACGGCCCATACGCAGAGACGAAGGACGTCGTCGGAGGTTTCACAATCGTCGAGGCACGCGATCTCTCGCAAGCGGCAGAGCTCTCAAAGGGCTGCCCGATATTCGACAGCGGCGGATTGGTTGAAGTCCGGCCCGTCATGAAGATGTGATGCAGCCTGACGACCGTCTGTTTCGGCGTGAGTCGGGGCGGATGGTCGCCGCGTTGACACGCGTCTTTGGAATCCACAACCTCGCGCTGGCAGAAGACGTCGTCCAAGATGCCTTCTGCCGCGCGCTTGAAGTCTGGAAGATGCGCGGTGTTCCCGAGAATCCCGCGGCCTGGCTCATGACGGCTGCGAAGAACCGCGCGCTCGACGTTTTGCGGCGGGAGCGAACGGCTCGCACGTATGCACCCAAACTCAACCGGCTACTGCAGACGGAATGGACGCTGACGCCGACCGTCAGCGAGCAGTTTGAGCCGAGTGCGATCAAAGACGATCAGCTGCGCATGATGTTCTCGTGCTGTCTGCCAGGGCAGCCCGAAGATGTGCAAGTCGCGCTCGTGCTGCAGTTAGTGTGCGGTTTCAACGTCAAAGAAGTCGCAAGCGCATTCCTGCTGTCTGAAGCCGCGATGCAGAAGCGCCTGTGGCGCGGAAAGAAGGCGTTGGCGGCATCGAAGGAATTATTCGACCTTCAAGATGACGCGTTTCAGAGCCGCTTGGTCGCCGTTCACCGCGCGCTCTATCTACTTTTCAACGAGGGCTATCACTCGGCTTCATCGGATGCCGTGATCCGGGTGGATCTGTGCCGAGAGGCCATCAGACTCGGCACGTTGCTCCTGGACCATCCGATGACCGCAACCCCCGCGTCCTTCGCGTTATGCGCGCTGTTCTGTTTCAATGCGGCGCGTTTGCCCGGTCGCCTCGATGACGCGGGATCGCTGGCGTCTTTCGAGCGCCAAGATCGAGCGCGCTGGGATCGTGCGCTGATCCTGCGCGGCCAGCGTTATCTGGAAGCCGGCTCGTCGGGCGACGAGGTCACAGAGTATCACATCGAAGCCGCGATGGCGTGGGTCCATGCGAGTGCGGCAAGCGCGAGCGAAACCAACTGGGCGAAAATCGTCTCATTGTACGACGCTCTCTTACGGTTACGCAACACGCCAGTCGTCGCGCTCAATCGCGCGATCGCAGTCGCACAGCTCGAAGGGCCAGCGCGCGGCCTTGAAGAGATCGACGCGATCGCCGACAAGGAGCGCCTCAAAGAATACCCGTTTTATTTCGCGGCACTGGGCGAGCTTGAATCGCGTGCGGGTCGCACATCGGCTGCCCGCGAGCACTTCGCCGCCGCAGCGGCACTCGCGCGCAACCCGGGCGAGCGCAAGTTTCTCGAGTCTCGCGCGCAGCAATGCGGACGCGAAAACGGACTAATCGCGGCCCCCTAGCTTATTGCTCGCGCATTTCAGGAATCAGCGCGGGCTCAAGATCCTCGGCTTCGGCTAGTTGACGGATCTCGATTTCAGCGTCCTCGAAGGGCGCGTGCGACATCCGCTCGACGAGCGCTTCTTTGGAGTCCGCTTGCAGTAACCAAAAGCCTGAGACCAAATCCTTCGAACGGTCGAACGGGCCGTGCTCTATGGCCGGTTTTGAACGCGCGAAGCGAATGCGCACGCCTCTCGATGAGGCCTGCAGTCCGCCGGCATCCACGAACATCTTGTCTTTGATGAGCGTTTCGTTGAAAGCGCCCATTTCGGCGAGCATCTCAGCGCTCGGCTCTGCACCGGCTTCGCTTTGCTCGGTGGCCTTCACCATCACCAGAAATCTCATCTCAATCTCCTCGCTGCGGCCTTGTCTGTGTTGGGAATGTGCCCTGCGATAGGACAAGGTTCTCGTCGGGCGAAAGATTTTTTTTCGCGGTCGGGCCGTAGCGTAGCTTGGTTATCGCGCCTGTCTGGGGGGCAGGAGATCGCTGGTTCAAATCCAGTCGGCCCGAAATGATCAAAGGCTCGTGGACTTAGGTCTGCGAGCCTGAAACGTAGGACATGCGATGAGGTTCACGCGCCGCGATTTCCTCAACGGCGTTTTGCTCGGCACCGGCGCGTCCTTGCTTGGCATGCCGGCGCCTGCGCGCGCGCAAGGCTTGACCCAGAGCTGGACTGGTTACGGCGGTATCGGCGATTACGCGACCTCGAACGGCAACACCGCCGCTGTCGTCAATGCAGCGCACGGGATCCGCGACGGTTCATACGAGGCGGCGATCCCTGCGGCGCGAGCGGTCGACAATCTCTACGATCTTGTCGTGGTGGGCGGAGGCTTTGCGGGTCTAGCGGCTGCCTACGAGTTCAAAAAGGCTCGACCAGCCGCTACCATATTGCTGCTCGACAATCATCCGGTTCCGGGCGGTGAAGCCAAGCAGAACGTAATCGAGATTGACGGCAGCCAACTTATCGGGCCGCAGGGCTCGAACGGCACGCTCGTGCCGACTCCCGATTTTGGCCTTGCGCACGACTACTGGAACGAGCTGAAGATTCCAAAGTCCTACGAGTTCGTGGAGCCCGCGGCATCAGTTCGATCGATAAAGTTCGCGCGTGACAACTACGAACCAATGTTCTGGGACGAACGCCTCGCGAGCACCGGCTGGTTCTTCGGCGCGAGCTGCGTGCGCGATCCGTTTCGCGACGACCTCGCGCGCGTACCCATCGAGGCCGAAACGAAGCGAATGTGGCTTGCCTGGCATAATGCGCGCGCACCAGTCAGTGCGCCTCCGAATACGGACGCCGATCATTGGCTCGACACCATGTCGTACGGCGACTATATCTCCAATGTTATGAAGCTTGGACCCCAGGTATTCGCTCTCGTCGACCCGCTTGTGGCTGCGGGCGATTATGGGGTTAGCGCAAGTGCGATTTCCGCTTACGCGGCCAAGCTACTGGGTCTTCCTGGACCTGCAGGCGCCGCAGGGATTGGCTACGATGAATCGCTCGTGTTTAGTTTTCCTGGCGGAAATACAACGATTGCGCGCTATGTGCTCAAAGCGGTGCTGCCGGAAGCGATCGGCGGCAGCGATGCGTTTGCGGACATTGCGTCCGCGCCGTTTGCGTTCGCGGCTTTTGATCGTGCGGGCACAAGGGTCCGCGTCAGAGTCAACGCGACCGCAGTCGCGGTGCGACACCTCGGCAACGTGGAAACCGCTTCTCGCGTTCGGGTTGTCTACGAGCGCAACGGCGCGCTCGAGAGCGTGGATTCGAAAACCGTCGTGATGGCCGGTGGCGGCTGGGTAAACAGGCATGTCGTTCGCGATCTACCTGATTCATTCGTCGATGCCTACTCGCAGTTTCATCACGCGCCGATCCTCGTCGTCAACATCGGCTTGCGCAACTGGCGAGCGATGG
>DASRXC010000015.1:0-11543 GCA_035654355.1 Binatus sp. (SeqCode)
CGCGTGCGAGCGCTCGGACGCTCGCCCGATCGTGCCCGCTTTCCGGCGGGCGTTGAGATCGCGAGGTTCGATCCAAACGGACCGGCCGACGCCGCGGTATTCGAAGGTACGGACGCAGTCGTGCATCTCGCCGGCGAAACAGTTGCCGGCCGCTGGACCCGCGAGAAGAAGAGCGCGATTCGTGACTCGCGTGTACGGGGCACGCGCGCGGTCGTCGACTCGATCGCCGGGTGCGCGGTGAAACCGAGAACGCTCGTCTGCGCATCCGCGGTCGGTTACTACGGCAACCGCGGTGACGAGCCGCTGCTCGAATCGAGCGCGCCGGGCGACGGCTTCCTCGCGCACGTGTGCATCGAGTGGGAGCGTGAGGCGCAGCGCGCGCAAACGCTCGGCGTTCGCACGGTGTCGTTGCGGCAGGGAATCGTGTTCGGGCGCGACGGCGGTGCGCTGCGCGAGATGCTGCCGCCGTTCCGCGCGTTCGCCGGCGGGCCATATGGCAACGGCTCGCAATGGATGCCGTGGATCCATCTCGGTGATGTGGTCGCGCTCTATTTGTTCGCGTTGGACCAGACGCTGACCGGGCCTATCAACGCCGTGTCGCCGGATATCGCGAGAAGCGCGCGCCTGTCGCGCGCGATCGGCGCCGTGTTGCGCCGCCCGTCATTTGCCAATGCCCCGGGTGTGGCGCTGCATGCGGTGCTGGGAGAGTTCGCGTCCACATTGCTCGCAAGCCAACTCGTGCTCGCTGACGCGGCGCTCGCCGCTGGATTCACATTCAGTCATGAGATGTTGGAGGGCGCTTTGGTCGACGTGCTCTTGCCGGGAGGCGACGTACGTTCGCCGGTCCACACATTCGAGGACTCGCTGGCAATCAAGGCGTCGCGCGAGCAAGTCTTCGCGTTTCTTTCTGACCCATTCAATCTGTCGCTCATCACGCCGCCACAGGTCGATATTCGCGTGACCAGCGCGGAACCCGTCGTCATGCGGCGGGGAGCGGTCATCGAATACAAACTTAGGGCGCGCCGGGTGCGGACGCGCTGGAAATCGCTGGTGACGGATTGGCGGCCGCCGGAATCGTTCGTCGATTATCAGGTGCGTGGGCCGTACGAGCTGTGGCGCCACGAGCACATTTTCGAAGAACGTCCGACTGGGGTGGTTGTACGCGATCGCGTCGGCTATTCGTTGCCGTTCGCGCCGATCGGTGAGCTCGGACTTCCGCTCGTGCGCGGAGATCTCGGAAGGATTTTCGACTTTCGTCGCGCTTCGGTCGCGCGCGTGTTTGGGGCCTGAAAATGGGCTGAAGAGAAAAGGGCGGTTGAGGCGCTAGCCGATGCGCACGCCCCAACCTTCAAATCCACTAAGCTCGTTCGTTGGGCTGAGAACCGTCGGATATTCGAGGCCGATGTGTGCCCGGATCGTCATGGTCGTGCTCCTTTCCACCCATGACTACCAAGCGACCGCTCGAAAGTTTCACGCCGTTTCTTGGGACACGGCGACGCAGGCAGGGCGGGCGTTTGAGCGGAATTGTCGCGAGCACCAAGACGTCGCGCGCATGCGCGGCGGCAATCGTCGATTCATAAGAGGAGTACACATGCGTAAGCTTTCCTTCGCGCTTTTTGCTCTCGCGATCGCCGCTGCGACAGCAGGCGTCGCGTTTGCCGCAAGCTCCGGCGGTTCGATGAGTTCGATGGGCTCCCACTCGAACAACGTGTTCCATTTCAACCCGATGACCAAGGGCGGCCAGCAGGGCACCGTGACGATCACGCCGGTCAGCGCCACCAAGACCAAGGTCGTCATCGCGCTCACCGGCGCGCCTGAGGGCGCGATCGAGCCGGCGCACATTCACAAGGGCCAATGCGACCTTAGCGACCCTGGCCATTTCGGTCCGGTCGTCATCCCGCTCACGGATGTCGTGGCCGGTCACTCGATGACGATCGTCAACGAACCGATCAGCAAGGTAGCGGTCACGGGCGATTCGGTGAACGTGCATCAGTCAGCCGCCCGGCTCAATCAAGTCGTGGCCTGCGCGAACGTCAAAAGCATCCCACAAGGGAACATGTAGGTCGCCCCTCGCTGATCCTGAACTAGCCGCTGCGTTCATTCCGTAGATGACCGAGCCTCAGTTCCTCGAACGGCTCGAACGCAGCGGCAAATCCGCTGAAATGCTCGCGCTCATCGAGAGCTTGGGCTTTCGGCGCGACTTCATCCTCAAAAACGTGGTCGATCAACCGGGCGGCGTCAACGTCGCCCATATCGCCATGCTCTGGCAAGGCATGCCGAACAAGCACGATCGAAAGCGGACCCGTCAACTGCTGGACGCGCTCACCGACGCCGGCCTTTTGACGTTCGACGCGTCTAGCGAGACGTGGACCTCGGCGCCTTAGCCTGCATCAGGGCCGCCACGACCACGCGCTTGCGGTCGGTGAAAATGGCGTCGGGGCAAATTCGCGCATGCCTGATCTGACCGCAAATCCATACGTCGGCGCATAGACGAACAGGTACGGCACGTCGCGGGCGAGCCCCATTTGGATTGACGCGTACAGACTTCGCCGCTGCGCGATATCCGTCGCGGTGAGCGCGCTGCGCTCTAAAGCATCGACGCTGCTGCTACAATAGCCGGCGTAGTTGGACGGCGCGTTGCAGGTCACGAGGTCCGAGTCGTCCGGATCTTCACCGCCGCGCCACACGACATACGCTATATCATAAGCGCCGCTCATGAGCAATCCGCCTGCGCTTGCGGGCAGGTAGAAGTGCGCGAGCGTCACTTTCTTGATGATGACGTCGACGCCGCGGGCGGCGAGCATCTGCTGCACGAGCTCAGCCGTGCGCACCGCGGTGTCGCCTTCAGGAAACACCGCGAACACGATCTGCAAACGCTGGCCGTCTTTCGTGCGGGTGCCGTCAGCGGCCCGTCGCCATCCCAATTCGTCGAGCGAGCGATCCGCGGCCGAAGGATCGAACGCTGGCATGTGTGCGCCGGCGAAGTACGCCCACGAAAACGGCGGTTGATCGCTATCGGTCACCGCGTACTGGCCCGCGGTGATGGCGGTGCTCAATCGAGTTCGGTCGATGCTCTGTGCGACCGCCCGGCGCATTCGCACGTCGTCGAACGGCGCTCGGCGCAGGTTGAACGATAGGCCGGCGAAGCCGGCGAACGGCGCATAGACCATCTTCAATCCGCGCGAGTCGCCGAGCGCTAAGCGCTGCGCGGGTGAAAGCAGGGACCAGTCGAGCTGACCAGACCGCAACAGCGTGAGGTCGGTGTTAAAATCGGGTTCGACCAGCACGACGATCTCGGTCGCGTGCGGTGGTCCGCGATAGTACGTGGGATTGGCCCGGTAGACAAGACGAGCCGCACGCTCCCATGTCGCCAGCGCGTATGGTCCGGTGCCGATAGGGTGCAGACCGAAGCTCGTCCACGCCGCCGCATCGGCATGCTCGAGAAGGTGTGCCGGCAGCAGCGGCACGGGGTGCACGCCATACGTGAACAGCGTCTGGACGGCAGGCGCCCACGCGCTGCGCATGTGGAGAATCGCGGTGTAGGGATCGGGGGTCTCGATCGACGTTATGAGATCGTAACCGCGCGTGTTCGGAACATCGTGGCGCGGATCGACGACCGCTTGCCACGTGAAGCGCACATCGCGCGATGTGAACGGCGCGCCGTCTTGCCAACGCACGCCATGGCGCAGATGATACGTGATGCGCAACCCATCGCGGCTCACACCGCCGTTCTGCATGGAGGGCACGACGGTTGCGAGTGCCGGGATCGCGTGGCCAGCGCTGTCGACGTCGAGCAAAAGGTCGAACGCCAGATGCGCGAGTTGTCGTTCGTCGTCGCTGCGAGCGACGATCGGGTTCAGCGAGTGCGGATCCTCGGAGGCGTTGAACGTGACGGCCGATGCCGCGGCCGGCTGCAGCGGTGACGGCAGCGAACCGGATGGGTGCGACGTGCACGATGCGGCTGCAAGCGCGAGCGCAGCGCAGCAGCAGCGCGCGAGGCGCGCTACACTGGCGAGACCAGAGCCGCGGTTAATGTCCGGACGCGGTGGCGGCCGGCGTGGGCCCCGGACAGAACGGCGGTTTGAGCGCCAGCTTCTCCGTGTACGTGTTGTTCGAATAATTCGACTCGGTGATGCGCTTATTCGGGTTGACGACGAAGGTGAACGTCGTGTCCGGATACGTGGCGCCTTCGCTTTGCGGCACGTAGGTCATCAAGACTTTTCCGGTGCCGCCGGCTGCGATGAACGGCAGATCGGCGAACATCGTGTGCGATGGACCTTTTAGTTCGAGCGCCTGATTAGCGGGAGCCGGCTGATAGTCGAGCTTGCCGACGTTCTCGACGTTGACGACGAATTGCAGCTGCGGGATGTTACCCGTGCACGACGGGACCGGCAGCGTCTTGACGCCGCCGATCGTGAGATCGATCTTTTTCAAGGTCAGTTGATAGACCGGCGGCGGCGAGTACGCGCCGGCGATCGCCGGGAGCGCGAAGATGACGCTCATGAAAAAAACAGGAAAAAGCGGCCGATGCAACATCGCGTACGCTCCTTACGTTAATTCGCAGTGAACGACGCTTGGCGTTGCATCACGCCGGCGCCTGCACTTGGAGCAGGTGGCGCGCGCGCCAGACCGGCAAGTATAGCGTCGCAGCGCAGCATCTCGAATAGGGGGGACCATGATCGTACTTCGCATCGCGCGCCTGCTCGCTCCGTTTGCGATCGGCGTCATCGT
Organism: Binatus sp. (SeqCode); assembly: GCA_035654355.1. GTDB lineage: Bacteria > Vulcanimicrobiota > Vulcanimicrobiia > Eremiobacterales > Eremiobacteraceae > JAFAHD01. The sequence goes on from DASRXC010000015.1 coordinate 4,732, forward strand.
GGCGCTTGCTTGGCCATCACCAGCTGTACGCGCGGACGCGACGGCGTCCCCGAGTCCGGCGCTTGTCGTGATTCGCAATTACGCCTTCATGCCGGCATCGATCACGATCAAGACCGGAAGCACCGTGCAATGGCGCAACGATGACAGCGCGTCGCATACCGCGACGGCGCCTGATGGCACGTTTGACTCGAAGAATCTCGATCACGGCCAAACATACACATTCACGTTCACCAAGGCCGGCACGTACGCATACACCTGCTCGTACCACCCCAATATGACGGGGAAGATCGTCGTCAGCGACTCAGGTCAATAGCGGTAGCGCGACGTCGTCGCACCTCGGTGCCACGCGCCGTCGTCGCCTTTGCTCCAGCGCTCTTGCGCGCCGTCAGCGTGAAGCGGGCCCAAGCGGCACTCGCGGCTGACCTGCGCGCTGTCGCCGGTGAACTCGGCGGTAACGACAGCAAGCGGAAATGGGATGCCTGCGTACTTCAGCGCGTAGCCGCGTGACTGATCGATACTCATGACGGTCACGTTGCTCGGCGCATCGTTTCCGAGGTCTAAGTTCGTGACGACCGTGAGTCGCCGACCGCCGGCTGCTGTTGCCGCGCAGTTTAATGAGGGTTCGACGATTGCGACTGCGTCCGCCGGTTCGATGACCGGCGACGTGCTCGCAGTCGCGTTCTGAGCCGCGGCCAAAGACGGATCCGTTTGTGGCGCGAGCCGTTGTGACACGTACGGGTTGTCGCCGTTCGCGTCGCTCGAACCTAACACGGCTTCATCGACGCGGAATCCGCTTAGCGGCCCACCCTGTCCATCGAGCCGCCAGCCCGGCGTTGCGCCCATGAAAAGGAAGAAACCGTTGGAGAGATCCGCGAACGCGAGCTGTTCGCCGGCATATGTTGCGCCAATCGGTTCACCTGGATCGCTCGCCGGCCCGGCGCGCGCAAGCCAGATCATCGGCCTTCCGTACCAGGCCCGCGTGAATGCGATCCAGACCGCGCCGTTGTGCATGCCGATCGCGCCCACGTCTCCGTTCACGCGAGTGCTTTTCTGCCACGCCACACCATCACGCGATGACCACAGCGTGCTCGACGCAGGCGTGCTCGTCGATGCTCCCCAGAGCCTGCCGTCATCCGTGCGGGCGAGCACGGCAAATGGGAACCCGGGCGGATCGTGAAGCGCGAAGTTGCCGGCGCTATCGCCGATCAGTAATCGTCCGAGGTGCGAAGCAACCCAACGCTGGCCGCTCGTGTCGCCGACCGGATAAAAGCGCCATTGCGCGAGCGCGGTGTGCAAGGCATCCTGTGTCGGATCGAATGTAGGGATCGCCGCGGTCAGCGCGCCCGCGTTGCGGGCAGCGTCAAGGCCGTTCATCTGCACGCGCACGTAATGCCCGGCGCGCGTGAACAGCATCTGATCCTCTTCGGGCCGGATGAAATACATCGCCCCATCCGGCGCAATGCCGAAGCCATCGCCAACCGTGAACACCGGCTCGTGCGGGAGTATCGGAAAAGAGTAGTTCACCAAGTCGCCGCTCGACGCGACGATGCGTTGCACGCCGTGCGAGAAGGTGAAATATGCGACACCATGACGGTAGGCGGTCTGATAGACGGGCGTGCCCAGAGGGCGGATCGGCGTGAGCGCGTCGCCGTACGGTGACCCCGCGAATGAAAGGATCCGAACGAGGTCCGGTCCGGTTCGCGCGATCTGCTTCGCGATGTGGCGCTCGCCGTCGATCCACGCGAGGTAGCTGCCGATGATCGCGTACGCGCCGTTGCTCGCCACGCCGGCGATGCGAAAACGCGCGGCACCGACCTGCGCGATCGTGTAGCGGCCGCTCGGTGCTCGATAGACGGTGAAGCGGTCTGTCGCGGATGGAGAGACCGCGACGCTGCCTGCAGGCGGCTCGTCACCGGCGACGAGGCGAACTTTTGGAAGCGCGCCGCCGGCGGCATCGGGGACGTCGAATTCCGCCGGAGGCCAAATCGCTGTAGTTACCGCCACCCTCGATGGGCCGACCCAACGCGCATCCTGCGCGCGACCATCGGTCGAAACTTGCGTGAGCGTGCGGCGCTGTGCGTCGATCAGATACGCGAACGTCGGGTTCGCGCTGCGCCAGTCGCCTTGGATGCCGGCGCCGGTGAACTGCGCGATGACCAACGCGCGCGTGCCCGTCGAATCGAATAGCGCCGGGCCGACCGGCGTCGCCGCCAACGCGCCGAACGGTAACGGAGCAAGATGAAGCACGCGTCCGTCGCGCAAGATGATGGCGACGTCGGGTCGCGGCGCCGGCCCGGCCGTACGCGCCGACGGCACTGCGTTCGCGCCATGTTGCGCGACCGCACACGCGCCCCCGCCCGCCGCGGCCGCAAGCGCGAGCGCGAATGCGAGCACGCACATGCGGATGCGTCCCATAACATTCGGGCCCTGAGGGGCCGATATAGTATTCATGCGCACGCCCACGTTTCACGCTCGGTTGGCCGCCTTCATTGCGGTTTGCATCGCGCTGTGCGCGGTCCAGGCGTTCGGCGACCAAGCGCCGTTCGTGCCTCCTTTTGGCTGGGTGTCTTCGAAACCGCCGCAGGGTATGCTCGGCGTGTGGATCCACCCGGGCGATACGTCCTTCCATCAAAATCTCGTGCTGGGCGCGGAGCGCACAAAGCTCTCGGCCGACCAATACGACAAAATGGCGCTCGCGCAATTGAGCCGTGGCCTCAATGGTTTTCGTCTTGGGGCCGACGAGTCGACGACCACGTGCGGCGGCCAGCCGGCGCACTACATCTCGTATGCAAGCACGATCAATGGCAAGCAAGTGCTGTACGAGCAGATGACGACGATGGTCAGCGGCGTTGAGTGGTTTGTGATCTACACACGTCTCATGTCGCAACCCTCGTTGCCCGAAGCGCGCCAAGCGCTGACGACCTTGTGCGGCCTGCACCAAAGTCAATCTGTCGCGATTCCGCAGGCTCAAGTGGCGACGCCGCCTCCCGCGCCGGAGGCCGAAGCGACAACGCCTCCGCCGAGTCCGTACGCGACGATGGCGCCATTCCCCGACGCACGATGAACGTTCGCGTGAGCGTGCGCGCCGCCGCTTCGGCGATCGCGATCTTGCTTGTTGTGGTGCCGTCATTGCAAGCTGCCGCTACGGGGACTCCGTACGCCCGCGTGCCTTCGAAAGGCGACTCCGTACGTTTCGACGGTTCTGTCGGCGGCGAGTCGTTCGGCTGGGGTTTCTATAACGAGTACTGGCTGCAGACGTACTTACGTTTCACCGTCGAAGCAGCGCGCAATCCGTCCGTGTACGCGAAGAGCCAGTCCGCGGTGACGGCGATCGGCGAGCACGCGCTGACGTTGCCGAACGGCACGCGCGGCATGGTCGAAGAAACGAAGACGTTTGAATACGGCGGACGACAAGATGTCCAAGTCAGAGTGATGGTGCAGGATGGTGACCTGCGCGGCAGCGAGGTGTGGACGACTGCCGGCGAGCTGGTTGACAGCTCTGGTAAAAGCTTCCTTAAGACCTGAAAGCCTCCAGGTGTGATGGGGCCCAGCGCGAGCAGACAGGGAATCTCTCTGTGCGGGTCCTAGGCAGACCGTACGCACCCGTACGGCAACGTCGTGTTTGGGGGACCGTTTGCTGCCGCAACCGAGCACGTTAACCCCGGTCGAGCGAGTCCGGAGGGAGAATCGCTATAATCTCCCGTTGGGCTTTAGCGCATCGCTGCTCATCCATCTACTCTTCATCTTTTTGCTGCTGCTGCTCGCGGCATCGGTTCTCGAGTCGGGTGCGCAGAACGAGGCAGTGCAAAATAGTCAGAGCGTCGTCGTTCAGACGCTGATCCGTCAACCGCAACCTCCCGCCCAGCCGCCCAAGCCGCAACCACCCAGACCGCGTCCGACGCCGCACCGGGTCGTGGTCCATCCAGCAGTGTCGCGGCCTGTTCCGGTCGAGCTGGCCGCCAAACACGGAGCGACCCCGCAGCCGAGTCCACGTCCGAAACCACGGCCGAATCCGCGACCGACTGTGCAGCCGACGAATCGACCGTCGCCCTCGCCCCAGCCATCGCCGACGGAAGTCGCGGTGACGACTCCGCAACCGACGCTGCCACCGACGCCAAAGCCGACGCCGACACCGCAGCCGACGGCAAAACCAACACCGGTGCCGACATTGCCGCCAACGCCGAAGCCGACGCAAGTACCGACGTTGCCGCCGACGATTGCGCCGACGGCTCCACCGACCGTGACGCCAACGCTCAAGCCGACGATCGCACCCACCGCGCCGCCGACGCTGAAGCCGACGATTGCGCCGACCGCACCGCCGACTGCAAAACCGACGGAAGCACCGACGGCACCGCCGACCGCGAAGCCGACGATCGCGCCGCAAGTCGTCGCGACGGCGAAGCCCACGACCGCGCCGACTGCAAGACCGACTGAAGCGCCAACCACCGCGCCGACAACCGCTCCGACACGCGCGCCGACGACTGCGCCAACGTCAGCACCGACTACCGCGCCAACGACTGCTCCGGCGCCGAAGGCGACCAGCGCAACGCCCGGTCCGGCGGTCGCGCAAAACGGACCAAAAGGCGTTGGTGCAACTCCAGGTCCGGCAACCGGTCATAATCCCATTCCGGCGCCGATCGTGCCGAGGCCGTCGCCGACACCACAGCCGACACCGACGCCACGACCGAGTCCCAAGCCGACATCGAACTCCTCGATCGACCGGCTGAATGCGCGTTTGAACGCGGGCCTAGACGATGGGCCGGTCATCGGGTTCCACATGCGCACGGACGATTCGGAATTCTATCGCCAGGTCGCAACGTTGACGGCGATGCTCGTGCACGACGAACGCACCCTCAATAAAGACGATCTCTACATTCTCGAAAACGGCACGAAGTACAAGAAGGCCGACGGCACCGTGTGGGTGATCCTGCGCTCGGTCAACTTCGGCGGCTTCCGCATTTGCGTGGGACTAGCCGCGTTGCCGCCGCACAAGTACATCCTCGACCACTGCCCGGATGATTATATGGCGACCCCCGCGCCGATGAAATGACGGTCTAGCCGAGCAACCTTTAGGACTGAATCGCGCGTATCAAGCAATGCCGGACACGGTGCGATGGGCGAGTGCCATGATCGTCAGCATTGGATTCACGCCCGACGAGAGCGGGAACACCGAACCGTCCGCGATGTACAAGCCGCTCGTGCCGTGCACGGCGCCGCGCTCATCGACGATGCCGTTGCTCGGATCGCGGTTCATGCGACACGTCGCCATCTGATGCGCTGAGTAGACCGCCAGCGAATTCGGCGCGGTACCCATCGACGAGATCTGGTCGGCGAAAGCGCGGCGCCGCTGCGCCGTCGCATCTTCTCGGCGTAGCTCCATGATGCGCTGGTGCAGCGTCACGACTTTGCGCGCACCCCCCGCGAATGCGATCTCGATGCAGCCTTTGAGACCGGTGAGCATGTGGCTGGCATCGTAGTCGGAAACGCGATAGCGAACCTCAGCGCGGTCATCAAGAGTGACGCTGCCTTCATCGCGATCCCGCGTGAGGGAGATGAACGCTGCTGCGTATGAGGATTCGGCCATCGCGGCCTGGTGCTGTTCGCGCGAACGCCACGGCAGCGAGAATGCAGCCAGTCCCGGATGCGCCGGCGCTACTTCGATTTTGGCACCGTAGGAGTCGTGCAGATCGCCGAACTGGTCGCAGTACGCGGTCTGCATCGCGCCGGTGAAGGTGTCGATTCGGTCATCGTAGGCTGCGAACAGCGCAGTCGTCGGATGGATCTTGAGATGGCGGCCGGCGTGCTGGCCGGCGGCGCTGCTGCGGGCGAGGATGCCGGGGGTGCGCAACGCGCCTGCCGCGAGCACGACGATCGGCGCGCGCACGATCAACTCTCTTCCTTTATATGTGCCGCTCACGCCGGTCGCCGCGGCGCGCTGGAGCAGCACGCGCTCGACGCGCGCCTCTGCGACGATCGTCGCGCCGGCGCCGACTGCGTCGCGCAGGTAGGTTGTCGCCGTCGAGCGCTTGGCGCCGTACGCGCAGCCGAAGCCGCAATAGCCGCAGCCCTCGCCACAGCCTACCGCGTTCTTGGGATTTGCGGCGAAATGCCAGCCGAGAGCCTGCGCGCCCCGCACGAGCGCAGCGTTATTGGCATTGTGTTCGTTAGTGGAGATGAGCTCCAGCCGTTTCGAAACCGCTTCGTAGTGCGGCGCCAACGCAGAACCGAAGTCGATCCCGCCGCTGGCCTGTTTCCACTGAGCCGCAACGGCATCTGCCAACCGCAATGACGTGCACCAATTGATCGTCGTGCCGCCACCGACGCACGCACCTGCGAGCAGCACAACGCCGAGGTCATCGGTCGCGGCCAGCGCGTGATCGAGATAGAAACGCGACATCGAGTCGGCTTCGAGCTGGTTGAAGTCGGCGCGCTCGGCGCGTGGCCCGGCCTCAAGCACGATGACGCGTTTGCCCGACGCCGCGAGCAACGCAGCCGCGACTCCACCGCCTGCACCCGAGCCCACGACGACGGCATCAGCTTGAAGCTCGGAGCCGGCAGGTTCGCTGATCGGCAGGGGTTCGTCGGGTGGTGGCCGGTCGGTGCGCGGACCCGAATAGTCGACTCGCGGCCACAGCGGGTTTGTGCCCCGCGCGTCGACCGCGGAATAGGCTGCCGACGTGCACAAGCGTTTGAATGCTTGGAAGCCGGTGCGCATCTTCGGGATGAAGTTATCGCCCATCGTCACGAGTACGCGCGTGCGGCGTTCGTGATCGAGCGCAGAGAACGGCGCAAAGTTGCCGCACAGCATGAAG
>DASRXC010000016.1:0-15046 GCA_035654355.1 Binatus sp. (SeqCode)
GCGCGCGGGATGGAGACGAACACCGCCGACACGTTCGTGGGGATGTATGTCAACCGCAGAACGGTCGATCTCGGTGACGAAGGGCGCGCGAGCATCAGACTATTTCTCGAACGCGGCGCCCAAGCGGGGTTGGTCCCGCACGTTCCTTCGATCGATTTCGTCGATTAATCCGTCGCGACGAACGCGCCCATCGCGCCGTCGTCAGCATCGCCGAAGGAGTGGGTGACGAACGGGTACGTGCCCGCTTGATAGACTTTGAACTCCGCGATGCCGCCGCCACCGGGTGGAATCGACATAGTCTGTATGCCGTCGAGCTTGTTGGCGGGGTTGCCGTCGACGTAGACGTTATTCAAGATCGTGCCGATCACGTGGAAAGCCGAGAAGTGGCTTGGGCCCGCATCGACGATGAACAGTCGAACAGGCTGTCCGACCTTGATCTGCAGCGGCGCTTGCTTGTAGCGGAACGCCAGCCCGTTGAACGTCACGACCATGGGCATGCCGGTCTTCATCTTGTCGAGATCGCCGTAGTACTCATCGGTTTTCCCTGGATACAGCGACGGATAGAACTCGCTCTGTACAAATACGAACTCTTGCGCGGGCGACCCCCAGCCGTTCGCCGGATCGATGATGATCGCTCCGTACATCCCGTTGCTGATATGGGCGAGCACCGGCGGTGTGCCGCAATGATACATGAAGACGCCTGGATACTTGGCGACGAATGCGAAATGCAGCGTGTGCCCCGGCTGCACAGTCTGATACGCGATGTTGGGCGGTGCCAACGCGGCGTGAAAATCGATAGAATGGCCCATGATAGCGGTGTTCGTAAGCGTAACATCGATCGTGTCGCCGACACGCGCATGGATCACCGGGCCAGGCACTGCGCCGTTAAAGGTCCACGCACGGTATTCTACGTCCGGGGCGATCTCGACGGTCTTATCGATGAGCGCAAGCTTGACATAGACGGTGTTGCCGGATTGGAGCGGAGGTAAGGCCTCGGGGGCCGCAGCTGGCGTCGGCGCGACATAATTTGGCGCGGTCGTTGCAACGGTGGCGGTCACCGGCGGAACGCTCACGCCGGCATCATTGGAGCCACCACTCGAACTGCTGCACGCGGTGACGAAGAGCGCAAACGACAAGAGCAGACCAAGCCGACGCATCATCTTAGAATCCTCCCGGCCGCGATGCGGCCTCGAATCACATACCAATCGTATCACGCAACGTGAAGGCCGATTGTGAACGGGAAGGCGTGTATGCAGACTTTTGTCATACAGTCAAAGGACTAAAATGGTCCGTTGACTAAGCGGCTCCAATGAGATTCTCGCGTGAGAGCTACTATGGTCTTAGGATTCTGAAGCACATGGCTGGCAGGCCTGGCGAGGTGATCGAAGCGTCTAAAATCGCAGCCGCCGCGCGCGTGCCGCCAGCTTTTGCCGCCAAGATCCTCCAGAAGCTCGCCGCGGCGCGAATCGTACGCTCGCAACGCGGTCGGACGCGCGGGTACGTGCTCGCCTCGGCACCGCGTTCGGTCACTGTACGCTCGGTCGTCGAAGCTATCGATGGTCCCGACGTGTTCCGGCGCTGCGTCTTTTGGAGAAGCCGCTGCTCCGAAACGCGACCATGTCCACTACACGAGGTGTGGACCGTTGTTCGACCTGAGGTAGCGACGCTTATGGATCGCTTAACGCTGGATCGGATCGCTGCTCGCGCCAGCCGACGCGAGTGCAGGTCGAGGCAGCAGCACACGCGATCTTCCGCCACGGCCCGCCTATTCCGGCCATGACGCGGATTGCCCGCGACCCGGTCCTGGGGTCACGATGTTGGCAACGCGCCGCGATCGCAGGTATAAGGATTTATTAATTCGTTGCTATTGACAGCGACCCACGGTGAATAGCCGCCACCTCGGAGGACGAGAGGCGTCCGATGCATGCGTTGGCGAGCAGCGCGCGCCCACATTGCTCACATCGTGATACAATAGAGCCTGATGAGCACTCATCGGGATCAGCTGCCGCAGCTCGGTGGTGACGTATTTCTGACAGACGGCGGCATTGAAACCACGCTTATCTTTCTCGAAGGCTTTCAGTTGCCGTGCTTTGCCGCATTCGACTTGATGAAGACTCAGTATGGTCGAGACGCACTTCGAAATTACTACGAGCCGTATATCGACATCGCTCGCGCGGCCGGCTACGGATTCATTCTCGAAAGTCCTACGTGGCGCGCTAACACGGATTGGGGAAACAAGCTGGGTTATACCGCGTCCGATCTTGCGAGGGCCAATAAGAACGCGATAGAACTCATGACGCAGCTGCGCGATACCTGCTTGTTTGAACATGCCCCCATGGTTATCAGTGGCTGCGTTGGCCCCCGCGGCGACGGCTACGATCCCGGTATTGAAATGTCGCCCGACGAAGCCGAAGAATACCACTCTACTCAAGTCCGAGTCCTCGCCTGGGCCGGAGTTGACATGGTTACAGCGGCCACCGTTACCAATTCCAACGAGGCCATAGGCATCACGCGAGCCGCGCACTCCGCATCAGTGCCCGTTGCGATTGGATTTACGGTTGAAACCGATGGACGGCTGCCGACCGGTGAAAGCCTCACGCAAGCGATAGAGGCTGTCGACGTAGCGACGGGTAGCACTCCCGTCTACTTTATGATCAACTGTGCGCATCCAACTCATTTCGCCAGCGTGCTGAATTCGCAAGACGCTGCGCTCGAGCGCATACACGGCCTTCGTGCAAACGCCTCCGCCCGTAGTCATCGCGAGCTCAACGATTCGCGGGAGCTTGATGCCGGAGTCCCCGAGGAGTTGGGCCGCCAGTACTCTCAGATGGTGTCAGACCACCCGCAGATCAACGTGCTTGGTGGTTGCTGTGGAACGGACCAGAGGCACATACGCTGCATCGCCCACGCGGTAGCTGCCCTACGCAAGAAGACAACATAGTTTGGCATAACGATGCTAACCGGCTAGCATCGCGTGATGGCGCGGCGCAATTCATCCTTGACGAACAACCGAGTCTCACGCGGCATCACGGCACCTCCCGTCGATAGTACAGCGTCCGTTTGCTTTCAGAGCGCAAGCGGCGCTCGAGTTCGTGCTGTTCTTGCGGCGAAAGCGGTGCGAAAGAACGAACCGCGCTCGCCGCGGCCTGCACCTGTGCGACGTCGTCGCAGCCGACGATCGCAAGCGAAACCGGCGCCGTGAGCGCGTAATCCGTAAGGCTCTTGATCGGCGGATCTTCGCGCATCCCAAGCAGAAGGCCGCGCCCGAAGATCTTCATTGCGATCACGCCCATGCCGCGCGCGAGCGCTTCCGGGATCACGATCGACGCGAACGAATCGACCGCCGCTTCGCACGGATTGACCGGCAACAACACCGTGTCGAAATCGAAACGGCGGATGGCTTCGAGCATGATGTTAGGATCGTAGTGGCCCGTTACGCCGATGAAGCGCGTCTTACCCTGCTCCCTTGCGCGAACGAACGCCGCATAGGTTCCGCGCTCGCCGTCCATGAGCTCGAGATCTTCCTCAGTACGGACGTCGTGCAGCTGCCACAAGTCGAGATGGTCTGTCCGCATGTTGCGCAGTGTGAGCTCGAGCATCTCAAGCGCTCCCGCGAATGAGCGGTCGTGCGCCTTCGAACAAAGGAAGATGTCTTCGCGCCGGCGTCCGAGCGTAGCACCGTAGTATTGCTCGCTGCCCGCATATGCGCGCGCGCTATCGAAATATGTGATGTTCTCTGCAAGCGCCGCCTCGATCACCGCGCGCGCTTGTTCGTCACGCGCGAAGGTGCGCAGCACGCCTTCGCCCCCGAGTCCGAGGGCGCTGACCCGTGCTCCGGTGCGGCCGAGCAAGCGAGTGGGCAGCGGGCTTCCTACCACTCGGCCGCTTTCGGTCCGTGTGTAGCCCCGGCCTCGGGCGTGAGTGTGGGATAAAGGATGCAAGGCATGGGGATCCGAGCGCAACGGCGCGGTTGCGCGCCCCGTTACACTGACGTATGATACAAGCGGTGCGTCAAACGGCTTCTCGCCCTCTTGTCCGTCTTGCCATCGGCATAGTCGCGTTCGCCGCGGCTTCCCTCTTGGTAGCCGGCATGTTGCCGCGCGCGAGCAATCCAGCGGCGGTCGCAGCCGATACCAATTTCACCGTCACCGGGACCATCGCGGGCGTCGCGTACGACCAAAATGTCATCGAGGTTACAGGCCGAGGTGGCAAGCAGTCCATCCACATCACGCCAACGACCGCGATCGCCAAACACGGCGAGGTCGGCAGCATCTCCGATCTGCGTCCGGGCGCCCACGTTGTGGTCAGCGGCATCGTCACGAACGGCCAACGAGTCGCCGTCTCGATCGAAATCAAATGATCGACGTGCGCGTAACCGCGCTCTTATAAAGTAGCCGCAAAACGCTCGCCGGTCGCTGTGCCATCGGCGGTGATGTCGAGCGCAATACCGCCCACGAACAGCGGGCCGCGCGCGAGCTCGAAGCTATGCGGCTCGCGGAATCCCGACATCTCGTGGACGTAGAACAGCGGATCGATTCCTTGCACGCCGCCCTGCGGGCCAACCATGCCTGCATCGGCTACGAAGACGGTGCCGTGCGGCAAGGTCTGGACGAGCAGCGACGGCTCGTGCGTGTGCGTGCCGATCACCGCACTCACGCGGCCATCGACGGCGTGCGCGAAGGTCTGCTTCTCGGTGACAGAGTCCGAGTGGAAATCGACGATCACGTTGCGGTCGCGCAACTCGAGCGCCTCAAAGGCGGCGAGCGGATTCGAGACCGTGTAACGCTCGCCGGCGGCGCTGGCGCCCATCAGATTGATGATGGTAAGGGTTTGCCCTGCCGCGGTGAACTGCGCAACGCCGCGCCCCGCAAGAGCGCCGACGACATTGTGCGGCCGCAAAACGCGGGCCGAATCTAGCGCGGAGTCGCAGTCTGGCGCATCCCAGGAATGGTTGCCGCCGGTGATGATGTCGACGCCCGCTTCCAGCAGCGTCTCGATCGCTTTCATGCTCATGCCGAAGCCGCGGCGCGGATCGTCGTCGCGGCTGACGGTCGCGTTTTCAGCGTTGGCGATCACGACGTCGAAGCCGTGATCGCGGCGCCACACCGGCAGCGCGTGGGCTAGCGTGACGAGCGCGTGCGCGCCGACCACATCGCCCAAGAACAACACACGCATGGGCGTTTCGTTCTGGATAGGAGCTGCCAAGGACTGCCCGTACACGAGAGAGTAGCAAGCCAAGCTGGAGGAAGAAGATGTCGCAAACTTTTGTGACCGCTGCGGTGCGCAGCCCGATTGGAAAGTTCGGTGGCGCTCTCAAAGACGTGCCGCCGGTCGAATTGGGCGCGCACGCGATGAAAGCGGCGCTCGACAGAGCCGGGGTCTCCGGCGCCGACCTCGACCTGTTCATCTTTGGCAACGTCTTGCGCGCCGGTTTCGGACAGTTGTTGCCGCGCCAAGCCGCGCTCAAGGCCGGCATTCCGGATACGATCGACGGATACGCGATCGACATGGTGTGCGCGTCGGGCATGCAGAGCGTCATGAACGCGCACAATATGATCGCGCTCGACGACGCAGAGCTCGTGCTCGCGGGCGGCTTCGAGTCGATGTCGCAATCAGCATTCACATTGTCGCAACGCGCGCGTTGGGGGTACAAGACGCTGCTTGGCGGACCGGAGCTTGTCGGCGACGTCATGGTGATCGATGGTTTGACGGATCCAATGACAGGCGAAGGCATGGGCATCCAAACGGAAAGGCTGGCGCGCGAGTTCGAGGTCACGCGCGAACAGCTCGACGAAGTGGCGTTGCAGTCGCAGCAGCGCGCCGCGAAAGCGACGCAAAGCGGCGTCTTCGCTCGCGAGATCGCGCCGGTGACGTTGAATGGCAAGAAGGGACCTACGGTCGTTGGGACTGACGAGGGTATCCGCGCCGACACGAGCGCCCAAGGTTTGGCATCGCTCAAACCTGCGTTCAGCAAAGAGGGGGTCCTCACCGCAGGGAACTCAAGCCAGATCTCCGATGGCTCCTCGGCGCTGCTGCTCGCCAGCGAATCTGCAGTCAAGTCACGTAAGCTCAAGCCGATCGCGCGCATTCTGGGCGCGGCATGGGCAGCCGGCGCCGGTTACCGGTTTCCTGAAGCACCGGTGCCTGCGGTCAAGCGCTTGCTCGAAAAGCTGCACATGAAGATCGATGATTTCGACCTCTTCGAGAACAACGAAGCGTACGCGCTCAACAACGTACTCTACCACGAGCTGCTCGACGTGCCGTACGAGAAGCTCAACGTGAATGGCGGCGCGATCGCGCTCGGCCATCCGCTGGGCTCGTCCGGATCGCGCATCATCGTCACGCTGCTCAACGCGCTCGAACAGACGGGCGGCAAGCGCGGTATCGCATCAATATGTCACGGGACCGGGGGCGCAACCGCGATCGCGCTCGAACGCGTGTGACGTGAAGGCGCCGCTGGTCGGAGCGAGCGCGCACATCACACGCACAATCGACGACGCGATGATCGCGTCGTTCGCCGCGTTGTCGGGCGACACGAACCCGATGCACCTCTCGCGCGAGTTCGCTGCGCGCACGCGGTACGGCAGACCAGTGGCGCAGGGCATGCTCACAGCCAGCCTCATCTCCGCGGTGATCGGCACACGCTTACCAGGTCCCGGATGTATCTGGGTCTCGCAGACGCTCAATTTTCGCCGGCCAGTCTTCTCGGGCGATTCGATCACGACGACGGTGACCGTGACCAACGTGGATCAGCCCCGGCCGTTCGTCACCCTGTCGACCAGCTGCGCAAACCAGCGCGGCGAATGCGTGCTCGACGGCGAAGCCGTCGTGTTGGTGGAAGACCTTGCTGCTTCTTGACGAGGCACAGGTGAGCGCGCTGCTCACGCCGCGCGATGCGCTCGCCGCCGTCCAGCGCGCCTTCCTCGCGCAAGCGGAGCAGCAGACCGTGCTCCCTTTACGGGCAGCCGTTATCACGAGCAATGGACTGCTCGGCTCGATGCCTGGCGCCGTGCTTTTAGGTGGACGCGCCCTCGGTGCAAAGCTCGTGACATTCTTTCCAGGAAATGCACAGGGCGCAACGCCGACTCATCAGGCGCTGATCGCGCTTTTCGACGCCGAGGACGGGCGTCCGATCGCGCTGATGGATGGGAGATACATCACCGAAATCCGCACGGCCGCAGCATCGGCGCTGGCAACGCGCGTGCTCGGGCGTCCGCAGAGTTCGATCGCCGCCATCCTCGGCACCGGCGTGCAAGCGCGCGCTCATGCGCATGCGCTGGTCGACGTCTTGTCGCTTCGCGAACTGCGGGTGTGGGGCCGCAATAGGCTGCACGCGGAGACGCTCGCACGCGATCTCGCCGCGACTGGAATAGCGGCACGCGCAGCCGACACCGCCGCGCAGGCGTGTGCCGGCGCGCACGTCATCTGTACGACGACCTCAACGCACGACCCGGTACTCGCTCTCGAAGACGTTGAAAGCGGGGCGCACATCAATGCGGTTGGCGCCTGCACTCCCCGCATGCGAGAGATCTCGGCTGATCTGATGGCGGCAGCGTCGATCTTCGTCGATTCGATCGAGGGCGGGCTCAGCGAGGCGGGCGATATCATCCTCGCCATGAGAGATGGCGCGCTTCCAGCCGCCCCGCGACTGACGCTACTGGCCGACGCCGTCGCCGGGAAGACTGTCGGGCGAACCTCGGACGACGAGATCACGCTGTTCAAGTCGCTCGGCATCGCGCTTGAGGACCTCACCTGCGCTGCGCTTGTATACGAACGTGCGGTCGAACGAAGCATCGGAACCAGCGTTCAAATGTAGGTCCAGGCCGATTTAGACAGCCCAACGTCCCTCAATGCGGAATTCTTATGTGACGGCTGTCACGCCGGGGTCGTGGCCCAAGTCACAAAGTCTAGGAGCCTACCATTGGCCGAGCCCTCATCGCGATCGCTCGGGTACGGCAAGTACAGGCGAGGCACCATGACTATTTTCGGTTTCCTCTTCAAACGCAAGAGCGCAGGACGCGCTCTTAAGCCGCGTGCGAGCGCGCGTCTTGAGATGAGCGAACCCGTACGTCTACGCTTCCCCGACGGCAACGAGCAGCCGGCGATCATGCAAGACATGTCGTCCGGCGGCGCAGCGTTGCGCACTCACCAGCCGATGCATGTCGGCGATCATCTCGGCGTCTCTATGTACCTAGGCGTTCGGCAGCGCTACGAGCTGCACGCGCGCGTTGTGTACGCACGTCCAGGAGCACAGGGGTTCCACGCCAAGTACGGCGTGCAGTTCGTCGCGATGAGTGCGGACGAGCGAGCTCAACTCGACGACTTCGTGAACGGTCGCATCGAGGCGAGCCAGTTCGGCGTACGCGCGTTCGCGCCCGCGCACATCCAGTAAGATCTACCGCTTCGTCGCTACCGCTTTGAAGAAGGTGTAGCAGAACACGCCGTCCGGCTCGGCCGCGCGCCGCAGGTCCGTCACGCCACGGTCGAACTCTGATGCATCGATCAAGCGTGCTGCGAGCGCCGCATCGCGCACTCCCTCAACCATCGCAGTGAACGTGTTCCTTGTGAAGCCCTCGGCGAGGTCCGGCCGCTTCCCGTCCACATAGACCGTCCGCGGCGACACAGTGACATCGTGGAAGCCGGCTGCGCGCAGCAGTGGATAAAGGGATCGCCCGATCAACGCGTTCCCGTTCGCGCGCGCTTGCAATTCCACGAGCGCAGATATTGCCTTTCGCGCCGGCACGCTGTCCGGATAGAAGTAGGCCGACCCGTGATCGCCTTCGATCGCGGTGATCGTTCCACCGATCTTGAGAACTGCTCTGAGCTTCTGCAACGCGAGGTCGGGTTGCGCCACGTGCTCGAGCACGAAGCACGCGAAGACGTGGTCGAAGGACTCCTGCGCGAACGGGAGATCGAACAGATCCGCTTGAGCCACTGAGACGTTTCGCAGGCCTTCAGATCGCACGACAGCGGACGTCGCCGCGACAGCACTCGGCTCGATATCGATCGCCACGATCGTCGCGCCGGGGCTTTGCCGCGCGAGAATTTCCGTCTGCGCACCGATGCCGCATCCGGCCTCGAGCACGCTGTGGCCCTCAGGGTAGACGGTGTCGGAATGGAGCAGCTCGAGCAACGCGGCTGCCTGATCGTGCAATCGCAGACCTTCTCTCGGGCCGTAGCCGTGGACGTACTCCGCGCTCACTGAACGTTTATCGGTCCCAGAATTACGTGCCCGATCCGCCGCCGATGTGCAAGACGTACTTGAACACGAAGCGATAGAGTTGCGCCGTCGTCTGCGGCGTGCCCCACTCGACGTACATCTCATTGCCGTTGTTGAACAAGCGGTGATACTCGGCTGCGAAGTTGACGGCCGTCGGTGAATAGCCCGTGCCGGAGATCGTCCGGTACGCAAGCGACACGTTCGAAGTCGGACCCAGGCTGTAGCCGACGCTGATCCGGCGCAATGACTGCTGCACGTTGCAGCCTGTGAAGAAGCAGCGCGATGAATCGCCGGTGTATCCGGCTGCGAGATTCCAGCGCGGCGTCAGCTGATCCGCGCCGGTGATCGCGATCTCGTCGAAGTAAAACGATGAATAGAAATTCTCTTGCACGCCGCCGGGTGCCAAGAAGCCAGCGTTCGGGCCGTAGGTCCAGCCGACGTCGAGCGACTGCGGCGTGCCGTCGCGATAATTGAGGCCGAAGAAGTTCGTGTGTGACGAAAAGGTCTGCCCGTTCAGATATACGGGATAGCCGATCGTGTATTGACGGATCTGACTATCGAGCGGCCCGGTGTTGAACGACAGTAGATCGTGAAGCTGGCACTGCACGAACCAGCTGTACTCGCTGTAGTGGACGTTGCCCGAATCGTCGAGATAGCGTTCGCCCGCAAAGCCCGCGCTGTAGGTCTTGAATGGGCTGCCTTCCTTGCCTTGTCCCTGCGCGTTGAAGAAGAGAGCCGGTCCACGAATGTCATTGATGAGCGTGAACCCGTCGACCGGGTTGTAGTACGGCTGGATGTCGCGATACGCCCCGCCCAGGCTGTAGTGCGCGCGATTGACCGCCTCAACCAAGAGGAAGCTGTGGCCTTTCGCGGGGTCGGGCACGTACTCGCCGCTTTCGGTCGCGTAATCGAACGCCGTCTCGACGCCGGTCTTGATGCTGGAGATACGCGTGCCGAACTCCAAGAGCGTATCGTTGCATGTCGTGAGCTGTTCCGTGCCGACAAAGGGGCACGGGATGACGCTCGAGGCGTCGTCCGTGTGATGCGCGAGCACACCGTTGAACCAATACCGCGACGCTTGATCCGCGGTCCGGTGGTTGAAGCCGAACGCTTCATCATTGAAACCAGGGCCGACGGCGGCGAGCGCACCGATCGCATTCAGACCGGCGGTGCCTTCGACTTTGGCGCCGCCGTTGAACTGCCCAATCGACGGCGTATAGAATGGTAAGTTCGCCGGCCCGTTGATGCTGAACACTGCGTTGGGATTCAGATAGCTCGCACCTTGCGCGAAGAACGGCCGGTACTCGTTGAGGGCGCGCTGGAACTGCTGTGGCGTGATCGTTTGCTGGTCCGACTCGACGTTCGAATAATCTGGGTTGAGCGTACCGACGAATGCGAGCGTGTCCGTGAACGGTATGGCGCCATCGATTCCCAAATGCGGCGCGTGCGATGGACCCGCGGTCCCATTGAGTTGCGGGAACACGTTGCGGTCAAGACCTGCACTCGCAAGACCGTAGATGTTCGCGTATGGCTTCGGCCGGGCAGACAATGCTTTGAAGGCCAGCCCAGTCCATTGCGGCCAAAACGTCGAGTCGCCGACGCCGTCCATCTGCGACTCGTAGGCCCACGTGAGCTCCTCATTGGACGCCGCGATGTGACGGATGAGATTGATGCGCCACGAGCCGGGCGACGCGCGCAGGTCTTTGAGCGGGATGATCATCACGGCATTCCAAGAACCGCTCTCGACCTTCGCCGCGGTGCGCCAGCTCGGGTTATAGCGGCTCGACTCGCTCGACGTCGCGTACTGCACGCCGCGCGGCGTCGTCGAGAACGAATACACGCGCGAACCATTGACGCTGGTGTCGATGCCGATCTCGACGTAATCGTCAAGGCCCCCACCTACGTTGTTGGTCGTCTGCGTAGCGACGATGGGCGTCGCTCCTTGCTCGCAGTGAAAGCCGACGTACACGTTGGTGTCGTCGTAGAGCACATAAGCAACAGTTTTCATCGACGCGGGCCGGCCGCGCGTGAAGTTGAAGAACTCGCCCGGCATGAGACCGGCTTGCCATTGGGGATCGCTAAGCGTTGCATCGAGCGGCAGCGGTGCGCTGACGCGCACGGCCTGGATCTTGGTCTGCCGGTCTATCGCTGCGGACGCCATACCGGTGTGCGCCACCATCGCCGCCGCTACAAGCAGCTCGACCACCGGCAGGGACCGAAATGACATGCCGAGCCCGTGTCTTCCCTCGCCGTGATCGAGATCGACTCTCCGCCGGTTGGCGTTTGAGTCAATCGTCATGCTCTCCTACGCCAGCGCGGCAAAGTTTGTTCAGGATGGCTTCATTTTGGCGCTGGTCCGGTCACCACCTGAACCAAGTCGTCGACTCGAATCCACTTGGCAAACGCGTCCCGTATCTGCTCCGCGGTAGTCGCGACGTAATGATTCGCGGCTTGCACCGGCTCGTCAAGCGGAAGATCGAGCTGCGTCCTTCTCAACATGCCTGCCGCGACGGCTTGCTCGCTGGACTCGGACAACGGAATCGCTGCCAGCAGTTCCGTCTTTGAGCGCTGCAATTCCGTCGCGCTGACCGGCGTCGTCTGCATGTCGCGGATGTCTTTTTCGACCAAGGCGCGCGCCTTCGAGACGTTGGGCGGATCGCACCCGTAGTAGACGCCGAACGTGCTGCGCGTCTTACCGATGTCGAAGCTCTGGTTGATGCTGTAGACAAGGCCTGCTTTTTCGCGCACGTCAACCGACAACCGCGAGGTGTAGAAACCGCCGCCGAGGATCGAGCCGCCGACGCGCAATGTGTAGTAGTCAGGATCGCTGCGCACGACGCCGATCGTTTGCTTGAGCGTCACCGAAGCTTGGACGCGGCCCGTGGCCGGGACGTTGATCGACGCTGGACCGTTGTTGGGCGCCGGTGGATAGTTGGTCTCGGGCGTCGGCCCCGTCGCCGTCCATTGGCCGAACCATTTTTGGACCGAAGCCTTGGCGTCGTCCGGAGTGATGTCGCCGATGATGACGATGGCGGTAAGATCCGGCCGGAACACCTTTTGATAGTACGCCTTCACGTCATCGAGCGTGAGAGCTTTGATGGTCTCCGGTGACGGCTCGCGCTGTTGCGGATCGTTGGGCGGATACAGTGCTTTGATGAGCGCGACTGCCGTCAGGTAGTCCGGGCTTGTCAGTTGGCCGCCGACAAAGCCGGCCGTCTGCTGCTGTACGATGGCGAATGCCTGCGGGGGCAGCGCCGGGTGCAGCTCGCCGTCCGCCAACAGCTGCATGCCGCGATCGAATTGCGACGACAGGACTGTCAACGAAAAATCCGTGCCCAGTGAGGTATCCGCGGCGATGTCGTCGAGCGCCTTGCGAAACGCGAGACGGTCGAGCGATGTCGTGCCGTAATCGAACATACCGTCAAGCACGGAGTCCACGCCTTCTTGCCCGGTCGGGGTCTGAAGGTCTGGGTTGTTCTTGACTTGTCCGACGACGGTCACCGTCGGGCTGATGCGTTCGGTCTGCACGATGAGCTTTATGCCGTTTGGCAACGTCATCGCGGTCGGGTTCAAGGTCGACCGCGGAACCGTTGCCGTAGCGAGCAATCCCTGCGCCCAGAACGGGAGGGTCGTTTTTGTCGCCTTCGTCGGCGCAAAAGACTCGACGCCGCCAAAGCCTTTCGCCGTGCTGGGTTGACCGGCCGGTCTTGGATTGAGGATGCCGACGAGCGCGGTTGAGTTGTTGAAGTTGGCGCGCAGCACGCGGTTGACGTCGTCGACGCTGACCGCCTGGAGTTTGCGCACGATGTCGTCAGGTGACGACACGCCGAACACAGTCGTCGCTTCGACCCACGACTGCGCAAGACCGGAGATCGAGTTACGATCGAATTCCGCGTCCGCCACCGCTTTGCGCTTCGCCGCATCGACAAGATCCGCGGGAACGCCGGTCTTCTTATACGCTTCGATGAGGTCTTTGAGCGTTTGCGCCATGGCCGACGTGTCCGAGCCCGGCGCGATGGCCGCGTAGGTGAACCCGGCCGAAGCTTTGGGCAGCGTAGCGCCTTGGAAGTATCCTGCTTGGAGCGCTTTTCCCGACGGGCCAAGCGCGTAGATGTCGCCGCGCTGGCTTGCGAGCACGTCGCCGAGAATGGTCGCTGCGGCGAAGTCGGGACTATCGATGCCCGGCAAGCGATAACCGACAAACGCTACCGCAAATGGTTGATCACTGTCGAGCGTGATGGTCTCGGCTTTGAGCGGTTGTAGGTGAACTGCGGGCCGGGCGGGCACATTGCGGCGCACCACGTCCGCGAAGAGCGTTTTTACCATCGAGAGCGTCGCTTCGGGATCGACGTCGCCGGTGATCACAAGCACGGCGTTGTTCGGACGATACCAGGTATCGTAGAACTGCTTGAGCATTACGCCGGTCGTCCTGTCGAAGGAAGGTCGCGTACCGAGCGCATCGTGCGCATAGGGCGTGCCGGCAAACATGTGGGCCTGCGCCGCGGAGAAGAATCGGTAGAACGGATTGGAAAGATCGCTTGCGACTTCTTGTTCGATCGCGCCGCGTTCTTGCTCCCATTCGGACTGCGAATCGAGCACGCCGCGTGCCTGGATCGCGAACACATGCAACGCGTACGGCAGATCTTTGGCCGGTACTGTATAGAAGTATTGCGTGATCGTGTTCTGCGTCTCCGCGTTGTCGTCGGAGCCCATCAGCGTTCCGATGTCGGCCAGCTGCTCCGCGCTGAGACCGGCCATGCCCCGCCCGAAAGCCATGTGCTCTTGCGCATGCGCCATGCCGGGGAATCCCGCCGGCGCTTCATCTGAACCGACCAGGTAGACCATGTCGGCGTTGACTGCCGGCGCGAGCGGATCGCGCACGATGATGACGCGCAAACCGTTGGGGAGTGTCGCGCGCGTCACTGACGTCGCCGGCGTATCGGCACGGGATGTGGCGGGCAACGCGCACACTGCGATTGCGGCGGCGAGTGCGCATACGAAAACTGATGGCGATTGTTTCACGCGAGAAATCTCCTGGATTGAGAGGGTGCGCGGCGAGCGGCCTTGTACGGGTCTTTCAAAGGAGCCTCGTTGGAGGAGCTCGCAGACCGGCTCGGCGGTCTGATCCTGACGGGTTTACACGGCACGACCGTCACGGATGAGGCGGCCCAATTCATTGCGGGGACGGCCGGAGCCGTCCTCTTTCGCCGTAATATCGCCACGGCCGACCAGACACGCGCGCTCATCAGCGCGTTGCAATCGACGCGTTCTTCAGGGCGCCCGCCATTGATCGTCGCGGTCGACGAAGAGGGCGGTCCGGTGACGCGCTTGGACGCACTGGGAGCATGGGCCCCGGCGGCGATGGCGCTCGGTGCGGCCGCCGATCTCGACATCACGCGCGAAGTGTACGCGCGGATCGGGACCGATTTACGCGCGCTCGGCATCACGCTCGATTTCGCTCCCGTCGCCGACGTCAACACGAGCTCATCGAATCCCATCATCGGGTTGCGTTCGTTCGGCGGCGATGCCGGCGCAGTTTCAGGTCACGTGAGCGCAGCGATCCGCGGTCTGCACGACGCGGGCGTCGCGGCGACCGCGAAGCATTTCCCTGGCCACGGCGGCACGCGCGCTGACACGCACCTGCACACGGTCGCGCTCGACCAAACCGAACGTCATATCCGCGACGTCGATCTCGCGCCGTTTCGTGCAGCCATTGATGCCGGCGTCGATGTCGTGATGGCCGCTCATCTTTCGGCGCCGTCGCTCGACCAATCTGCGCTGCCCGCGACGCGCTCGCCGAGCCTGTTGCGCGGCGTGTTGCGCGGC
>DASRXC010000017.1:0-47559 GCA_035654355.1 Binatus sp. (SeqCode)
TCCCGCGAGTTGCATGCGCTGCACAGACGATCCCGTCCGGGTCCGGGATGAACGGCACGCTGAGCAACTCTCTTGACACGAAGAGCTCGTATTCCGGTCAGCCGGTCTCGATCGCGGTGGTCAGTCCGTTTCCCGAGGGGATCTCAGCCCTCGCGGGCGCGACGATCTACGGTCATGTCGGCTCGGTGACGCCCGGCGGCCGCGGCCGAAATCCGCAGCTCTCGATCGTGCTCGACAAGATCAAGTTCTCCAACGGTTCTTCGTCCTCGATCGGTGCGGTCGTCAGCAAGCTCGATCCGAAAGATGCGCAGAAGCGGCGCGTCTTGCTCGGAACCGCGGGCGGCATGTTCTTGGGCAATTGGGCCGGCAAGGCGCTCTTCGGCGGCAGCGCGGGCGGCGCAGTCGGCGCTGCGACCGGCTTTCTACTGAGCTCGAACAACAAGCAAGACTTCCATGTGCCGGCCGGTTCGCCGGTCGGCATCCAGCTTACACGCTCGCTAACCGTTCCCTAACGGCCGCTGGTCGACCGTTCTCTGACGACCACTCGGATCTTCGAGCGGTCTTCTTATTAGATCAGTCCCGCGGCGCGCTGCAGCTCGATCAGCGCCGTGCTCTCATCTGCCAGCGCGGTGGCATACGTCACCTGTGTTTGCGTGTAGGTCAATAGTGCATCGGTGAGATCGAGCGCGGTACCGACGCCCGCACGGTAACGCACCTGCGTCACGCGCAGGCTTTCGGCCGCCGATGTCTGGCCTGACAATGCCGCCACGGCCGCTGACTGCGCGGCGACGTAATCGAAATATGCTTGCCGCACCTGCAGATCGACGCTGTTGCGCAGCTGCTGCAGATTGATCTTCGCCTTGTCGACGTCCGCCTGCGCTTGCACGACCTTGCCGTGCGTGAAGCCGCCGTCGAACAGCTTCCAGTAGACCGCGAGCGTCTCGGACAGCTGCGGTTGCGGCACGTTGAAGAAGTTCGGCTTGCTCGACGCCTCCGAGACCTGCAGGCTGACCTGCGGCAGCGTGCCCGAGCGCGCTTCGGTCACGATCTTTTCCGCGATCGTCACGGCGTCGATCGCCGACGCGATCTCGGGGCGGCGCACTTGCGCTTGCTGCAGCAGGTCGCCCAGTGAATACACGGGCGGCGCGATCGCCGCGAACTGCGGCGTGATGACGCTGTTCAGATTGATATTGAGCAGGTTGGCGAGATTGGCGTTTGACAGGTACACGCTGTTGTGCGCGCGCACCGCGACGACTTGAGCGTTGGCGAGCGCGACCTCTTGGCGCAGGACGTCGGCGTGCGCGGCCGTGCCCGCGGCGAACAGCTCCTGCGACGTCTTGAGATTCTGATTGGCGACGTCGACTGCCTCATCGCTGATCGTGGAGGTCCGCTGCGCGAGAACGAGCGCGTAGTATGCGGCAGTGGTGTTGTTGATGACGTCGGCGCGAGCGGCCGCATAGTTGCTCTGCGCAGCGGAATAGTTGGCCGCCGCGGCGCCGATGGCCGCCTGCACGGCACCGCCCGTGTAGATCGCGTACTCCAACGTCGCGTTGACGTTGTTGATATTGTTAGATGAGAAGATCTCTTTTTGCAGCACGGGCGGACCGGTCGGCTGAGGGACCGGGAAAAAGACGAAGCCCTCGTTCTGAGTGTGGTTGTATGAATAGCCGGCCGAGACGACGGGATAGGCGTTGCCGCGAGCCGTGATCAGCTGACCTTGGGCGAACCGGATGTCTTGCGCGGCGGATTGATAGGCGAGGTTATTGGTCAGCGCCATCGAGATCGCGTCTTGCACGCTGAGCGAAACAGCCGGCCCAGGAGGCAGTGAAACCGACGGCGCTGGAGCGGGCACAACCGACGCTGCCGGCGCGGGCGACATTGGATACAACGGTACTGGTGAGGAGGCGGGTGCTGGGGGCTGCGCGACCGAGGGCGCACCGGCAGCGACCGCGACCGCAACGCCCGCCGCAATCGCCGCGGCACCGTTCATCCAGGGGCTCCGAAACTTCATCAAGGCCGGCCTCTCCATTCTTTCGGGCATTTTTCCCGAGTGGAAGGGCTATTTGTTTAAGGCC
Organism: Binatus sp. (SeqCode); assembly: GCA_035654355.1. Classification (GTDB taxonomy): domain Bacteria; phylum Vulcanimicrobiota; class Vulcanimicrobiia; order Eremiobacterales; family Eremiobacteraceae; genus JAFAHD01. Next base: position 2,076 of record DASRXC010000017.1, read on the forward strand.
TTTACTATATCCCTGCTAACTATTTTTCAGCACTGCAGCGGCCCTACTATTTTGTGCTCAGGCGGGGTGCGAAGCCCTTCGGTGGCGCGCTCATGCCGCCCGCGGGAACCGCGGGCGTGATCCGAAGCGTCCGGCACGACATCCTGGGCGGAATCGCGTCGACCTCGGCGTCGGGTATCTGCGCTGCCGTGGCCGCGATCGGAGGTTTGATTCCGGCCAATCTCGCGGGATCGAAGCCGCCGAGCAGATCGGTCAGCTTTGGATTCGCGTCGCGTGGACCTTGAGGCAGGTACGGTTTCTCGTCGGGCAGCGACGCAAGGGCGGGCAAATCGTACAGTGCGTCGATGAACTTCACGACCGATGCATGGTCGCCGGCGTCTTTGACGATCGCGCCTGACTTTGCATAGGGCGAGATGAGAATGAATGGCACGCGCGGTCCGTCACCGCAGGGATGCTTGTCGGGGCATGGTTCGAATTGCGGCGGCGGCACGTGATCGTAATAACCCTCGGCGTCATCCCACGTGATGATGATCGCTGAATCTGCCCAGTACTTGCTGCGCGCGATCGCGTTGACGATCTTGGCGACGAGCGCTTCGGAGATGTGCGAGTCGGCGTACGCGGGGTGATCGTCGTCCCCAACGAAGGCCTTTTGCACTGTAGGATCCGGGTTCGCCGGCTTGAGTCCGAACGGATTGATGTAGCCGCCCTTGACGAAGAACACACCGCGATCGGGGAGCGTGCCGCCCTGGATCGCCGGCAGCAACTCGGTGAGATCCCGTACTCCGCTCCACATCCCCGCGTTCTCGTGGATGTAGCCGAAATATTGGGGGCCATTGTGATGGGTGATGTACGCCGGATACTTGCCGCTGCCGTCGTCTTTGAAGCCCTCTTGGTACCAGGCCCACGCGATCGGCTGCGCACCGCTCGCGCCGAGCTGCGCGATGTCGTGCTGGATGTCCGTCGTGTCGTTTTTGACGAGGTCACCCGCGTCTTTTCCGGCGAGGCTGAGCATCAGCGTTGCGTACGTCTGATCGAGCTGGGTGACTTTGGGCGAGCCGTTATGGTAGGGACCGTACGCCGGATAGACGTCGTTGACGATCGGCGCGCCTGGTCCGACGTTGTTGGGTGCGACCGCGCTGCCCGGATACCGCGCCACCATCGTCTGACCCGATTGGCCGGCGATAATGTCGATGTTGCCCGGCGTTGACGGCCCGTACATCGCCTGGAAGAAGTGGTCGTAGAGAGCAAACGAGTGAGCGTATTTCCAAAGGAACGGAATCGTGTCGCAATCCTCGTACGCCATCGTGAGCAGGCCGACGCGCTGTGCGTCCTCGCGCGACGCCCCGGCGCGCAGCATGCGAAGCTCCTCGTCGCTTATGAAGAGGTCCATCTTGCCGTCGTCCACACGCGTGTAGAGCGCCGGGCGCGAATGATCGGCGTCAGCGAGATCGGGATCGACGATGCGAAACGGCGTGACCCACTGGTTGCCGAGCGCGTCGTATTCCTTGAAGCCGTGCTGGCGCGCAAGCGCGGTGGTGAGATTCTCGGCGCCCGGGAACGTGCCGAAATAAGAGTCGAACGAACGATTCTCTTGATAGATGATGAACACGTGCTTGACGTGAGTCCGCAGGTTCTTGAGCAGCGTGTCGTCGGCGCTCTGCGCGGGCGATGTGCTTGAAATCCCGACAAGCAAAAACAACACCAGAAGACTTGCGAACATGCGGCGCATCTGAAACTCCTCAGTGACGCAAAGCTTGGATCGTGCGGCGCTGTTACACCAGCTTGAAAACCGTCCTCCGTTAACGTCACATTAAAACGCAAGCGACCCGGTGTACCGGGTCGCTTTACGATTCGAGTTCACGCACGGCTCACGGCGAACCGCCGTGGGCGATCGCCGTCGATTTAAGCCGCGGTGGCAGCCGCCATTGCAGGCGCGTCGGTAACGTGGAACACACGCGACAATCCGGTCAGCTCCATGATGCGCCGGATATGAGGCTGCGATGCTCTCACGCGCACGTCGCCGCCGCGATTGCGCGCTTTGCGCAGCGTCGCGATCAACGCCGCCAGGCCGCTTGAGTTGAGCGTGCCGACGCTGTCGAGGTCGATCGTCAGGTTGATTCTACCTGCTTCGACCGCGCGCGCCAGTTGACGGCGGGCGGCTTTTCCGCCGGAATCGTCCAGATCACCGATCAACGCGACATGCGCGTCGGCACCATTTCGGAGTTGAGTCAATTCGATCCGCATCATTTTAACTGCCCTTGGGAACGTCTCGCACGGGAGGTTCGTTGGCCACCGTACTGTTTACCGCCTAATAATAACGTGGCTTACAGTAAATTGCAAGATAGTTTCCCGATTAGTACTTATGTCCCTTGATTCGGTACAATTGTGGTCGTCCGCGCTCGCCTCTGGCTGTCCAACGAACGCTAACGATCGACGGATGATACCCGCCTGCCCATACGACGGTTTCATTGCGACCTCGTTACGTGGAGACCCAACCAATAGCACCATCACGTCCTTACGACGCGGCGCCGGCGCGGCATCAGACAGGCGAGGCGAGGCTTTCCCGGAGGCCCCTAGAAAAGGCGCAAGCCGTGTTCGATACGCTTAGATCGTTCGTGGACGCCTTACGCGCCGCGGGCGAACTGCGCGAGATCAGCGTCCCAGTCGATCCGCACCTCGAGATCACCGAAATCGCCGACCGTTGCGTCAAGCGGCCCGACGGCGGCAGCGCCCTGCTGTTCACAAACGTCAAGGGATCAGACTTCCCGCTGCTCATCAACGCGCTCGGGTCGGAACGCCGCATGTCGATGGCGCTTGGAGTCCCATCGCTCGACCGACTTGGCGAGAAGGTCTCGCGCGTGCTCGATCTGGTCAAACCAGGCGGCGGACCGCCGTTGGGACGGCTGCTCGAAGCGCGCGAGTTCTTGGGCATCGGACCCAAAACGGTGCGTTCGGCACAATGTCAGGACGTGGTCGTCTCGGGTGACGACGTCGATCTGCGCAGCTTGCCGGTTTTGACCTGCTGGCCGATGGACGCCGGCCCATTCATCACGTTGCCGTTGGTGTTCACAAAGAACGAGCACACGGGAACGCAGAACGTCGGCATGTATCGCATGCAGATCTACGATCGGCACACGACAGGCATGCACTGGCAGCGGCACAAGCACGGGCGCGAACATCAAGACGAAGCGAGCGCGAGCAGCAGGATGCCGGTCGCAGTCGCGCTCGGCGGGGATCCAGTGCTGGCTTACGTGGCAAGCGCACCGCTGCCGTCCGGATTTGACGAGATGCTGTTGGCCGGATTTGTGCGCGGCACCGGCGTTCCGATGGTGCAATGCAAGACTGTCGACCTCAAAGTACCGGCGAACGCGGACTTCGTACTCGAGGGATACGTCGACAACGACGAGTTGCGCCGCGAAGGGCCGTTTGGCGACCACACCGGGGTGTATTCGCTCGCGGACGACTATCCGGTCTTCCACGTCACCTGCATGACGCGGCGGCGCGACCCGATCTACTGGACGACGATCGTCGGCAAGCCGCCCATGGAAGACGCGTGGTTGGGCAAGGCGACCGAGCGTTTGTTCTTGCCTGTCCTCAAGCAGATGCTGCCCGAAGTCGTGGACTATAATTTCCCTGTCGAAGGTGGATTCCAAAATCTCGTCATCGTGTCGATCCACAAGCGCTATCCAGGACAGGCCAAGAAAGTCATGTACGCGCTCTGGGGCCTTGGACACATGATGATGCTGACGCGCAACATCATCGTGGTCGACGCTGACGTCGACGTGCAACGCGTGCGCGACGTCGCGTGGGCGACGCTCAACAACGTCGACGCCGGCCGCGACCTCGTGCTCGCGCCAGGACCGGTCGATGCGCTCGATCATGCGGCCCCGCTGCCGTGCTTGGGGACGAAGCTCGGCATCGATGCGACGCGCAAGAGCGCGGAAGAAGGCTACACGCGGCAGTGGCCGCCGGACATCATCATGAGCGATGCGGTGAAAGAGCTTGTCAGCGCGCGCTGGCGCGAGTACGGCATCACGGAACCGCACGCGTGAACGCCGTGCGCGCCTTCATCCGCGACATCAAACCGGAACACACGCTGTTCGCGCTGCCGTTCGCGTACGCAGGGGCACTGTTGGCGCAAGGCGGTCTGCCGACGCTGCGCACGCTCGTGTTGATCACGCTTGCCGTGCTCGGCGCCCGCACCGCCGCGATGGCGGCAAACCGGCTGATCGATGCCCGCATCGACGCGCGCAATCCGCGCACCGCGTCGCGTCCGCTCGCGACCGGCGAACTGCCGGCTTCGGTCATGGTCATCGCGGTGATCGCTGGCATCGCGGTGCTGACGGTTGCGGCGTGGCAGCTCAATCCGCTCTGTCTGATGCTCGTGCCGCTGGGCGCGTTGCTGCTCGTGATCTACCCGTTTGTCAAACGCTTTTCGTGGAGCGTGCATTTCTTTTTGGGCGCGGTCGACGCGCTCGCTCCGCTCGGTGGCTGGCTGGCGGTGACCGGGCGCTTCGAATGGCCGTCGCTGATCTTGTTCCTGGCAGTGACGCTATGGGTGGCGGGTTTTGACATTCTCTACGCGCTGATGGACTACGATTTTGACGTGCGTGAGGGTATCAGCTCGATTCCGGCGCGCTTCGGGACTGCCGCCGGACGCAATGTGCCGCTGGTGTTGCATGCCGCGATGCTCGCTTTGCTTGCTTGGCTGGGAGTTATCGTCCGCGCGCACCCGCTTTATTGGTTTGGGCTGGCCGCCGGAATCGCGCTCGTCGTGTACGAAGCAGTGCTCATCCGCCGGCGCGCAGGGGACGTGTTTGCGCTGAACGCGGCGGTTTTCAACGCCAACATGACCTTTTCGGTCATCTTCTTGGCGACGACTGCGGCCTCGTTGCTGGTCGTGCAGTCATCGCTCGGTTCATCGTGAGAGAAAGAAACAGGATGTCGTCATCAATCGTCCGGGCGTGGATCGCTGGATTGCTGCTCATTGTCATCGGTGCGGCGCCCGCAAGCGCGGACTTTCCGCCGTACGCGAAGATCGTCGGCATCGCGCTGGTCGCGCCATTGTCCGGCGATCAGAGAGCGTATGGCATCCAGCTCTCCAACGGCATGAACCTCGCGATCGACCAGTTCAACGAACGGCGCAATTTGGCCGACTTCGGCTTCGTCTTCCACTCGTTCGACGATCAGGGCGACCCCGGCGTCGCACAGCAGCAGGCCGATTTTTCGATGGTCGATCCCCAGACGGCCATCGTCATCGGCCACGTCGGCGCTGAAGAGACGCTGCTGTCGATCCCGGAGTACCACAACAAAAACATGCCGCTCATCATCCCGACGTCACCGCAGGCTGCCGAAACGCGCACCGGAGATAACGATATCTTCCGGCTGTGTCCAACAGATATCACCGAAGGACAGCAAGCCGCGCGCTACGCCGAACGGAGGCTGCATGCGAAAAAGGCTGCCGTCGTTTATCAGCAGACCGATTACGGCGCCGACGCGGGCGGCGGGTTTATGGACTATGCGAGCGCCGGCACTGCGCTTGCCGCGAAGGACTTCGCGATCAAGTACGACGAGAGCAATCTGAAGGACGTCGTCGCGCAGGTCGTGGCGTACGCGCCCGATGTCGTGTACATCTCGGGCAATGGCAAGGACATGGGTACGGCGTTAGCGGCGCTCCGTGCCGCGGGCGTGACTGCGCAGGTGATGGGCACGCAAGCCCTCTACGACGACCGCGCGATGAAAGCAGCGGGAACTTCAGCCGAATCGCTCATCGTGAGCTCGTGCGTGCCGCCGGTTCAACTCATGCCGACCGCGTCGTTGTTCTTGCGCGACTATCAGGCGCGCTTCGGTCAACAGGTGACCTCGTTCGCGCTGATGGGATTCGTCGCGGCGCAGATCGCGATGGCCGCAGCAGTGCAAGCGCATTCCGGCGACCCGTCGGCGATCGTGCGCCAGCTCCAAGTCGGGTCCTTCCCGACGATTCTAGGGAACTACAGCTTCGTGCGCGGCGGCGATTCCGCCAACCCGATCGTGTACTTCTACCAATTCACGGGCGGCCAGTTCAAATATCTGAACTCGTCGTACCCGAACCCGCTCGTCAGCCGCTAAGTCTTCTTCGCGACCACCCTGCGCAATCCGGGCGCGCTGCCCTGCGCGATCGCGACAACCTCAAAGCGCGCGGATTCGAGCAGATCGCGGATGCCGGCTTCGGTGTAGTACTGGCGGCAGCGCGTGAACGCGCGCGTACGCCCGTCTGTCGGCACGAGATAGGCGCGCTCGACTTCGGCTCCGCTTTGCGCGTCGAAGGAGCGCTCATCGAGCTGCAGATGCGGCACGTCTAAGAATAGCGACGACTCAGCCTGTACGAACTGCCACCCGCGCCGCTGCGCCGGAGCTACTGCGGCGTCCGCGTATTCCCCGACGAACGTGCCGCCAGGCACGAGCGAGCGCTCGACCAACTGCAGCATTGTACGCGCGTCGTCGGGACTGAAATCGGAGAGGCCGGCGCACGTCATGTATGCGCCATCGAATGCATCTTCAAACGAGATGTGAAGCACGTCGAGTTGGCGGAAGTCGATGCCCAACCCGAGATTGCGCGCGGTATCGCGCGCGAGCGAGACCGGGCCGGGCCCGATGTCGATGCCGGTCATCTTGTAAGCGCGCAGCGCCATCGCGATCGCGTGACGCCCGTTGCCTGCGCACAGATCGAGCAAGCGAGCTTTGACGGGCGGCTTCAGGTGCCCGATGATGTCCTCAACCTCGTCGCCGGTTTCTTGCATGCCGTACAACTGCTGGTAGTTCGCTCGCCGTACGTACCGCGATGAGAAATCTTCTTCTGCCCACGGATACGTGCCGACGTCGACCCACGGGTGCGGCTCATCGCGCCGTTGTCCGACGGTGCGTATGAGTTCGTCGAACGCATTGGGCTGCGCCGACGCAGGGTAAATCTCAACAGCCATTAGAGGCACCTCGAACTGACGAGCGATGGCGTCTAGGGGCCGAACGTATTGGCGTATGCCCCGTGAGAGTCTTGCGGTATGTCTAGCACACACGTCTTTCCGACGCTGTTGCTCCGCACGTATGTTTGAGTTATCGGCTAAGCGCAGGTGCGAATCGCGTCGCGCAGCCCTTGAGACGAAGGTTCGTGCGCAATGGCGGCGACCGCGATGCCGGCCTCGCCGGCCGCCGCAGCCGTCACAGGACCAATGCACACGATCGATTTCCCGGCGAGCGCTTCGAGGCCGGGATCGCCCGCAAGGCCATCAGCTAGCGCCCGCGCCGCCGATCCGGATGTCAACACGATGATCTCCGCAGACGCTACCGTTCGCGCGAGGTCGGGTGGCATGCACGGGCGCGTGGCATACGCCACGACCGGCTCGACACGCATGCCGGCCGTGCGCAACTGATTAACGAGTACCGGCCGCGCATCGAGCGCCGCGAAGACAGACACGTGAGCATTCTTGCGCGCTCGCGACACGAGCTCTTCCGCGAGTCCTTCGCCATCAGCGCGCACCGGAACGAGATCTGCCGGCCTGCCGAGCGCTTCTTCAACCGCGCGTGCCGTTGCGCGACCGATTCCCGCGATTGCGGTGCTCGCCGGCAGCGGCGCGTCACGAAGGCGAGCGAACGCCTCCACGCCATTCACGCTGGTGAACACGACCCAATCGGCTTCAGCCGCAGCGTCGACGGCGGCTTGCAGCGCCGCGGGATCCGGCGGCGCGATGATCTCGATCAAGGGCATGCATGCGACGTCAGCGCCGTCTGCGCGCAATAATGGATCGAGTTGGTCGGCGGTGCGGGCCGGGTGCGTCAGCAGCACGCGTACTCCCGCGAGCGGCGCCCTCATGGCGATCGGTCAGCGATCGCCGGCGCGCAACTCCGGCGGCCGCAGCGCGCGAGACAGTTGTGCTTCGAGCTGCTGGCCCAACCCGGCAAGATCCGCAAAACGCGCCGCGAGATCCGCGTCGGACATCTCGGTGCCGTCGGCAGCGGTTTCGCGCAGCCTAGTCATCGGCGCGTGCAACAAACGGTTAAGGATGGACACGCTCATGCCCGCGATCAGCTCGCGCTGCCGGTCGTCTAGTTCGGGGAGGCGCGCGAACAAACGGCCGAGCTCAGCGCGACGGATGTCTTCAGCTTTCGTGCGCAGCGTCGCGATGAGCGGTGCGGCCGCGCGCGACTGATACCAGCGGATGTAGCCGGCGACGCGTTCGGCGACGATCGCCTCGACTGCGGGAATCTCGGTCTTGCGGTCGTCGAGCGTCGCATCGACGATCTCGCGCAGATCCCCGATTTGATACAATGTGACGCCGGGCAGCGCCGCGATGTTCGGCTCGACATCGTTGGGGACCGCGATGTCGACGACAAGCATTCGTCCACCGTTGTGCGCGAGCGCGCTGGCGACCATCGGTGCCGTTACAAGATGCGCTCCGCCGCCAGTCGCGGTGATGAGTAGGTCGGCGTTTCCCAACGACTCCGGCAGCGCCGCGAGCGATGCCGATTTCGCCGAGAGCGAAGCAGCGAGCCGTTGCGCGCGCGCCAGCGTGCGATTGACGATCGTGAGCTGGGCGACGCCTCGCGCGTGCAGATGCCGAGCGACGATCGTGCCCATCTTGCCAGCGCCGAGGACGAGCGCGCGAGCGCGCTTCACGTCACAGTGCCGTGTCGCGAGTTCTACCGCAGCGGCGCCGAGCGACACGACGTCCGCGCCGATGCGTGTCTTCGTACGCGCGCGTTTGCCGGTCTCGAGCGCAGTCCTGAACAGTCTATCAAGATGCGGTCCGGTTACCCGCGCACGCTGCGCGGTCGTCAGCGCGTCTTTGACCTGGCCGACGATCTGCTCTTCGCCGACCAGCATCGAGTCAAGCCCGCATGCGACGCGCAACAGCTGCTCTACGGCCTCCGCTCCGAGCATCGTGTACAAATATTTGTCGAAATCCTCGACGCGCATGCGCCGGTAGGTCGTGAGAAAATCCTTGATCTGCTCGACGCCCGACTCGAAGTCCGAGACATCGGCGTAGATCTCGAGGCGGTTGCAGGTCGACACGATCGCCGCTTCGCGCACTGCGGCATAGTCGCGCAAAGCGCCAAGCGCCTGCCCGATGCGTTCGGGCGGAAACGCGTGGCGATTGCGCACCTCATCGGGTGCGGTTTTGTGGCTTAGGCCAATGACGACGATCGGCACAAGGTCTCGCTTTGCGTTCGGCTGTTCTGCGGAGTGCCAGCTTTTCGGCTCGGGGACGGCCTTCCCTGGCTCACGCGGGCGCCGCTGCGCACGCGCTGTCGACAAGAGTAGCGTATCACATCATATACCCGCGCGTGAAAGATGGTGTGTGAGAATCGACAGCTCGGATGCAAGATCGATCGAGCGCACCGCGACGCGCGACGGAAGTCGCAGCGTCGCAGGCGCGAAGTTCAGGATGGCTCCAAGCCCCGCTTTGACAAGGCGGAGTGCGACGGCTTGCGCCTCCGGTGCAGGAACCGCGATAACGCCGATGCCGCAATCGAGCACCGGCAGCACCTTTTCCAAATCGTCGACGTGGCTGATGCGCACGCCGTGCCAACGCGTGCCGACCAATCCTTTCGCGACGTCGAAGATCGCGGCGATGTGGAACTTCTCTTCGCGATATTCCAAGAAGGTCGCGAGCGCGTGGCCGAGATACCCGAAGCCGACGATTGCGATACGCCAATCGCGATCGAGTCCCAGCACGCGCGCCAGCGTGCGCACCAGCATCACCACGTCGTAGCCCTGGCCGCGGCGGCCGAACGACCCCAGATAGGAAAGATCCTTGCGGATTTGCGTCGAGGAGACGCCGCGTCCGACGCGCCGCGCAAGCCCACCGGAAGTGACGACCGACGTCCCTTCGCGCACAGCATCTTCGAGCGCGCGGTGATACAAAAATAGACGAGGAAGGCTGAGTGCGCGCGAGTCCTTCGCTCTACGCTGCCGCGGCACCGAGCGACTCACGTGCCGCCGCAACCGTCTGCTCGATGTCGGCCTTGCTGTGCGCGAGGCTGATGAACGCTGCTTCGAACTGCGATGGGGGCAAGTAGATGCCGCGCTCGAGCATCGCGTGGAAGAAACGTGCGTAGGTCGCGACGTCAGCGCCCTTGGCGCTGTCGAGGTCGACCACAGGGTCGCGCGTGAAGAAGATCGTCCACATCGAGCCGACGCGCGCGATGCGCGCGGGCATGCCCGCATCAGCGAGCGCGCGTGACAGACCGGCTTCCAGTGCGGCACCGCTGCTCTCGAGCCGGTCGTACACGTCGCTTTCCTTCAGCGCGCGGAGCTGTGCAATGCCGGCTGACATCGCGAGTGGATTGCCGGAGAGCGTGCCGGCTTGGTACACGTCACCGACCGGCGCCAGTCGCGCCATGATCTCCGCGCGCCCGCCAAATGCGCCGACCGGTAGGCCGCCGCCGATGATCTTGCCCAAGCACGTCAGATCGGGCTGGATGTCAAAACGCGCCTGCGCGCCGCCGTAGCCGAGACGAAAACCTGTCATCACCTCATCGAAGATAAGCAGCGCACCGTGTCGTGCGCTCAGATCGCGCGCGGCACCTAAGAAACCGGGCAACGGCGCGACGACTCCCATGTTGCCGGCGACGGGTTCGAGAATGATGGCCGCGATGTCTTCGGCTTGATCGAATGCGCGCTCGAGCGCGATCGGATGGTTGTAAGGCACGACGATCGTGTCCGCCGCGGCGGCCGCGGGCACACCGGGAGAGTCGGGGACGCCGAGCGTGAGCGCACCCGATCCAGCCGAGACGAGCATGCTGTCCGCGTGACCGTGATAGTTTCCGGCGCATTTGATGATCTTGTCGCGGCGAGTAAACGCGCGTGCGAGGCGCACGGCGCTCATGCACGCCTCGGTCCCGGAGTTGACGAAGCGCACTTGCTCGATCGACGGCATCGCTTGCACGATCAGCTCCGCGAGCTCGACCTCAAGCGCAGTCGAGGCGCCGAACGACGTGCCCATGCGCGCCGCGCGCTCGATCGCCGCGATCACCGGCGGGAACGCGTGGCCAAAGATCAATGGACCCCACGAGCCGACAAAGTCGATGAACTCATGTCCGTCGGCGTCGAAGATCCGCGAGCCCTCGCCGCGAGCGACGAACAGCGGAGTGCCGCCGACCGAGCGAAACGCCCGCACCGGTGAGTCCACGCCGCCCGGGATGACGCGTGAGGCCGCTTCGAAGAGCGCTTGCGAGCGTTTGAGATTCATCTGGCCCCGCCCGACGAGACGCGTTCGTAGTCGGCCGGCGTGTTCACGTTGAGCAACTCTATTTCATCAGAACTAGTCAGTGGATATGCGAGCACGGTCGCACCGTCCAGCCATGATGTGACTTTGCGTTTGCCCGCGCGCAGCGCCGCGCCCGCGCGCTTGATCAGCGCAGCGCGTTCGTACAGCGCTGCGAGCGGCTCTACGTGACCGTCAGCCCAAGTCGGCAATACAGCGTCTGGCTTGACATCCATCGCGTCATATGCGGCCAGCAGCCGTAACGCGAAGGTGGCGCTCAGATTCGGCATATCGGCCGCGGCCGCGAAGACGAGCGGGGTGGCTGCTGCGCGCGCTCCGCTCAGAAGGCCGCCGAGCGGCCCCGCGTCGGACAGCTCATCGAGAACCACCGGCACGCCGGCGAGCGCCGTTGCCGTCGCTGGGGCAAGCGCCGCACGAGATGAGATCACGCACGGCCAGCCTTCCGTCGTGAGACGCCGGAAAGAACGCACCAACATGGGTTCGCCCTCGACATTCAACGCGAGTTTCCCGGGCAAGCGCGTCGCGGGTCCGCCCGCGAGCAGGACGATGGTGGCGCGATCGCGCGCGCTCACCACGTCACGCGCCGGATCCGCCGGCTCGCCCGGACATACGCGTGGCCGCCTCGCGCGCGAAGTAGGTGATGATCAAATCCGCACCCGCGCGCTTGCACGAGACCAGGATCTCGTCGACGGCACGTGGCTCATCGATCCAGCCTTTGGCCGCCGCGGCCTTGATCATCGAATACTCGCCGCTCGTGTTGTACACGGCGACCGGCACGTTGACCGCGGCGCGCACCCGCAACACGACGTCTAAGTAGCTCAGCGCCGGCTTGACCATCACGATGTCGGCGCCTTCGGCCACGTCGAGCGTGGCCTCGCGCACGGCCTCGCGCGCGTTAGGCGGATCCATCTGATGCGTGCGGCGATCGCCGAACTCAGGCGTGGACGCCGCAGCTTCACGGAACGGACCGTAAAACGCCGATGCATACTTGACCGCATATGAAAGGATAGCTGTCTCCGAAAAACCGCGCGCGTCAAGCGCACTGCGAATCACGCGCACGCGCCCGTCCATCATGTCCGATGGCGCGACCACGTCGACGCCGGCCGACGCCAGCGACAGCGCTCCGGCTGCCAGCAGCTCGAGCGTGCGATCGTTGTCGATGTTATTCGACGCGTCGAGTAAACCGCAGTGACCGTGTGATGTGTACTCACACGCGCACAGATCCGCAATCACGAGGAGATCCGGAATCGCGCGCTTGAGCGCGGCCGCAGCGCGCTGCACGGGACCGCTCGGATCCGTCAGACCGGATGCGGCGTCATCCTTGCGCTCGGGGATGCCGAATAGAATAACGCCTGGAATGCCGACCTCGTGCGCCGCGCGTGCATCCTCGACCACGCGGTCGACCGATTGGTGGTAAACCCCGGGCATCGAGGAGATTTCGGTGCGCACGCCGGTCCCCGGCACGACGAACATTGGCTCGATGAGATCGTCGACGCGTGCCGCGTGCTCCGCGATCAGCGCGCGTATCGCAGCGCCGCGCCGCAATCGCCGCGGCCGTTCCACCGGCGCGGGTATGTCAGGCTGTTCGTGCGCGGCCGGCATGATCCGTCGCATCGTGCTCATCCCCCCTTGTGCGCCGCGAGCACTGCGCGGGCGCCAGATTCGAGCATCTCGTCGGCGATGTCTTCGACAGCGGCCGTCGCGTCGGCTTCATCGCGGGCGATGCCTTCGGCGTCGCGCCGCATCGCATGCTTGCCGTCGACGCTTCCGGCGAACGCGTGGAACAGCCACCGATCTCCGAAGACGCTCGCGTTCGCCCCAACCGGCACGGCGCAACCTCCGCCCATGCGCATGAGAAACGCCCGCTCGATCGCGACGCCCATCGCGCTCAGCGGCTCGTTCAGCGGTGAGAGCAGTTCTCGCATCGCGGCGTCGGATTCGCGGTACTGCACGAACAGCGCACCCTGACCGACTGCCGGCACCATCTCTTCGAGCGGAATCGGACTGCCTTCGCCGACTTCCGCGGGGAGGCCTAAGCGTTGCGCGCCTGCTAGCGCGATCACGATCGCGTCGTATTGTCCGTCGAGCAGCTTGCGGATGCGGGTGTCGATGTTGCCGCGGCACTCTTTGATTTCGACTTGTGGCTTGCGCGCGTGGATCTGCGCCGCGCGGCGCAGCGAGCTCGTGCCGACGACCGCGTTGTTCGGCAGGCTAGAGATCGTCTTGTGGATATTGTCGCGCGAGAGCAGCACGTCGCGCGCATCGCCGCGCATCGGCACGACGCCCGCCCGCACGCCGGCTGGCAGCTCGGTCGGCATGTCTTTCATCGAGTGGACGGCTATATCGGCGTGGTTTGCGAGCAGCGCCGACTCGAGTTCTTTCACGAACACGCCATCGCCGCCGATCGACGCCAGCGAGCGCTCTTGGTCTTTGTCGCCGCGCGTGCTGACCTTGATCGTGCTGAAGATGATATCGTCGTGCATGCCATGGAGCAAGTCGATCACCACCTGCGCCTGTGCGAGCGCGAGCGCGCTTGGACGTGTCGCGACGCGTACAGCGGTGACAGTCGGCATGGAATTGGCCGCTTCAAGGCGACAAAAAGAGGCTCCTTTGGAGCCCGCGTGCCGGGTGCGAACAGGAGAACGCGACCGCGCGTGCCGCAACAGTGTGACGACTGATGGTGATGTCACAAGCGCGCGGCTCGTCGTTATCAATCGTCGTCGTTCGAGCGTGCGCGTTGGCGCTTGTCGCCGCGCTGTTCTTCCTCGGACTCGGCAACGGCAGCCTGTGGGATAACAGCGAGCCGACGTACGGCGAAGTCGTCAAAGAGATGTTCGTGCTGCACGACTGGGTGTCGTTGCATTACAACTACGCGCCGTGGTACATCCATCCGCCGTTGTGGATGTGGACCGCCGGTCTTGCATCGCTGATCTTCGGCCTGAACGAGTTTTCATTGCGGCTGCCGAGCGCGCTGTTCGGCGTCGCCGGCGTCGTCGCGACGTATCTCGCGGGCCGGCGTCTGTACGGCGAAGCGGCCGGCATCATCAGCGGCCTCGCGTTGGCGACCAGCCTTGAGTACATCGTGCTCGCGCGCCTTGCGATCCTCGATACGATGTTGCTATTCTTCATGACCGTCGCAACCCTGTGGGCATTCTTTGCGCTGCGCGACCGCGACCGGCGCGCGTTTTGGATCGCGGTGTTTGCGGCGGCCCTCGGCGTGATGGTCAAAGGCCCGGTCGCGATCGTGCTGCCGGTGCTGACGCTGGTCGTCTGGTACGCGTGTGTCGGCCGTGAGCGCCGAGCCGTCTTGTTCGGTTCGATTCGCGCGATGCCGTGGGTTGCCGGTACCGTTGCCTTCTTGATCGTCGCAGGCTGGTGGTTCGCGCTGCAAACGGGGCTTCACGGCAGCGCGTTTTTGGCGGAATACATCGGTCGCTCGACGTTCAGCCGTTACGTCACCCCGTTCGAGAATCAACCGGGTCCGGTCTACTATTATCTCCCGATCCTGCTGCTCGGGTTTTTTCCGTATGTCGCCTTCTTACCGAAAGCGATTAAAGAAGCGTGGCGCGCTCGCACGAGCGATGACATCTTCTTGTTGTGCGCGGCAGCAGTGCCGTTCGTGTTCTTCTCGGTCGCTCAAACGAAGCTGCCGAATTATCTGGCCGTGATTTTTCCGGCGCTGTCGATCCTCGTCGGGGATCTGGTCGGGCATGCGATCGAGCGCAATGACTTGCGCAGCCTGCGTGGCGCGCTTATCATGCTGCCGCTTGCGCTTGTGCTGTTGACGGTCGCGATCGTCGTGTACGTGCAGATGCAGCGCCTCGGTGACGTCGCGCAACTCGCCGCCCCACTTTCGCTGCTGGGCTGGGTAGTCGTGCCAGCCGCCATTGCCACGGTTGTGTTCACGCTTGTGTTGAGGCGCGCGTGGATCGCGCCGCTTGGGCTCACGCTGATGATGGCCGGCGTCGTGAGCGCGCTCGTGCTCGCGATCTTACCGGGCCTTGAGGCGCGCAAACCGATGAAAGCGATGGCGCATCACATCCAATCGCTGTGGCAACCGGGCGACAAGATCGCGATCACCGGGGTGCATGGCGGCTTTTCGCTGCTCTTCTATACCGACGCCGGGCCGATCTATTTCCTGCGCACCGAGACGGAAAAAGAGAACGCCGATGCGCTCCTGCGGGGGGATGCGCGGGTCTACGCTCTCATCGTCCCCTACGAGTACGCGGACCTACAGGCAAAGGGCATCCATGCCCGCATTCTGGAGCGCCTTCCCAACATGTGGCTGATCACCAACAAGTAACGGTTTGGCTACGCTTTGCGCTTTTTCGGCGTGCGCGCGGCGGGCGCAAGACGTTTGGGCGGCTCGGGCAATGCAAGCGTCTTACTCACGCTCAGCTCTTCGACGCGCAAGCGCTTCACGACCAGCTCGTCGATTGTCAGCGTACCGAGGCTCGCGTTCTCAATCGCGCCGTCGCGGACCGCGAGGCGGCGCACAGCCAAGGCCCCGATCGCCATCGTTCCGACCGCCAACGCGCCGATCGCCATTGCGCCGAATGCAACCGCCCCAATGGCTTGAGCGATGGCTGCGAGCGCTTTGAAATTCATGCTCGTCTCACTTGTACGAGTGCAAGCCGCTGATCACGATGTTGACCGCGAAATAACTGAAGAGCACTGTCGCAAAACCGATGATCGAGACCCACGCGGTGATCGTTCCACGCATCGACGGCTTCGTGTGGAGATGGACATACGCAGCGTAGACGATCCAATTGACCAGCGCTGCCGTCTCCTTCGGATCCCACTGCCAGTAACTGCCCCACGACACGTGCGCCCACAGCGCCCCCAGGATGATGCCTGCGGTGAGCAGGATCTCGCCGACCGAGTTGACGCGATACGCGGCGACATCGAGCTTCGACGACGCAGGCAGGGCGTCGAGCCATGCGAGCCAACGCGGCCGTGCGATGTCGAGATCAGCGGTCTGCGTCGAAACCGCGGCGCCCACGGACTGACCTGCGGCCCGCACGATGCGGTCCTCGTCCGCTTTCTTGAACAGGTACAAGATGCTGAGCACGCAGCCGATCAAGAATGCCGCGTATGAGGCGAGCACGACCGGCACGTGGATGTAGATCCAGCTGCTCTGAAGAGACGGAACGAGCGGTTCGAGCCCTTTGTTCCAGCCCTTCGCGTATGCTAGCAGTGCATCCGAGAACAGGAACGCGAGCGGCGCTGCGAACCAGATGCGATAGCGCGCGCCGAAGATCAAGAAGAGCACCGCGGTGAACAGCGAGACGACCGACAGCGAACCGAACAAATCGTTCCACGGAACGTGGCCGCTATAGTGCCAGCGTAGACCCAGGCTGATGGTCTGCGCGATGATGCCCAGCGACGCGAAGACGATACCGGCGGCGATCGGCGTCCAGCTGCGGAAGAACCAATAACCGGCGAACACGAGTGCGGCGATCAGATACAGAACGACGGCCGCTTCATACCACGACATGTAGGCGGCGACATGCGCGTCCATCAACGCCGCTGCGTTTGTATTGTATTGGGTGTAGTCGCTAGGCATAGGCATTCACCGTTTCGCCGATGGTGCCGCTCGCGGGCGCACGCAGCCGGTCCGTCAACCCGTTCACCAGCGCTTCGAAGTCATCCTCATACATCGCGTTGCCCTTGGTCGTCGTCGCAGCGACATCCACGACAGGGCCGGCGTCGGTCCGTCGCACGCGCGCGTAAAGCTTGATCGGCATGAAGAACAGCGCCATCACGAAGCCGGCAGTGAGAATGAGCGCGCCGGCGCCGACCCATCCTTCACCTGGATCGAATCGATACGTGAGACCGGACCACGCGACCGGCGGCAGCGCTTTCATGGTGTACCCGTCGCCGATGTCATACGACGCGCCGACCGGCAGCAAGATCGGCCGTTGTGTGGTCGGGATCTGATCGTGGAAAAGCCACAGCGCATACGTGTCGGCTTTGGGCAGCGGTACGCCCGCAGGCGCTTGCGATGGATCCGATGGACCGAGCATCGTGCCGTATTCGATCACGCGGCTCGTGCCCGGCAGCAACACGACGTCTTGGGGACTTAGACGGCCGTTCACGTCCGGCAGCGTCACGGGCTTTCCGTTGCGCGATATCTGAAGATTGCCTCCGTACCCGTACGATGCTTGGTAGAGATATACCGAGCCGGCGGTGATGAATGGATGATTGACGAGAATGCTCGGCTGCGCGTCCGTGCCAGGGCCGATGACGTGGACATCGGATTGGAAGCGCGATGCCTGGTAGACGGTGCCCGCTTTGGTTTGCACCGGCTCGAAGCGGCCGATGAACCGTGACAACGAGACCAGCAGTCCGGCTTGTGGCACGCTCAGGGTCTGGCCTTGGTAGATCTGCAGCTCACCGCGATAACCCCATAGCCACCCGATGAACGCGCCGACCGCGATGACGGCAAACCCCACGTGCGCGACGAGCACACCGTAACGAGCCCATTTCTGCTTGTCCGCGAACACCCATCGATTGCCGTCGATCGTCTGCGTGCGCACGCTGAAGCCACGCCGGCGCGCGTAATCCTCTACGGCGTCAGCGGTCGTGTCGAAATCGAGTGACGACTCGCGCGCGGCGTGCAAGCCGAAATTCTCGATCGGAAGCGCGCGATCTTTAGGAAAACGCTTGGGGATCACGCGGCGGAACGTGCAAACCGACATCGAGAGCAGCAGCAACAGGACGAGCGCGATGTACGGCCAGGAGTGAAAGACATTGGTCAGGTGCAGGCGCAAAATTGCGTTGGCCATCGGCGCCGGATACTCTTGATAGTATTGCTCAGGCGGGATGTTCTGATCGACGCTGGTGCCGACGAGCGTCAGCGCGGCCCATATCGCGAAGACGAAGACGGGAAACATGACGTTGGAAAGCACGTCGAGCGTCTGGTCATAGAGACTGCGCTCGCGAACGGCGGAGCCAGCGCTCATGCGGGGTTCTCTTGCGAGGCGAGCCGCGGCTCGGTGAACCGCACGACGATGATGCTGACGAAGTACAGGCCGGCGAGCGGCGCGGCCAAGAGAAGCATAGTGAGCGGGTTTCCGTCCGGTGCGCCGATACCTGCGAGGATGAGGATGGCGATCATCGCGTGCCGCCACTTATCCGTCAGCATCTTCGAATTGACGATGCCGACGCTCGCGAGCAGCGCAAGCACGATCGGCAGCTGAAACATGACTGCGAAGATGCCCAGCAAGATGACGATGAACCCGATCGTGGGATCGAGTTGGTACGTGCCGACCAATCCTGAGTTTTGCGTGATGTTGAGGAGTGCGCGCAGGACGAGCGGCAATACGATCAGTCCGCAGAACGCGATGCCGGCGACGGACATGCCAAGCGATGGTATGGCGTACCACATGACTTTTGCGCGCAGGCGGCGGTCGAGCGCTGGCGCGACGAAGGCGTAGATCTCGTAGAGCACGATCGGGAAGCCGACAACGACGCCGACCAGCAGCGATAGCTTGATGTACACGCGGATGATCTCGGCCGGCGAGAACACGTGCAGCTGAATACCGGGGATGAAGTATCGTTCGAGCAAGACGAGCAGCTTGGGCATCAGCGGGAACGCGATGAGCGAAAGCACGCCGACGGTGACGATCGCGATGATGAGGCGCGTGCGCAACTCGGCGAGGTGCTCGGTGAACGTCATCTCGCCTTCGTCGTTGGGACGAGGGGCTGCGGTGGCTTGCGACGGCGGGCGCAGCTGCGTCGACATGTTCCTTCTATTATAATAGATGGCTGCGCCGCGCGGCGCGCACGGCGGATCGCGCTACTGCTGCGGCGGAGTGGAGGCCGGCGGGCCCGATGGTGTCTCGGGCGTCGTGCTCGACGTCGCCGTGCTTGTGCTCGGCGGCGCGGGCGGAGGAGCGGCAGGCGGCTCGGGCTGCTGACTCTTGGAGACTGCGGAGTCGAATTCGCGCTTGGCCTGCCCCATCGAGCGCGCGAGCTTCGGGAGCCGCTCGGCGCCGAAGAGGATGATCGCCGCGCCGATGATGACGGCGATGATGGGCGCATCGATGACGGCGTAGATGGGGGACATGTGCTAGAAGGCTCCTTTCCTACCTGACGTTCGGCGGTACCGTAAACGCGTCCCCCGGGTCAGGATGAAAAAGCGCTCAAATCGCGGGCGAGGCCGGCGAGCTCGTCGCGTGCGGCAGATGGCGGAAGCGACGTCAGCGCGCGCTGTGCGTCGTCGGCGTACGCGTGCATCGTTTGGGCGGTGCGTTCGATCACCGAGCGCTCGCGCAGGCTGTCGACGACCTCATCGAGCGCGGCTTGGGCCTGGGTGGCGCCGGCGTCATCGAAGGTGAAGAGCCGCTCGACGCGTGAGCGCACGAGGGGGCCACCGGCTTCGAGTGCGTAGATGAGCGGCAGCGTCATCTTCTTCTCGCGCAGGTCGCTGCCGGCGGGTTTCCCGAGTTGCGCTTCGGTGGCGACGGTGTCGTAGAGGTCGTCGCGGATCTGGAATGCCAGTCCGAACAACCGGCCGAATTCGCGCAACGCACGCACCTGCGGGTCCATGCGTAGCGCGTTGCCTGATGGACGACCCGCATGCAGCAACGCGTTGATCGCGCCCACTTCGGCGCACGAGCCGAAGAGCTCGGCGGTCTTCTTGCCGATGATCTCGAGGTAGCGTTGCGCGGTCATCGCAAGGTCACCCGCCGCCCGCAGTTGTTTGACTTCACCGTTGCAGATCTCGGCCAGCATCGCGGCGAGAATCGTCGGAACCGGCGGTGCGTAGCCGAACGTGATCTTCTTGAACACCCACGAGAAGAGATAGTCTCCGGCAAGCACGGAGAAGCGGTTGCCGTACGCGCGGTTCGTCGACGCGCGTCCGCGTCTGACGTCGGCATTGTCGAGCACGTCGTCGTGGATGAGCGTCGCAACGTGAATGAGCTCCATGTACGAGGCGAGCACCGGATCGTCCGGCGCCGACGGCGCGACTGCTCGACCGGCCAGCATCGTGATGCGCGGACGCAGCTGCTTGCCGCCTGCATCGAGCATGGCCCAAACAGCGCCCGCGATATGCGCGTTCTCCTGCGACAACTCTTCGCGTACGAACTGCTCGACGACGTCGTGAATGGACGATCGCGACTGCTCGATCACGCGAGCAAGTCCTTGATGGCGCTCGTGCTGTGGCCGTTCGGTGCGCGATCGGTCGTGCCGATGTGCATAGTGAGGATTCCGCCGGCCAGCCGGACGTATCGTACGTGCGCAAACTTGTTAGCTTGGAAGAGCGCAGCCAGCGCGTCTGCGTCCGGAAAGCTCACGAGCGATTGCGGCAAATAACGATATGCCGCGGCGTCGCCGCCGGCCGCGCCGCCGATGACCGGCAGCACGTTATAGAAGTAGAAATAGAACATGCGCCGCCATAGCGCGTTGGGAGGTTTGCCGATCTCGAGGTTGACGAATGATGCGCCAGGCTTGAGCACACGAGCGACTTCGCGCAGGCAGGCGCCGATGTCGACGATGTTGCGCATCGAGAAAGCCATCGCGGCGCCGTCGAACGTCGCGTCCTCGAAAGGCAACGAGAGTACGTCTGCTTGATGCCAATCGATGTTTCGCGGCCCAGCGTGTGCGCGGGCGATGTCAAGCATCTTCGGGCTGAAGTCGATCGCGTCGACGCAGCCCTCGGGCACTTTGCGCGCCATCGCGCGGGCGAGCGCCCCCGTGCCGCAGCAAAGATCGAGCAGCCGCGCGTCGTCTGCGACGTGAAGCTGCCCGATGGCGGCGCGCCGCCACAGTTCGTCCATCCCCCCGGTCATCGCGGTGTTCGCGCGGTCGTAGCGAGCTGCGATGCGATCGAAAAGGTCGCGCACCACGTCGCTCTTCTGGGGCAGATAGCCAGCTGTGGCCCCGGCCGGTTGAGGCTGGGTACCCTCTACACTCACTTCGAGGCGCTTCGAACGGTTTTCGGGGCTTTCCTGGCTTTGCGTTTGCGCGCGCCTGCGACGGTGCACTTGACGGTGCTGCGGGCGCGCGTGATTTGTCGCACGTGTCACAGTTGCATGCGACGATCGGCGCGGGCGGGTGCGCGACGCTGTGCGATGCGTTCGCGTCGGCGCAGCGGTCGATTGTCGCGCAGTTTCACAGCGTCGGAGATCTGAGCACGGGTACCCGCGCGCGCTCGGGGCCGATCATCGACGCGCTCAATGCTGCTGCTCGTCGCGGGATCAACGTCACGGTGCACGTTGAGGCGGACCGCTGCCGCTATGACCATCACGGCGTGCACGAGCCGGATAATAACCATGTGCGCCGGACGTATGCTGGGTATGAGCGAGGGTTCGACGATCGCATCCACGTGATCGCAGATGCAGATCCTCAAATTTTAGAACACGCGAAGGCGGCTGTCGTCGATGGTTCGCGAGCGTTTGTCGCCACCGCGAATCCGAACCGCAGCGGCTATGAGGAACCTGGTGCGATCGTCGTCGAAGACGACGAGCCCTCAGATGTATCAGCGATAGGGTCGTCGATCGACGGCACACCTTCGCAGACTACGCGAGTCGTGAGTGGACCAACACAGAGCGCTCGAGACCGAATTGCCGGACTACTTTCCGAGCGCCACGACGAGCGCATCGCGATCGAGGACCTATCGGATTCCACTATCGTCCAAATTCTGATCGCGCGCAGCCGCGACGGGTTTCACGATGAAGTGATCGTCAAGAGCGAGCCGGGATTGACGCTATCCGCGTCGCGCCAACTTATCGATGCTGGCATCGCTGTGCGAGCGCTACCAGGTTCCTATCTGCACGACAAGTACATCGATGCAGGCGATCGCATCTACATTGGCTCTGCAAACCTGACGAGAAACGGGCTCGACGAAGCGCGCGAGATCGGCATCATTGCGACAGCGAGCGATTTCGATGACGGCGCCGCCTCGCTGCGCGCGGATTTCGATGCGATGTGGCACAGGGCGACGGCGCTCTAGGGCGTCGCTCGCAGGTCCTTGCGGAAGCGGACTGCCTGTTCGACTTCCGCGTAGCCGAGATGTTCGTGCGCGCGACGACCGTCTTCGTTCTCGAGCAGCGCATCTGAGGCCATCTCGACGCAATCGCGCGATCGCGCCCATTGTTCGCCGGCGGCGACCAATCGCCGGCCGATGCCGCTGCGCCGCGAGGCCGGTTCGACGTACCAACCTTCGATGTAGCCAACCGGGCTCGTGTCGCATCCGTCCGCGAACGGTCGCAGGCGTACTTCGATGAAACCGGTCAGACGCTGATCGGACTCGCTTACAAAGACGCCGTATGAATCGTCACCGAGGATCGCAGTGCACTCGGACAAATTCTCGGAGTTGACGATCTCAGGCCACAACAGCTTGCGCAGCCGGCTCCAGCCCGCGATGTCTTCGGATGTGGCCGCTCGGATTTGAACCGGCGCGTCCTCTGCGCTCACGCCGGCACTGCCAGCTTCGGGAATAAGCTTGCGGCATTCGCGCTCGTCGCTTCGGCGACGACGGCAGGGCTCACGCCTCGCAATTCAGCCACACGCACGCACGTGAGCGTTATGTTCGCAGGCTCGTTGCGCTTGCCGCGATACGGCGCAGGCGTCATAAATGGACAATCGGTCTCAAGCACGAGATTCTCAAGCGGTAAACGCGCGGCGGCATCCTGCAGGTCGGTCGCTTTCTTGAACGTCACCGCCCCGCCGATCCCGAGATACAGCCCGAAATCGTTTACCAGCCGCATGCCCTCGTCATACGTACCAGTGAAACAGTGCACCACGCCAAGACGCCCGTGCACGAACCGCTCGCGCAGCACCGCGATGAGGTCTTCCTCCGCCTCGCGGCAATGCAGGATGACCGGTAGGTTGCGCTCAGCAGCCATGTGAAGCTGCCGGCCTAACACCTCACGCTGGACGTCGCGCGGCGAATGATCGTAGTGGTAATCTAACCCCATCTCGCCGGCAGCGACGACCGCGGGATCGTCGAGCATCCTCTCGAGCCACGCCATGTCGCCGGCAGTCTTGGCCTCGTGGGGATGTACGCCGACCGCCGGCGCGATGATCGGATGCGCGCGCGCGAGCTCGAGCGTCGCACGGCTCGTCGCTTCATCTTGACCAGCTGAGACGATCGCTCGCACGCCTGCCGCACGCGCTCGTTCGAGCACCGCGGGCAAGTCGTCGGCGAATGCCGGTCCGTCGAGATGCGCGTGGGTGTCGGCGAGCCTCACGACGCGGCGTCTTGCACGTCGATGCGCGGGAAGAGCGCAAGCGGAATCGTGGTCGCGGTTCCATGCGGGAGTGCGCCCCACACAAGCTGCTGCTCCCAGCGGTCGCCAGGCTTGCCTTTCTGAGTGAGTGAGTTCCAGATCGTCTGGGCTGTGCCGGGCATGAACGGATAGATCAACGCCCCGATCCAGCGCACGCCTTCACACAATTCGTACAACACGGAATCCAAGCCGGTCGCATCATCGCGCTTCGCCAGCTCCCACGGCTTGGATTGCTCGATGTGGAGATTCAGCGCGCGCACGCGCTCCCAAATCGCCGCGAGAGCGCCGCGATAATCCAGCTCGCTCAATGCCGCAGCGCACGCGTCACGCGCGCTCTCGAAACCGGCCGCAAGCGTTGAGACCCCGGTGGACGGCGGCACTCGCCCGCTGCGATATCGCGCAACCATCGACAGCGTGCGCTGAACGAGGTTGCCTAAGTCATTGGCGAGGTCAGCGTTGTAGCGGCGTTTCATCCCTTCGTCGCTCAGGCTAAAATCGGTGCCGAACTGCGCTTGCGCGAACAGCAAATAGCGCGTGCCGTCGACGCCGTAGCGCTCGACCAGCTCGTCGCCGGTCACGATGTTGCCGATGCTCTTGCTGATCTTGAGCCCTTCATTGGTGATCCAGCCATTGGCGAAGACGAGACGTGGCAGCGCGACCCCGAGACCCATGAGAATCGCAGGCCAGATGATCGTGTGGAAGCGAGCGATCTCTTTGCCGATGAGATGCACATCGGCGGGCCACAGCGTCTCGAAACGCTTCATGTCGAGCGGATAGCCGGCCGCGGTCGCATAGTTGCAGATCGCGTCGAACCAGACGTAGATCGTGCGCGTGTCGTCGCCGGGCACGGGGATCGCCCAGTCCACGCTCGAGCGCGAGACGCACAGATCTTCTAGGCCGCCCTCGAGGATCGCCATCATCTCGTTGTACGAGCTTTGCGGCCGCACCCAGTCCGGGTTTTTGCGGTAATGGTCGAGCAGGCGATCGCGATATGCCGAAAGCTTGAAAAATAGCGCGTCCTCGGAGACCCACTCAACCGGGCGGCCGCATTCCGGATTCGGGCAGCGGCCGTTGATCAGCTTGCTCTCAACCCAAAAGGTCTCGTCAGTGCGGCAATACCAGCCCTCATACTTGCCTGGCACGATGTCGCCGCGATCGCGCAGCGTCTCGAAGATGCGCTGCACCGACGTCTCGTGTTCTGGATCGGTTGTGCGGATGAACTGATCGTACTCGATGTCGAGTAGCCGCCATTGCGCTTTCCAGCGCTCGACGATCTCGTCGACGAATTGCTTCGGCGTCTTGCCTTGCGCCGCGGCGGCGTCGGCGATCTTCTGCGCGTGTTCGTCGGTGCCGGTCAGGAACCACACCCGGCCGTTGCCGGTCACGTGCCGATAGCGCGACAAGATGTCCGCCGCGATCGTGCTATATGCGTGGCCGATGTGCGGGTTGCTGTTCGTGTAATACAGCGGCGTCGTGAGGTAAAACGTGTCTTTGCCCATGGTCCAGAGATTGGTTAGCCGTTAGCGGTGGAGCGCCTGCAGCAGCAGCCGCGCCGCCAGCGCCCAGACCATGGCGAGAAAGACGTAACGCACGAAACGCGCGCCGCGCGCGAGCGCCAGGCGCGAGCCCGTGAAGCTTCCGGCGATTGCGCACGCCGCCATCACCGCCCCAATTCTGTAGTCTATCGTTCCGGCGAGCGCAAAGACCACGATTGCCCCCAAGTTCGAGGCGAAGTTGACGAACCGCGTGACGCCCGCTGCCGCCAGAAAATCGAGACCAAGCCACGCGACGAAGAGAAAGATCATGAACGCTCCGGCGCCCGGGCCGAAAAAACCGTCGTAGAACCCCGTCGCGAGGCCGATCGCGCCTGATCGCCACAACGATCGCTGCGCCGGTTCGCTCGCGACGACGCCAAGGTTGGGGCGCAACGCGACGATCGCAGACACCACGATCAGCAGCACCGAAACGACGATGCGTTCGCTGTTCGGATCGAGCGCGAGAATGGTCCGCGCGCCCGCGAGCGCGCCGACAAAAGCAGTGACGGCCCCAGCTGCCACGATCGGCCAACGAATGGCGCCGGCGGCGGCGTACGTCACCGACGCGGTGGCCGTGCCGGCGATGCTGGCGACCTTGTTGGTGCCAAGCGCGGTCGGAACCGGCAGCCCGAAGAGCAAGAGGACCGGCACATTGATGAGGCCGCCGCCGCCGACGATCGAGTCCACGACCGCCGCTACGAACGCCGCCGCGCCGGCGACGACCAGCATCCACCACTCGACGTGCACGCTTAGCGCGGTTTCGCCGCGTTGATCGCGAGCTTATAGAGTATGTTCTTCGGCGCGCCGGTCGCTTTTGCGATCGCGGCTGCCGCGTCGCGCGCGCCGACACCGCGCCTGAGCAGCTCGTGCAACGCATCGCGCGCTCCGCCACTGACGGATTCTGCGGCCGGCGAGACGGAACTCGCGCCCTCAAGGACGATGCTGAATTCGCCGCGCGGTGGACGCGCGATTTGCGCAGAAACATCCGCCGGCGCGCCGAGGATGTGCTGCTCGAACATCTTCGTGTACTCGCGGACGACGAAGAGCCGCCGTCCGGGAAGCGCGCGCTCGACATCCGCGAGCAGCGCGATCACTCGCGTCGGCGCCTCGTACCAAACCACTGCGGCACGCTCGTCGCGGAGCGATTGCAGATACGAAAGGCGTTCGCCCGATTTCCGCGGCGGAAATCCCTCGAAGCGAAAACGGCTGATGTCAAATCCGCTGAGCACAAGCGCACCGACAAACGCGCTCGGTCCCGGCAGCGCATCGACCGCTGCGCCGGCCGCACGTGCGACGCGCACGAGCTCGACGCCCGGATCGGAAATCCCGGGCATGCCTGCGTCGCTTGCCAGCACAACGGTCTTGCCGGCGACGAGCGCCGCGCGGATCTCGCGCTCGCGCGCAGCCTGCACACGCTCGTGCAACGATCGGAGCGGTTTGACGATTCCGAAATGCCGCAGCAATGCGCCTGTAACGCGCGTATCTTCAGCGACGACGAAGTCGCACTCGCGCAGCACGCGCAACGCGCGCGCGGTGATGTCCTCGAGATTGCCCAGCGGCGTCGGGCACAGAACGAGCCGGCCGGCGGTCATATGTCAGGCGGCGATTTCGGGGAGCTATGTGCCAACCCTCGGCATCGGCGCAGGGCTAGCCGAGGCCGCACGAGGACCCGCGACGAAATCACCCGATATTGACAGCATGGCCGTGACATCCCCGCCACGTTCAGAGGCACGCCTTGACGTCCTCGATGGTCTACGCGGCATCGCCATCCTCATGGTGGTGTGGTGGCATCTTTGGCTGTTCTCATGGCTGACGCCGTACGTCACGTTCGGCGGAAAACAGTATGGCTTTTTGCTCATCTTCCCCGGCACGGGCCTGATGGGTGTCGAGCTGTTCTTCTTCATCAGCGGTTTCGTGCTGTTCTACCCCTACGCGCGCACCCTGTTCGAAGGCCGGCCGCTGCAGACGGTCAAGCATTTCGCGCAGCGGCGCTTTCTCAAGATCGTGCCGTCGTACGTCCTCGCGCTGTTGGTCGCGGCGCCTTTGCTCGGCCAATTCCCATCGGTGCGAGATGCCGTGTGGCAGATCGTCTCGCATCTTCTATTCATCCACATCTTCTGGGTGGACACGTGGGTGGGAATCAACGGCGTGCTGTGGAGCCTCGGCGTCGAGGTGCAATTCTATCTGATCTTCCCCGCGGTCTGTTGGGCGTTCCGCCGCCAACCGGTGCTGGTCTACATTGGAATGGTGGCCATCGCGGTCGTCTATCGCATCATCGCCGCTCGCATCGATGTCGGCAACTACGTGCTCATGGGCCAGCTACCCGCGTATCTCGACCTGTTCGCGACCGGCATGCTCGCCGCATATGTCTTCGTGTGGTTGCGCAATCGCTCCAAGGCCGAACAAGCTCCGTGGTTGGCAACGATCGTCACCGCCGGCGCCGCGATCGGACTATACTTGCTGCTCGACAACATGCTAACGAAGATCTATGTCACAAACGGATATGCCGCGTGGCAGGCGATCAACCGGCCGTTCTTCGCGCTGCTGCTCGGTATATTCACCGTCGGCGCGTTGTTCTCGTACCGCTTGGTCCATCTCGTGATCGCCAACCCGCTGTTCCGCTTTCTCGGCATCATCTCGTACAATCTCTACCTGTGGCACAATGTCGTCATGCTCTACATGCTGCAGCATCGCATCCCAATGCCGGCCACCTCAGATCCTCATAGCGACGACCATTGGAAGTGGGTGTATACGTTTTGGTCGCTGCTGATCTCGCTTGTGATCTCGACGTTCGTGACCTACGCGATCGAGCTGCCGATCTTGAAGAAGGGATGGCGCGCAGTCACCGATCTTTTCCAACGCCGTCCACCGCGGACGGCACCCGCTCCGGTCGCGACGGCTAGCGATGGTTGATATACCGCGCAGCGGCGAGACCACGCGCCGCGACACGCCTGCCCATCTCGCCGTTCTCGATGGCCTGCGCGGCATCGCGATATTCGTCGTGCTCTGGTATCACGTGTGGGAATGGAACTGGCTTGGAACCGAGTTCCATGTTTTCGGGCGGGATGTCAGCCTACAATTCATCCCTGAGACAGGCTTCACGGGCGTCGACCTGTTCTTCTTCATCAGCGGCTTCGTGTTGTTCTATCCGTATGCGCGCTCTATTTTCGAGGGCAAGCCGCTGCAGACGCTCGCGCACTTCGCCTATCGGCGCTTCATCAAGATCGTGCCGTCGTACTACCTCCAGCTGCTGATCCTCACACCATGGATCGTCGCCGCGTTCTCAGGCGTGACGCTGCTCAAGGTCTATGTGACTCACCTGCTCTTCATCCACAATTGGTTCCACGACATGTTCGGCTCGGTCAACGGCGTGCTGTGGACGCTGGCGGTCGAGGTGCAGTTCTATGTCGTGTTTCCGCTGTTGTGCTGGGCATTTCGGCGATGGCCGCTCGTGACGTTCGCGGGAATGCTGGCAATCGCGAACGGCTATCGCCTTCTCGAAGGACGGTGCTGCATCGGCGATTACGTCGTCATGACGCAGATGCCGGCGTTCTTGGACCTGTTCGCGTGCGGAATGCTTGCGGCATGGTTGTTCGTTTGGCTGCGCACGCATGTCGCAGATCTGCAGCGGTGGCAGCACGCGTGGAGCGCAATTGCGATCGCTGGATTCGCCGGCTACGGGTGGCTGCTGTACGGATTGTTCAAAATGCGCGTGGAGCCCAATTGGCAATACGTGTGGGGCAACGCGCACCTCACGATACTTGGTCTGGTCTTCATCCTTCTGACCGTGGCATCGTGCTTAGCAGCGTCGTGGTGGCGCGCACTGCTGGCCAATCGGCTTCTCGTGTTCCTGTCGGTGATCTCGTACAATCTCTACCTCTGGCACCAGCTTATCGCGACCTTCCTCGCGAAGCATTCGTTCCCGTTGCCGCGCACCGAGAACTTCGCGAACGACCGGCTCTGGCAGTGGACGTACTTGGTGATCACGGTCGTCATCTCGATCGCGGTGGCGTCGATCATCACGTACGCGTTCGAGCGGCCGCTGCTCAAGCGCGGATTTGCGGCCGTCACGGATCTGTTCTCGCGCCGGTGGCGTCTCGCAGCGCCACCTACCGCGAGCAACGGCAGGCCCGCCTCTGTGGCGGATAGCGGTCAAACCGGCGCGTGACGCGCTATCCCTTCGATCACATCGACCATCGCGTGCGCAGCATCGCGGCCGTCCGCGACTTCTACGACGCGTTGATGCCGGCGCTCGGCTACACACACGTCGATGACTGCGGCGGCGCACGCGAATACTATTGCGAAGACGATGCGAACCAATTCTTCGGCTTGCACGAGCGCGCGGATCACAAACCGTCGCAGACGCGCGTGGCATTCGCGGCAGTGGATCGCGCCGCTGTCGATCGAATCGGCGCGTTGCTAGCGAAGATTGGCGCGCGCGCGATCGAGGGCCCGGAGGACTGTCCGGACTACATCCAGCCCTACTACGCGGTGTTCTTCGAGGACCCAGAGGGCAACAAGCTCGAGGTCTGCTGCCGGCGATAATACCAGGTGAGGTCGGCCGTGCGGTCTTGACCCGCGCTGAGATACGCTTGACTTTGTAATGCAAAGTAACGTATACTTTGCAAAACAAAGTTGGGAGCAATCTGACGATGACGCGTCCAGCCATGGTAGCGGTCGCCGTGCTCGCAATCGCGGCTGGGTTGATCGGCTTGATCCCCGATGACCCGGCCGCGGGCGCGCTCTTTTCGGTGATCTGGGCATTCGCACTTGGCTTCATCTGGCCACGACTTGTGTGGTTTTGGCCGCTGATCATAGGTGCGTGGTTGCCCGTCGGTTTGCTGACGCGTACGCTGCGCGATCAGCCCAACGGCTGGCCCGGCTGTCCAAACGGCGTCGCCTATAATTGGCAGATCGCGCTTGCGGTCTTCTGTGCGATCGTCATCTTTTGCGGTGCTGGGGCGCTTGTCGGGTTCGCGATTGAGAGGCTGGCAGCGCTGCCGGCGTTTCGCGAGCTGCGCTGGGTGCGTTTTGTAAAGCCTGTGCTCGCGTGGGGCGGAACCGCCGTCGCGGTTGCGATCGTGTTCTATAGCGCGCTCGCGCTCGCGCAGCCGCTTCATCCATTTGCGCCCGGCGAGCGCTACTGTTGGGATGAATACTGTTTTCGCGTCGACTCAGTGACGCGTACGAGAACGCTCGGCCCGCAATCACATCCGCTTGTCGCGCGCGGCACGTTCTATATCGTGAACGCGACTCTCGAAGCGCCATGGTGGGGCCGCCTCGTATGGGGCCCACAGTCATCATTCGTCGTAACCAGGGACGGGGGAGAATACTCGGTTTCGCAAGCTGGTCAGAACGCGCTCGATGCTCCGGGCAGCACGCGTTCCGAATGCCACACTGTGCTCGGGGCTTCCGAACGCGAGACGCTCGTCTTCGATCTCCCGGTCGACGCATTGCAGCCGCGTTTACTTGTACGCGACACGCTTGGATTCGAAGGATTGCTCGGCGCACTTCGTCTCGGCCGTCTGTACGTCAAACCAGCGTTCAATCTGCGCTACGATTGACGTGTCCCGAGCCGTTGCCTGTCCCGCCGTTTCTTCGGACAAAGGAACAACCCGGCTGTAACACGCCGATGCCTGGGCGCGTACAACTCGGCGGAACATTTGTCGCACATCAAACCACTCCAGTCGCATCACTCCGCGCCATCTTGGGCTGTGCCCGGGAGTGCCCGGGCACCTAGCAAAGGAATCCCTAGTTCATGGCCAACGCGCAGCGAGTCTTAGGACCGCTCCTGCTCGTCGTACTGATCGTGGGCGTCGCCGCCGCGTTGTACATTTCGTTCACACGCGGCCAAGCAGAGCGCGCCGCGCAGCACGCCGCCAGCGAAGTGGTGACGGTCACGGGGCTCATCGGTTCGGAAAAAAAGGAATACCTGACCGATCCGCGCGTGCTCGACGAGTTGCGGCGCAACGGCATCGACCTCAAAGTGGAGACGGTCGGCTCCCGCGAGATGGCGACGCGCACAGATCTGAAGTCCTACGACTTCGCGTTTCCCGCGGGCGTACCGGGCGCGACGAAGATCATGGACGTCACGGGCGTCAAGAAATCTTCCAGCCCGTTCTTCACGCCGATGGCCATCGCGTCGTGGAAGCCGATCGCGGACACGCTGATCGCTAACGGGATGGTGCGCAAGCACAACGAGTACTACTACGTCGTCGACATGAAGCGACTGCTGGATTTCATCGCCTCCGACAAACGCTGGTCGGACCTCTCGCACAATCCGGATTATGCGATCAATAAATCGATTCTGATCTCATCGACCGACGTGCGCAAGTCAAACTCGGCAGCGATGTATCTGTCGCTGGCGAGCTACGTGTTCAACGGCGATGCGATCGTCGACGACCAAGCGCAGGTGAACGCGGTGCTGCCCAAGGTCGCCAATCTTTACGTACGCCAGGGCTACCAGGAAGGCAGCACTGCGGGCCCGTTCGAGGATTACTTGGCGATGGGCATGGGCAAAGCGCCGCTCGTCATGATCTACGAGGCGCAGTACGTCGAGTACCAAGTCCAGCACAAAGCGAACCGCAACGGCCAGATGGTGCTCATGTATCCGCAGCCGACGATCTACACCAAGCACATCATCATCCCGTTCGACGCCAAAGGCGAGAAGCTGGCGGATCTGCTTACCAATGACAGCGTGCTGCAAGAACTGGCCGTCGAGCACGGCCTACGCACCGCCAATGCGGATGCGCTGCGCGCATTTTGGAAGCAGAACGACATCCACGTGCCCGACACGCTCATCGACGTGATCGATCCGCCGAGTTTCGACATCCTCGAGAGCATGATCAAAGGCATCGAGCAGAAGTTCAATTCATGAGAGGATACGTGTCATGAAGCAAGACCCGACCGCGCAACCGGCCACCGACCAAACGCAAGCGGCCAACGTTCCCGCGCTCGTAGCGCCGGCGCCAGTACAGGCGGTTTCTCCTGATAAGGCCGGCGATATGGTACCCGTGCCGCCGGACGCCATTCCAAAGCTCGATGCGCAGGTCGCGCAGTTCGTGCAGCAGGTGATCTCGCTGGACATCAACGGCCCCGATTTCAAAAACCGCGTCGACGCGATCAGCTCGATGGGCAATGCCGAAGTTGCCGCCAGCGCGCAGATCTCGAACCGCCTTCTGCAGCGTCCGATCAACGCGATCAATCACGGCGTGTTCACGCAGGGCTCCGATATCTCCAAGGGCCTCATCGACCTGCGCAACACGGTGACGGATCTGGACCCCTCTAAGCAAGGAGACCTGTTCTCGCCGCGCAAGCTCCTGGGAGTCATTCCGTTCGGCAATAAGCTCGAGGCGTATTTCGAAGGGTACCAGTCCGCGCAGACGCATCTCAACGCGATCATCAATACGCTATATCACAGCAAAGATGAACTGCAGCTCGACAACGCCGCCATCGATCAGGAGAAGGCGACGATGTGGACGCTTATGCAGAAGATCGAGCAGTACGTCTATCTTGCCAAAAAACTCGACGCCGCGCTGAGCGCGAAGATCGCGTCGATCGAAGCGACCGATCCGCAACGCGCCAAGGTGCTCAAAGAGGAAGTGCTCTTCTACACCCGCCAGAAAGAGACCGATCTGCTCACCCAGGAAGCGGTCAACATTCAAGGCTACATGGCGCTGGATCTCGTCAAACGCAACAACACTGAGCTGATCAAGGGCGTCGACCGTGCGACGACGACGACCGTCGCGGCGCTGCGCACCGCCGTCATCGTCGCGCAAGCGCTGGGTAACCAGAAACTCGTTCTCGATCAGATCACGGCACTCAACACGACAACCGGCAACATGATCGAGTCGACCGCACAGCTGCTCAAAGAGCAGAGCGGCCAAGTGTACCAGCAGGCGGCGAGCGCGACGGTCAGCGTCGAGCAGCTGCAGCACGCCTTCGACAACATCTATCAAACGCTCGACATGATCTCCGACTACAAGATCAAGGCGCTCGACAGCATGCAGCAGACTGTCGATTCTCTCTCTCAGCAGGTCGCAAAAGCCAAGACCTATCTCGACAAGACGCGGGCAGGACAGGTGGCTGAATCGATGTCAGGTCTCGACACATCGGCCGACACCAGCGGCGTCGTGAAGCTCATGCCGACGTCATGACATACCGCGACGTCGCCGCGTTTGCGGCAACGCTCTCCATCGTACTGAGCGGCGCGCTGTCCGGTTGCGGACAGCGCGCTACGACGAACGAGCAGGGTCCCGTCGAGGCGAACTCGCCCGATACGCTCGTCGTAATCGCGGGATCGGAGCTCAAAGATCTCGAGCCACAGCTCGCGCAGATCAAAGACAAGACTGGTGTAACAGTGTCGCTGCAGTACAGCGGCACGTTGGCGGGCATCGATCGCATCAACGCGGGCGAGAAGTTCGACGCGGCTTGGTTCTCGCACGACAAATATCTCGTGCTCAGCGACACAGCGCATCGCGTTAAGGCGCAAGAGAAGATCATGTTGTCGCCGGTCATCATCGGCGTCAAGCGCAGCAAGGCCAAAGCGCTGGGCTGGCTCGACAACCCTAACGTCACGTGGAAGGACATCGCGGCCAAAGCCGGCGCGGGCGACTTCTCGTACGCGATGACCAATCCGGCCAGTTCCAACAGCGGCTTTTCCGCGGTCATCGGTGTCGCGTCCGCGCTCGCCGGAACGTCCGACGTCCTGCAAGTCAGCGACGTCAACATGGCCAAGCTCAACGATTTCTTCAAAGGTCAAAAGCTGACGTCGGGCAGCTCGGGCTGGCTCATCGACGCGTACGTGCGCGATCAAGACCAGCTGGACGGCATCGTCAACTACGAAGCCAATCTTATCACGCTCAACCACAGCGGCCGGCTCAAAGAGCCGCTCGCGCTCATCTATCCCAAAGAGGGCATCATCACGGCCGACTATCCGCTTGTGCTGCTCAATGAGGACAAACGCGCCGCGTACGATAAGGTCGTTGCCTATCTCAAGAGCGCGGACTTCCAAAAAACCATCATGGACAACACGTATCGGCGGCCTGTGAACCCAGACGTTGCGCTGAGCGCCGCCTTCCCGAAATCGCTCATCGTCGAGTTGCCTTTCCCCAACAGTCTGGCGACCGTCAACGCGATCCTGCTGCGATACCTGAACGTGAACCGCGTGCCGGCGCATTCGTTCTTCGTGCTCGACACGAGCGGCTCGATGCAAGGCGCTCGTTTGGAGGGCTTACAACGGGCGCTCGACACGCTTGCGGGCGAAGACCCGTCGCTCACTGGACAGTTCGCGCGCTTCCAGAATCGCGAAAAAATCACTCTGATCACATTCAGCGGCATGGTCAGACCGCCGGTGACGTTTACGATGTCAAGCGACCGCGACACGAAGACGCTCGACGAGGTCAAGCAATTTGCCGGCAACTTGCGCGCAGGTGGTTCGACCGCGATCTTCGATGCGATCGAAGAGGCGGAAGCGGAGGCGCACGCGGCGCAGGGCCACGAGGGGCAGCGGTACTATTCGATCGTGCTCATGACCGATGGCGAGAACAACACAGGCGACGACTTCGACGCGTTCAAGCGCAGATACGATGGGCTGCCCGCTGATGAGCGCGCGATCAAGGTGTTTCCGATCCTGTTCGGCGAGGGCTCCAGCGAACAACTCAACGAGCTGGCCGACCTTACGGGCGGGCGGGTTTTCGACGGCACGACCGCGCCATTGAGTGCCGTGTTCAAGGAGATACGCGGCTACCAGTGACGATGGAGCGCTTCATGCTCTTCCTGTATGGGAACAAGAACATCGTTGGGTCGGCCGCTGCGTTGGTCGCCTTGGGGTTGTTCTTCGGCGGCGTCATCCACGAGCTTTGGCTTGCCATTGTCGCCGGCGCGTACGGCATCGGATATCTCGCGACACCCAGCAGCAAAGCCCTAGAGACCAGCATCAGCGCGCAGATGAGCAGCGCACAGGTCAAGGCGGCGCTCGATCAGCTGGCGGCCGACATCAAAGGCAGAGTACCGTCGGAGGTGTCGTCCTTGGTGCAGAGCATCTCGCAATCGATCGTCGCGATTCTCCCGACGCTGGCGCAAGACACGGTAGCCGATCAGAACACATACACGATCCGGCAGACCGCGCTTGAGTATCTGCCCGAGACGCTCAAGAATTACCTCAAGTTGCCGGTCGCCTTTCGCAACATGTATCCCGTGCAGGATGGAAAGACGGCGACCGCGCTGCTCGTCGACCAATTGACGCTGCTGGACGGCAAGCTCAAAGAGATCGTCGCCAATTACTTAAGCAACGACACGCAGGCGCTTGTCGCCAACGGCCGATTCCTTACCGACAAGTTCAAGACGCAAGACTTCTTGACGCCGGTCTGACGCGACCTTGACGCGTCTTGCGCTCGGCACGATCGTATACGTGGCGCTCGCGCTGATGATCGCGCAGCAAGCGAACGCCGATGCCGGTGCGACGCCCACGCCGTCACCAAGTCCGAGTCCTTATGGCATCCGGTACTCGGGCGACGGGTTCATCTCGTATGCAGCGGTCGCGCAAGCCGGACCTGGCCTATCGCCCCCAGAGGGACCAGGGTTCGCAGCGAGTTCGCCGCTCTCGCCGATGACGCCGTATGATGTCTTTTCAAGCGCGCCCGACACGCCCGGCATCGCCGGCGTCGCGCAATTCGATCTACGCGCTGCCTACACAAGCCGCGGCGTCAATGCGTCGGCGACGCTCGGCGCCGCGTACTCTACCGGAAGCATCCAGAGCGCTGCGTACTGGAGCAACAATCTGTTGCCGCCGATCAATCCACACCTTGGCTCACCAGCGTTGCCGTATCAGATCGCGTTCACGACGCACGCCGGCCAGGATGACGGCAGCGCCGCGCGGCTGTCACTACTTTCAGGATCGCTTGGAACGCACGACGGGGCGCTCACCGCGCGTTTTGGGTGGTTCGATCTCGCGCAGAACGACCCGTTCGTCTTCGTCCAGCCGCCGCTCACGAACGTCACTCCCAGCATCGGACTTCAGCCGGCTGAATCGCTCGGCAGCGGACCGCCTTCGCTCGATGTCTGGCCTTCGGCCGCGCCGGGATTGCCGCTGGACGGCGTTGATCTCGTCGGACATCATGGACTCGCGACGATTGAGATCTCGAACGCGTCGCTGGCCGCGCTTCCCGGGACCACGGCACGAATCACGCTAGGGTCGTTGGTGTTCGACCATGGCGAAGGTACGCGTTGGTCTGCAGATGTGCTGCATGTGAGCACGGGAGGGGCTACGCTCTCGACGACGACGATGTACGGCGCGGGCGCGATGACCACGAGCGGCCCACAAGGTCCGCTGCCGACAAGCCAATTGGGCGGACAGCAGCAGACCATCGTTGGATTGCGCGGAACATTCCACGCCAGCCGGCGCGTTGAGGCGGTTGTCGAACTCGGGCAAGCGTGGTACAACGCGCAAGACGTGCTCGAGCCCGGCACTCAAAAGCCAGGCGGTTTCTACCATGTCGGCGCGTTCGATTCGTTCGGCCGTGCGAAAATCGGACTGGACCTCTACCGCTTTGAAGCGCGTTATGCGTCGACAATTCTACCGTACGGCATTCCCGAAAATGTGTGGAGCGTCGCGTGGTCATGGCCCGGCGTATGGCTCAAATCGAACTACCAGCTGGCGAACAACGCGATCATCGGCTCAAATCGCCAAGGCTATCGGGTCTCATACGCGCTCGACAAAGGCCCGATAGAGATTCGCGCAGCGTATGCGGAATATCGGCAGATCGATCCGTCAGTGCTCAGCAACGTCAACCAGGTCGGCTTCGTCGAGGGTTTCTTCTTACCGCAAGACGATGACGCTGGCACGAACGGCATCGCTCATCAATATGCGCTGTGGAGCACGTGGCATGCGGCGTGCGGCGATCTCACGCTCGATTATGTCGACGACACGCAACACCGCGATTTTGTGCCCGGGCATCCACAGGATGCGGTCACATGGCAAGCGCCGCAGGTCGTGTTCACCTACGCGCACCCGTTCGGCAAGCGTGCGATCGCCGCTGTCGGCTTCGGGAATTTCGCGATGCGCGGTTCGTGGGCGTTCGGCCCACTGACGAATGTCGACTTTCAACAAAGCACCGCGTTCATCGGAGCGCAGTACGCGGAGAGCGTTCACGCGTTCGCGCTCGTCCAATACCGCCGCTCGAATTTCACCGGCTTGCCTTCGCAACCAGCCGGCCTGCCGCCCGACTTCAACGGCGGCGTGCTTGTGCTAGAGCAGCGCTATCACATCTAGACCGCCGCCGCGGTTTCGGGTTCCGTCACTTGCACGCGTTCGCTGCGTTGGACCACTCGAGCTGCACGGTGTATGCACCGATGGTCTTCGTCTGCCACGCGCAGATGTCACCGATTTCGCCGTTCGTATCGTCGTACCAACCCTCTCCGGGAATCGGGTCGGTGACCGACTCGCACAACTCGTGCGACGATGTGATGGTCATCGCGTCAAACGCGTTGCTTCCACCAAGACAGCCCTGGCAGTCCGGATACGGCTCGACGGCATAGAACGTCGTGGTGCCAATCACGTCGTGATAACCGCAAAACGCTTGGCACGAGGACTGCCCGCTCATGGTGACGGGGACGCCGCTCGGTAGGTAGATGAAGTACAGCGAATTCTTGCCGGCGGCTGGCACGGCGCCGGCTTTCAGCTGCGCATTGAGCATCGATTGGATCGCGCTATCGTCGACGGACGATGCGGGTGCTTGCGCGACGGTCAGCGTCGCGACGCGCGAACCGTGTCCTATAGGCTTGCCGGTCACGCCATACTCCGCCAATTGATCCATCAGCGAGCTCGTAAGGATATAGTCAAAAAACGTGTTGAGCTTCGTGGCCGTCGCGGTGTTAGTCGCCTGGTTCCACCATGGACCCCAGAAGATCGTCGTGACCTCCACCGCGCTAATGAGCGGCCCGTTGCGATAGGTGAGTTTTGGCGATGTCGCGGGCGGCGCGCCGGCGAGACGCATCGGAACGACGCGAATGATCTCGGGCTTGTGTCGTTTGCTCATGGAGCGGTCGAGCTTCGCTTGGAACCGCCGCATGCCTGCGGCTCGTTTCAGGAAAAGTGTGACGGTTCGCGGCCTTCCGCTACGGGTATAATAGTGCATACGGTCGCGATAGAGGAGGGTGGACATGGAAGCCTTGGTCATTGTGCTGCTGGTGCTGATCCTTCTAGCAGTGACCGGCCACTTGAAGCTCTAAATTCAACTCATTCGCGCATACGCGCGTGACAATGAGCGCGTCACGGCTCCGGCAGTGACGCGTTTCTCTTTGTGCTTTTGTGGGTATATATATTACACCGTGGAATACTGCATTGAAGGAGAGTAACAGCTTATGCTGACAGCGATCCTCGTAATCGTCGCCCTTATCTTCTTGATGGTCAGCGGACACCTGAAGCTCTAACAGAGCGGCGAACACCAACCTCAGCAAACCGAACGAGCGGCCGGTGGTGCACACCACCGGCCGCTCGTTCTTTGTCGCCGATCTTAAGGGTCACCATCGCCGGCTGAAGTAGCTCGCGCCGCGATGCTGGTGCCGTCAATCGTGAGTTCGACTCCGCCGTCGACGTCGGTTCGGTATACCGTCGCACCGGCGGTCTGTAGCGCGGCAAGCGTGCGCGGGCTCGGGTGGCCGAAGACGTTGTGCCGGCCGCACGAGATGATCGCGATTTGCGGATGTACCGCTGATAAGAACTCGGGTGTAGACGAGTAGGCACTACCGTGATGCCCGACTTTGAGCACATCGGCGCGCAGATCAGCGGCTCCGTGCGAGAGCAAGCGCGTCTCGGCTTCGGATTGCGCATCACCGGTCATGAGCATGACCGTATTGCCGAATCGGATGCGTACCACGACCGAATTATTATTGATATCTGACGAGGTCCCGGTCAGAAGCGGAAGCTCTGGGGCCAACACCTCGACATGCGCCAACGGGCCAAGATCAAACGACTCGCCGCGCAGCGCGCGCCGCCATGCGATGTGGCGGTCCCGCGCGACGTCGAGAGCACGCTGGTATGCCGGCCCGCCATAGAGCTGACCGGAATCCCACAGCGTGTCGACGCGCTCGCGCGCCAGAATGATAGGTAAACCGCCTGCATGATCGCCATGTGGGTGAGTCAGCACAACGTCGTCGAGATGCAACACCCAGTGCCGCAATAAGAATGGCACAACGGTCTTCGCGGCGATCCGGTCGCCGATCGGCTGCGCGACGACAACGGCGCCTACGCGTTCGAGCTTGCCCCCGCCGTCGATGAGCATCGCGTGCATGCCGGGCGCCCGCACGAGCAGGCAGTCGGCTTGTCCAACATCGATCGCATCGAGTCGAAGTCGACGGTCAAAGAACTCGCCGAAGAGCGGTGCGCAATAGATCAGCGAGAGTATGAAAATAGTGGCTAGCGCACTCGTCACGAACATTCGTTTCCTCACGCCACGGTGCGCCGCCCAGGAGAGGGCCGCGAGAGCAATCCAGTACGAAATGATGAACGCGTGCGACGGCGGAGGCACGTCGATGTGCGCGTGGGGCAGCGATGCGAAGTGCTCAACGGCTGCGGTCATTATCGTTAGCGACCACCACGTGAGGTTCGACAAGGGCCAGGCGAGGAGGGGCAAAAACAGCGCGCACGCCGCGTAGGCGGATCCTGCGGCCATGACGAGGCCGACCATCGGCACGACGATCAGATTCGCGAACACCGAATACGGCGTAAAGGCATTGAAATACAACGCCTGCAGTGGTGCGAGGGCGACTTGTACGGATATTCCGGTCCGGATGAGCTCCGCAACGATGCGCGGTCCCCAGGCGCCCTCGCACATGCCTAGCGCCGCAAGCGCGGGGCTGAGAAGCGCGATGCCTGCCACGCATGAGAACGACATCGCAAACGACGGCGACAGCAATGCGAGCGGATGAGGCAGGACGACGGCAAACGCCGCCGCCGCGAGCACAGCGCTCGCGGTTCGCGTGCGGCCGCTTTCGATCGCGATCAGCCCGACAGTGAGCATCGTCGCGGCTCGAAGAGTCGGGATATGTAGGCCCGCGAGCGCGGCGTATCCCCAAGCGGAGAGCCCCACGAACACTGCACGTGCGGCGCGCGGCAGCGGAGTCTGCGCTAACAACGCAGCCACAAGGACCGCCATGATGCCCAGATGTAGGCCCGCGGTCGTGAGCACGTGCACGGTGCCCGTGTCGGCGAACTCCTGGCGCAAGGTGGCGGGCAGATTCCCGCGATCTCCCCACAGCACACCCTCGAGCACCGTTGCCGGCAACGCCGGAAGACGCGATTCGATCGCATCCGCGAAACGGCTGCGCGCCCTCGCCCACCAAGCGCGCCACCCGGTGGCCGGGCCGAGCCTCCGCACGTCCCGAGCGCGGTGCACTGTCAGGATAAGCGAGACGCCTTGATCAGCCAGCTGGTCGCGTTCCGACGGTTCCCCTTCGTTGCGCGGGCCAGACGGCAAATCGATGCGAGCGCGCACGCGCTCCAAGTCACCGGCCCGCCAGCCGGAAACGTCCGCCGGCAGTTCCATCAACGCCGTGCGACTGCGCAGAGAGCCTGCGGCGCCGGCGGCATCTTCGATGCGCACGCGCGCGGCATACCCGCTCGCGGAGGGATGGATGCGTTCGAGTGTTTCGACGACCGCGGTGACGTGGCGGCTGTCAAAAGCCTCGAGGTGGGCGCTCGCGCGTAGACGGTCGGCAGCGAAAGCGGCGCCCGCACCTCCTGCCGCGCAGCACACGAACGTGAACACCGCTGTTCTGATGGCCACGTCTGCGCGCCCCAGCAGCAGCAGCACTGCACCGACAATGATGCAGAGAAGCGCTAGGTACGCTGGCAGATGTTGCGTACACGCGAGCACACCAACGGCGTAGCCAGCAAAAGCGATTGCGAGAAGATGCGCCCGCGCCGCGTCCGAGATTTGATTGGACGGCATGACCGGGCGGCAGTCACGCCGCCGGCGCCGCTGGTCAAGGAATGGGTGCCACTAGAGCGAGGGAAACATATGTTCGATGCTGAACGGCCGAGTCCAAATAGTCCGTCTACACGGCCCCGAGAGGAGGGTCTTTCGTGAGCACAGCCGTGATCATCATCTTACTCGTCATGATCCTGCTGGCGGTGTCCGGACACCTGAAGTTATAGGTCCCTGCGCCGTGCTGCATGTCTCGGAAGGGAGTGAATGGCCTTGGCGACGTTCATCATCGTCCTGCTGATCTTGGTTCTACTGCTGGTCAGCGGCCACTTGACGCTCTAGCCCCCGCTTGCGCGTCCTCGTCACCGGCGGCGCGGGCTTCATCGGCTCGCACATCGTCGATACATTTGTCGCCGCCGGGCATGACGTCGGCGTCGTCGACAACTTCTGGGAGCACGGCGGCGGCCGGCGCGCCAATCTAAACCCGAAGGCCACCTTCTCGCAGCTCGACATCCGCGACTCCGCGCTTGCGGATGTTTTTCTATCCTTCAAGCCCGAGATCGTCTGCCATCATGCGGCGCAGCATAGCGTTGCGATCTCGACCAAAGATCCCCAATACGATGCTGACGTCAATGTCAAGGGTTTGATACACGTCGCGCAGGCTGCCGGACGTGCCGGCGCGCGCAAGATCATTTATGCGTCGTCGGCGGCGACGTACGGCGCGCCCCAGCACATCCCCATCGACGAAGATCATCCGCAACGTCCTGAGTCGCCATACGGCATCACCAAGATGGCGGGCGAGCACTACCTCCGTTACTTCGCGGGCGCAGACGGTCCATCGTTCACGGCGCTGC
This sequence comes from Binatus sp. (SeqCode), assembly GCA_035654355.1. Lineage (GTDB taxonomy): Bacteria > Vulcanimicrobiota > Vulcanimicrobiia > Eremiobacterales > Eremiobacteraceae > JAFAHD01. The sequence goes on from DASRXC010000017.1 coordinate 43,891, forward strand.
GCTACGGCAACGTCTATGGGCCGCGACAAGATCCGGCGGGTGAGGCCGGCGTCATCGCGATCTTTGCGTCGCGCATTCTCGCGGGCGAACCGATTCGCGTCGACTGGGATGGCGAGCAGCAAAAGGACTACGTGTACGTCGGCGACGTCGCACGCGCCAATCTGCTTGCGTTGAGCGCAGCCAACGGGGAGGTCGTCAATATCGGAACTGGCGTCGGCACGTCCGTCAACCAACTCCATCGTTTGATCGCCGACGCAGCCGGCCGCGACGTCGCCGTCGAGCATGCGCCCAAGCGCGCAGGCGATGTGGGACTCTCGATCTTCGCGATCGGCCGGGCGAAGTCGCTTCTCGGGTGGGAGCCTCAAGTTGCGTTGCGCGACGGGATCGCGCAGACGGTGGACTACTTCAAGTCGCTTTGAGCCGCAGTCGAAGCGGCGCGCTCATCGAGAAAATCGACCTTACCGCTTCCTAAGTCGTACACCGCGCCGATGATCGCGATGTCGCCCGTTTTCTCGAGAGCTGCGAGAATCTCGCTCCCCTGCCGTATATCTCCGACGGCCAGCCTGACGTTGGTACGGGCAACTGCATCGACATATCCGAGATTGCCGCTCTTGTGTTCTCCTGCAAAACTCGTCCGTGCGATCGCAGGTTTGATACGCGCGAGCAGGTCGGTGAGGTTGCCGAGCTCAACATCGTCGATCGCGCCCATGATGGCGCCGCAGCCGGTGTGACCGAGCACGACGATAACCCGCGCGCCTGCAATCGCACAGGCAAACTCCAGGCTCCCAAGCATGTTCTTATCGACGATGTTGCCGGCGACTCGTGCGATAAACGCATCGCCGATCCCAAGTCCGAAGACGACTTCAGCCGGCACGCGGGAGTCGATGCAGCCAAGCACGACCGCCGCCGGATGTTGCTCGTTCGCGGTGGCCGGACCTAAAGCGATCTGGGAGCGGATCAGCCGCGCTTTGGTTCGGTGACGGTCATTGCCGCGTTTGAGCGCGGCAAGAACTTGCGCCGGCGTCGCCACATCGCGCGCCGGCTTTGGCCGTGGTTTAGCTGACGACAATGTTGAGCAGCTTGTCTTTGACGAAGATCTTCTTTCGCACCGTCTTGCCGTTGAGCTGAGCGCTCACGGTCGCGACGTCTTGTGCTTTTTCGAACACCGCGTCTTCGGATGACCCGGGCGGCGCCTCGATGGTGCCGCGGTGCTTGCCGTTGACTTGGATGACGAACGGGATATGCGAGCGGGTCAGCGCGTCTTCATCGTATTCGGGCCAAGGCTCGAGATGGATGCTGCGCGCTTGGCCTGCGCGCTCCCACAACTCCTCGGTGATGTGAGGAGCGAATGGCGCGAGCATCAGCACGAGGGCGCGCAATCCCGCCGCGAATGTCGGGGAAGCTGCGGCGTCCTCGTGGGAGGCGGCATACGCTTCCAGATCGTTGAGCAAGGTCATGATCGCAGCGATGCATGTGTTCAGGTGCATGCGATCGCCGATCTCATCGGTCAGCTGTTTGATTTTCGAATGTATGCTGTAGCGCAGGTCGACATCGGCACTGCCGTTGGTCGCGGCCGGGGCCGGAGGGTTGCGCAGGCTGTCGATATGCGTGAGCACGAGACGCCACACGCGATTGAGGGTGCGCGTCGCACCGGCGATGCCTGTCGTCGACCACGGATAATCGGCGCCAGGCGGACCGGCGAACATCTCGAACAGGCGCAGCGCGTCGATGCCGTAGCGGTCAGCCGTCTCGTCGATGCCGATGACATTGCCGCGCGACTTGCTCATCTTCTCGTGATTCTCACCCAGCACGAAGCCCTGGTTGAACAGGCGCGTAAACGGTTCGTCTTCGGGCACCATCTTCTCGTCGTGCAGAACTTTATAAAAGAAGCGCGCGTACATGAGGTGCATGACGGCATGTTCGGCACCGCCGATGTAGTGGTCGACCGGCGCCCAATAGAACGCGGCTTCGCGCTCCCACGCTGCTTTGTCATCGCCTGGGCTTAAGTAGCGCAAGAAATACCACGAGGAGCACATGAACGTGTCCATGGTATCCGTCTCGCGTTTGGCCGGCCCGCCGCACTTCGGGCACGTCGTCTCGACGAACGACGGCACGTGTTCGAGTGGGCTTCCTTGCACGCCGGTGAACGGTGTGTCGTACGGCAGCACGACCGGCAGCTGATCTTCGGGAACGGGAACAAGCCCGTCGGTCGGGCAGTTGACGATCGGGATCGGCGCGCCCCAATAGCGTTGGCGAGAGATGAGCCAATCGCGCAACTTGTAGTTGATCGTCGGCTCACCGATACCGCGCTCGATCAGCTCTTCGGCGATCGCGCGGCGCGCGTCGTCGCTCTTCAACCCGTCGAACTCAGCCGAGCGGGTCAGCACGCCATCATCGACATATGGCACGTCGCGTGCGACGAACGCTGGATCATCGACAGGCGTTACCACTGTCTTGATGTCGATGCCGTGCGCCCGCGCGAAATCGAAATCGCGCTCGTCGTGCGCCGGCACGCCCATGACTGCGCCAGTGCCGTAGCTCGACACGACGTAATTCGTCACCCAGATCGGCACCCGCTCGCCGGTCAATGGATGGCGTGCGTGAACGCCGCTGAACACGCCGCGCTTTTCCATCTGCGTGCGCTCGAGTTCGGTCTTGCCGGACACCTCGTCGATGAACGCCCGGACCGCCTGCTCGTGCGCGTTGTCGACGAGGAGGCGGTCGACCAGCGGATGGTCAGGCGCGATCGCGATGAACGTGACACCGTACACGGTGTCAAGCCGCGTGGTGAATGTGCTGATGCTTGCGCCCACGCCCGGGATCTCGAACGAAAACGTGACGCCTTCGCTGCGGCCGATCCAGTTGCGCTGCATCGTCTTGATGCGCTCGGGCCAACCGGTCAGGCGGTCCAGTCCTTCGAGCAGCCGGTCCGCGTAGTCGGTCGTGCGGAAGAACCACTGGTTGACTAGCCGCTGCTCGACTCGCGTGCCGCAGCGCCAGCAGAGTCCACCTTCGGCCTGTTCGTTGGCGAGGATCGTCTGATCGAATGGACACCAATTAACGGGCGCTTCCTTCTTATATGCCAATCCCTTGCGATACATCAATAAGAACAGCCATTGCGTCCAACGGTAGTATTCGGGCGCGGAGGTGTCGACGGTCCGCGTCCAATCATACGCGACGCCCAACCGGTGAAGCTGGCGCGTCATGTTGGCGATGTTGGCCTCCGTCCAATCCTGCGGGTGCGTGCCGCGTTGGATCGCGGCCGCCTCAGCGGGCAGCCCGAACGCGTCGAAACCCATCGGGTGCATGACATTAAAGCCCCGCATGCGCCGAAAGCGCGCAACGACATCGCCGAGCGTATAGTTACGAGCATGGCCGACGTGCAAGTCGCCGCTGGCATATGGAAGCATCTCGAGCAGATAGAATTTCGGGCGCGCGGCATCTTCACGCACCTCGTTTTGGCGCCGCTCCTCCCAGATGCGCTGCCACTTTGGCTCGATCGCCTGCGGCTCGTAAGGCGGAATTTGTCCTGTCTTCATATGATGTACGAGTATTGTACCATGAGCAACGCAGCAAGCCCTCGGAAGCCGTCATGAGCGAACCCGCGTTGGAGTTGCGCGGCGAGCGTTTTCGCACATTCCCATTGATGCCCGAGCATGGACCTGCACT
>DASRXC010000018.1:0-7300 GCA_035654355.1 Binatus sp. (SeqCode)
CATTTCACATTCCTGCTCGATGGAACGCTGCGCGCAGACGGCGGCAACACCGTGAGGACGCTGAGCATCGATGCGCGCGACCGCTGGAACAACCCCGCGATGCCGGGCGCGATCATCAAGCTCAACATCCCGGTCGGGAGCGCACACTTCTTGGTCGCAAGTACGCCCGAAAACGGCAAACCGCCCGTGTACCATATGACATCCCAAGTCGAGCTGCCGGTCGCACCGGGCGGTGTGCAGCAGGTCCACATCGTTGGCGGGCTGTTGCCTGGCGAAGTCACCGTGCAGTTGACCGCTGCCGACGTCGTGGCGAGCGAGCGCTTGTACGTTGAGCCGAACTTGCGCAAGCCGCTGGTCGCGGGCCTTCTCACCGCCGGCGCCGGACCTGTGCCGGGGTTTGCCGGCATGCCCGCGGCGGTTCCCGACGGACAGCAGACGCGCCAGGGAAGGATCGCGATCTTCGCGACCGGCACGATCTTCGACGACATCCTCGCGACGGCAGCGTACGACACCGCAAACGTGCTGCAGCAGAGCTTGCAGGGCCCGTTCGTGGCCGATCCGTACAACCGGCCGTTCCAGACGTACGGCGACACCAGCTACCAAAACGACGACGCGCTTTCCCGCGATCACCTTTACGCACGCTTCGATCGTAACCAAAGCAGCTTCATGTGGGGCGAATTCCGGCCCGACACCGGCTCGAACGACCCGGATGCGGCGTATCATCTGCTGATCGACGGCGCCAAGCTGGAGCTAGGTACGCCTGAAACGCGGGTCGTCGCGTTCACCGCGAACAACGATTTCGCGTACGCGCGTCAACAGTTCAATCCGACCGGCCTGTCGTTGACCGGGACGATTCTGCGCCCGAACATCGTCATCGGTTCTGAGACGGTATTGCTCGTCGTCCTCGATAAGCGCACGGGCGCCGTGCTCAGCCAGACGATTATGGTGAACAACGTCGACTATACGATCGACTACAGCACCGGCACGATGCGGTTCATCAACATCCCGTTGCCGTACGACGATCATTTCAATCCGCAGGTCATCCAGGTGCAGTACGAGTATGGCGGTGCCGGTGTCAGCTCGGAGACGACAGGTGGCCGCGCGAACGTGTTGCTGAACAGCAAGGGAACCATCCAATTCAACGCCGGCTACGTCAACGATTTCACCGGCATCGCGAACTTCTCGCTGCTGGAGGAAAGCCTTACTGGCACGACGCACGGCGGCGCGTGGAGCATCGCGCACGTCGTCTCGAACGGGCCACCGCTCGGTGGCCTGCCGTCGGCGAGCCAGACAGGTGCGGAGATCCATGCGACATTTTCGCAGGTCTCAGGATCCGACCGCTTGTCATTCGAGTTCGACACGGCGACTGCGGAGTTCGACAACCCGTTCGGCGGCTTTGCGACGCCCGGGTTGACGAGCTACAATCTAGACGCTAAACATCTGTTCAATCAGGACAGCGACATCGCGCTGAACTTCAACCTGCAGCACAATATCAGCACGAGCGGCTCGCAGGAGCAGTCGCAAGCGTCGGCAGTCTACCACCACTCGTGGAAGGATCGGCTCGTGATCAAGGCGGGGGTGCAGACGAATAGCGTCTCCAACGTCGCGTCGACGATCACGCCGACGCTCGCCCCCATCACCGGCTCCCAATTGCAATCGATCCTTGGTGTCGCGTATAAGATCACGCCGCGGCTTGCGTTCGGCATCGAGGACATCGCCAATATCGGCACCGGCACCGCGACCCCGAGCGAGCCGGCGCAAGCGCTCGCGCAGCTGACCTACTCGGTTCCCAACAATACGAAGTTCTACGTGCGCGATCGCTGGAGCTCCGAGCCGACGGAAAGCTTCGCGACGTCGACGGCGCCGTTCACGACTGTCTCGCAAGCGACGCAATCGTTCGCGGTCGGATTTACGCGCGATATGTCGGCGGCGACCGCGGTCGATGCCGAGTGGGGCGTCGACCACACGAACGACGGACAAGACGTCTACTCCGCGTATGGCGTTCGCGAGAAGTTCACGGTCGGCAAGAACCTTCACGGCGACGGCTTCGTGCAAGACGGCAATGCGGTCGGAGCGGGAATGAGCGGATTCTTCCTCTACGGCCTCAACGCGTCGTACCAGAACTCGCATAATTTCACCGCGGCGGCGTCATGGCAGAACAGGACAGGTTCGCAGCCGGGCAGTAGCCTCACCGCTGGTTTTTCCGGTCCGCTCGGCCAGAGCTTCGCGCTTCAGGGCAGCGTGCAAGATTCATGGACGCCGCTGGTGTTCGACGATCAAGACCGCGTTGGGCTCGCGTGGCGTCCGGCGCAGAACGATCGCGGCGCGACGCTCGTCGAGTGGGATCACCGCATCGGCAGCATCTCGACGCTGAGCCAGCAGACCGACGTCATCATGGTGCAACAGGTGTACCGGCCGTCGCAGACCCTCGAGTTGGCCGGACGCTGGGCATATAAGATGGACGGCGGCGCGTATTACCTGCCGCACACCTCGTTAGTCGGGTTACGCTCGGATCAGCGCTTCGGCCCGCGCTACGACATCGGAATCGAAACGCAGGTCGTCGAGCCGGCTGGGATTCCAGCCGCCAAGTCCACGGACTTCGCAGTTGAGAACGGTTATCGCATCGGCGGCGCGGCCCGCTTCGCAGTCGGCTACAATTTTGCAGGCTCGGCGGATCCAACACTGACCGGCGCACCGCTGCGGCGCGGCGTGTACGTGACGCTGACGTCGGTCGTAGACCACATCTTCGGATGGGGCCGGCAGTGAGCGTGCGAACAAAACGAGTGTTTCAGAACTTGCGGGTCGCCGCATTAGTGGCGGTCATCGTGGGCGTGTGCGCTGTCATCGCATCGGCCGCCGTCAGCGGCCCCGGTGCTCCGGTCTTCGTCTACCAGACGACGTACAACGGCACGACGCCTGAGCCCGGCGGCAGTGATCCCGCAACATTCAACACGGCCGTGTACGGCGCCGCGACACCTCCAGCCGCAGATCTGCTCGCCTCGAGCTCAACCTGGGGCGGTCAACCGCTGCTGAACGAACTGATCGCCGGCAACCAATTCGACGGCACACAGTTGTACCCGTGCCCTAGCGCGTTCTTCTTGACGTGCGACCCGAGTGGCAACGCGGTGGCGTCCACCGTCAGCACGCCGACGCAAGTGTTCGAGTTCATCGCGGTGCAGTCGTGGCCGTTCTATGTCGGCAAAGGTGCGTCGTCGAACATCAACAACGGCAAGTTCACCCTTGAGACGACGAGCGCGGACGGTTCGTGGCTCGTGCTCGGGGCCGCCGCCTTCACTTACGCGCAGCCCGGGAATTTCCAGCGCGCGACGGGTCTTTCCGCCGGAAATGCCGTCGTCAACAACTCGGGCAATCATGCGCCGACGAGCGTGCAAGGCTCGTTCACGATCGACGCCGCGCAAGATTGCGCGATCAATATCTACTGGGTCACGATGGAATCCGCTGAAGCTGAGGGAGGAGCCGCGCAGATCGAATACTCCTGGGATCCGCCGGGAAAGATCACGTTCAGCCAAATGACACAGTCGGTCATCTACGGTCAGGTCCGCTACCTTGGCACCGGTGCGGCAGGCGAGACGGTCGTCGTAAGCGATCCGAACGGTGGCACGCACACTCTGACGACGGACTCACAAGGCTGTTACGGCTATAACTACCTGCCATACTCGGGCACGCAGCCGATCACGATCACCGCCACCGACACCGCGAACACCGGCCAAACAATCACGGTGACGGATAATCTGCCGATGGGCGGAGGCGTCCGTCAGGATTTCGATTTTCCGATCGCGGGGCCAAACGTCCAGATGTTCAAACGCATCACGCGCGTTTCGACGCTCGGTCCCACGCCTGGCCCGACCACAACGCCTCGGATCATCACCCCAACGCCGGATCCGGGCAGCTTGACAGGTGTCAACGGTACCGTGAACTATGGTCCATTCCCGGGAGACATCCTCACGTTCACGATTTACTTCCGGAACATCGGCGGAGGGCAAGCCGGATCGGGCGGTACCGGGCCCACGTTCCAAGACGTCTTGGCGTTGCCTCAAGCGTATGTCGGCGGTTCACAAACGTTCACGTGCTGCACAAGGCCAGCGGGAACGATCGGTGCCGCGTTCACGCAGACCGGTCAAACGCTCAAATGGGTGATGGCAGCTCCCCTTCGGACTCCAGCGCCCAGCGGAACAGCTGCGCCGATCCAAGGCAACATGAGCTACCAGGTCACGATTCCCTAGCTATTTAGAACCGAGCAACGAGGCGCGCGCGAACACGCAGATCCATGCCAGGTCCGAGTTCGGCAACTGCGGGCGATTGACGACGTAATAATCGCCAGCGCCGTCAAACGCAGTTCCTTCTACGTACGCACCGAGCGCCGCGTCGGGTCCGCCGATCAACAAGACGGGGCTGGCGTTGCCGTTCGCATTGGGCGCATAAACGGTCACGCTGCTGTTGCCGAAGTTCGTCACGTAGATATATCCGGCCGAATCGACCGAAACGTTTTGCGGCACGTTGAGCAGCGTCTTGTCGCCGGTGATCACCCGCGCTGGAACGGCGTTGCCCGATGCTCCGGGCGCGAAGATGATGATGCTGTCGATGCCCAAGTTGACTCGACCGCTGTTGACGACGAAGATGTCGCCATGCGGTCCGATGGCCAAGCCGAGCGGCGTGTCGAGCGTCGTGTGTGCGCCGGCGATCCTGCGAACAGGGGTGGGGTCTGCCGCCGCGCCTGTCTTGTAGACAGTGATCGAGTTCTCGGCGTCGAGCATCGCGCCGTAGTTCGAAACGTATACGTAGCCATGGCCGTCGAGTGCGACTGCGCGCGGCTGCACGATCTTATCTTTGATGTAGCGCAGTGGCGCGACGTCGCCGTTTGCTCCCGGTGCGAAGACGAGCACGCGGTCTTGACCGGTCACGGTGGTGCCTTGGCCGCTGACGCCGGCATTCGCCACGTAAAGCACGCCGGAGGAATCGACCGCCAACCCGTTTGGCCGGGTCAACCCGGCAAGCGGGCCGGCTATCGTGCGGATCGGCTTGACATCGCCGTTCGTTCCTGGCGCATAGACGGTGATCGAGTCCTGTCCGCCGGTCGCGAGATCGCCGTCGTTGGATACGAAGATCGTCCCCGTTCGGTCGACGGCGACGAAACTTGGCCAAAGCAACCCGGTCGACGCGCCTTTGATGATTCGCGCAGGCGCGACGACTTGGTTGGCGTCGGGCGGCGCAGCGGCGATCAGGCAAACGGTGAGAAGAAGAAGGAAGAAACGGATCCTCATCGCGGCGGTGGTTCGAGTTCTTGCGCCCCAAGCCCCGCGAGGACGTGCTCCGTCGAAGGCATCCCGCGTTCGTAATACATGATGCGTCCGCTTCGGTCGATGCCGACCACCGTTCGCTTGATGTACGCGATCGGCCCAAAGTGTCCGACCGCGTCGTACGACCGGGCGACGTGCAGTCCGCGGTCGCTCAAAAGCCGCGCCGTAAATCCATGGCGGCGCGCAAATCCTCTGTGCGATCCGCTGCTCGCGCCGTTGACGCCGAAGACCTCGATGTTCTCCGCTTCATAGCGGTTGGAAGCACCGCGCACGGCGGCGAGCTGTAAGTATCAGCCGAGCGTATTGTCGAGGACGTAGAAGATCAGGACGACACGCGATCGCGTCAGCGTCTGCGCGAGGCTGACCGTCTGTCCATCTTGGTCCGGCAGAGCGAAATCGGGTGCGGGCGTCCCTAGGAGACTATGCGCGGGCCGCAACTTTCCGCTTGGCTTTGCCGTTGCCCGAGCTCTTGCCGTTCGCAGCCGTCTCGCGCTTCTTCCCGGAGCCACGCTTGAGGCTCTCTTGCAACACGTCCATGAGGTTGACGACCTCGGTCGCGGGCTTCGCCTTGACCGCCTTCGTCTTGATCGGCTTGCCTTTCGCGCGCGCTTCGATCATCGACATCATCGCGTCGCGATAGCGATCGCGGAACTCCTCGGGCTTGAACTTGGCGCCCATCGTGTCGATGAGCATCTTCGCGGCCTTCATCTCGGCCGGCGCGACTTTTTGATTCTCGGCCGGGAAATCGAAGTCGCCCGCATCGACGATCTCGTCCGGATAATGCATCAACTCGAGCACGAGCGCGTTGCCATTGGGCTTGAGCGCGCACAGATATTCCTTCGTGCGAATGACCACGGTCGCGATGCCGACCTTGCCGGATTCGGCCAAAGCGTCGCGTAGGAGCGCGTAGGCGTGACGTCCCTTTTTCTCGGGCTCGAGGTAGTAGGGCTTGTCGAAGAGGATGGGGTTGATGTCGGCGAGTTCGACGAACTCGGTGATGTCGATGGATTGCGTGGCCTCGATCCGGACTTTTTTGATGTCCTCATCGCTGATGATGACGTACTGGCCATCGTCAAGTTCATAGCCCTTGACGATGTCGTTCCAATCGACTTTCTTGCCGTCGACGCTGCACACGCGCTGGAAATTGATGCGCCCCTTGTCGGTCTTGTGCAGCATGTTGAAGTGAATCTCGTTCTCGCGCACGGCCGTGAACAGCCGGACCGGGATCGTCACCAACCCGAAATTGATCGAGCCATTCCAAATCGCGTGGGCCATGAGCTCGCAGTCCCCTTTCTACTCTCCTAATTCCCATCGGCACCGAACGTGTGCTCCGTCACATTCGGCAAGGAATCGAACATACGCCCGTCAAACATCTGTTCGATTCGCCCTTGCGAAGGTGGGGGGAAATGCAAAAGAAGCAACTCGCGGAGCAATTCTGCAGCAAGCTGTGGGATTCGTTTTTCGCTTCGTTGCGCAGCACGGAGCTGCTCACGCCGTGCGAAAAACGCGTGCTCGAAAAGCTCTGGCTGCTCGGCACGATCAAGACCTCGACGTGCGATGCCTATCCCGGTCACACGGAGTTCGCGCGCTCGCTGCGCGTCTCCGAGCATCGCGTGAAACTCGCGCTCAAAAAGCTTGAGATGAAGGGCTTCGTCAAGAGCCGGCGCGGCGGTTATCTGCTCAACCCGCTGCTGCTCGAAGCAGCCTACGATCGCACGAAGCGAGACTATCCGGACCTGCTAGCCTCCTAGCCACTGCGCACGTGCGCGTGCGCCGGCGCGGCCCAGGAGTTCCCGCACCTGCTCACGCACGGTGCGGTCGTGGACGTCATCGCGCCATTCCGGTTAGATGGGCGCGTTGCGCTCGTCACCGGCGCTTCTAGCGGACTTGGAGCGCGCTTTTCCCGTGTGTTGGATGCAGCCGGCGCCAAAGTCGTCCTTGCCGCGCGCCGCACGGATCGGCTCGAGGGATTGGCGCGCGAA
>DASRXC010000019.1:0-24599 GCA_035654355.1 Binatus sp. (SeqCode)
TGACGCCAGAAAAGCCGCTTGGATTTTTCGGCGTGTCTGCGTCGCGCGTGGAAAGCGTGAATTGCGTCTTCTCACCCTTGGGAGCGACGGTCACCCAGCGGTCCTCGCCCATAGGCGCGTCCATCGTCTTCTCCCAGCCGAGTTTGTTCGTGTAAAAGTCGATCGCGCGATCCAGATCGTCGACGTACAGCGTAACCACTCCGATATACATTTTCACTTCCTTTCACGCCCAGGGCGCCGTCAGTTCAAATCCCTGCTCCAACGTACCTGCCCCTGCCGTTCGCCAAATGAAAAAATCGGACCGCGGAGATTGCTACTGCGGTTCTGTCTGGCCGCCGCTCGCGCGCATCGAAAAGATCGCGATGGCCGCAATGACGGCGACCGCGGCGATCAGCGCCACCCACATGATCCAAGCGTGCCTCTCGGTCCACGGTTCCGGGCTGGCGTACGCCGTATTGGAAGACTGTGGCCCGGTGCTCACCAGCGTCGCTGCGATGCGCTGGTCTTTAGTCGTTAGCGTTGTGAAGTCGTATTCCGGAGCTTGTGCATGCGGGTTGCCGTAGATCAGAAGGTAGCTGCGATCCGGCTCCTGTTCGAACGAGACATAGGTAGGGGTCGTCAGCAGCTGCATATGTAGGCCTTGTATTGGCACATCGTCGCGATTGAAAACTGTCACTTGCCAATAACGGCCGTTACCCGACAGAACTTCAACGATCATCTGTCGATCGGCGCCGCTTTCATAGATGTCTCCCTGAGCGACCTCGGTCCAAGTCTTGCCGTCGTCGCTTGCGCTAATGGTGACCGGCCGGTGAAACGCTGGTTGCGCCGCACTGAATTCGAGCGCTGAAACGGGCACGTGCGCGTAGCCCGTGTCAGCGACCCACACGCTTTTGCGCTGCTGCGATTGCAGGTCTTGCGTGAAAGACGCCGCCAGTGGCGCTCGCTCGATAAGGGTTTCACTAAACCGTGCGACCTCAATGCTGTCAATTGCGAATGGGCGCTGGCTGTCGAGGATACGTACGCGCAACCAACGAGCGCGAGTCTGGGGAAATGCGATCTGCTGTCGACCTGTTAAATTCTCGGACTCAAATCTGAAGATCGGAACACGGTCGCGCATGATGCGCCAGGTTTGGCGGTCATCGCTTGCGTCCACCGCAACCCATTCAAAAAAGTCGCTCTCGCCTGAGCCGGGCACTACGGTCAGCTCGTTGTGCAAGTCCCCAGCAGTTCCCACATCTGCGACTGCCTGGGTGTACTTACCCGGCACAAAGCCGATGTCGGATACGGTGACTGGGCCTCGTACCTCGTGCCGTGCTGCGACAGCCGTGTCGATGGCGTATGGGATTTGCGTGCCGGTATCGGAGATGATGCGCAGATCAGCCAGGCCCACCTGCGAGTTGCCGTACACCTCGATGGGAAGTACAAACCGCGCCAGCCGAGCCGCCTGGACGGACGGCGCATCGACGTGGCGCACTTCGGACCAGTTCGCCCATGCGGCCGGCAACGACGTCAATACAAGGAAGACCAGTGACGCGATCATGATTGGCCGTCCGATTTGTCGGTTTGGAGCCGCCGCTGGTAGAGAAACGATACTCCTAAGAGCACAACTCCGAGCACCATGAATGCCAAGATCCGCAGGCCGAGAGCAAGCTCGGACAGATCGAAGAGGAACACCTTGATGATCCCGATTCCCAGTAGCACAAGGCCCTGCCAGCGCAGCAGTTTCGACCCGTATCGCATGCCGAGCAACAGCAGCGCGGCGGCATACAGCGTCCAGACGAGTGTCACTTGCAACTGTTGCTGCTGAGCTGCCTGAGTACCGCTCAGCACCTCTGAAGTCAGCGCCCAGAGCGCTATGACGTTGATGCCGACCTGCAACACGCTGAATATCGTCTGTTCGTCTTTCCCTAGCTGATCGCGCGAACGCGACGCGACGTAGGCGGCGAAGCCGAAGCAGGCGATAACGACGGCGAATGTCTCGAACCGTGGATTGAAAATTGGATGCCCTCCAGGCAAGGGTGAAACGATCAGTCGCACGACAACGATCGTGAAGACGATCAAGCCGGCCGCTCGCAGCAGCCGCGTGTTCGTGTATGCGCCGCTCCAGATCAGCACTGCGCCCTCGATCGCCCATGCGATCGTGATCCATGGACCCGAGAGCCTGATCGGAATCGCGGCGGTTGCCAGCGTGAGAGCGAGCCCGCTGTAGAGAATGCGTGCTAAGGGCGCTCCGCTCGACCGCGCGGCGGCCTGCGCTATGAAGAGATAGGCGAGCGCGATGAGGAGCACGATCGCGGTAAGTACCCAGCGATGTGCGAACAACATCGTGTTCATCGCGAGGACGAACCACGCGGTGTTGAGCAATGCGAGGGCGACCTGCTCGCCGTACATCGTACCAGTTCTTAAGGCACGCAGTGCTGGAAGCGTGGCGAACTCGACGAAGAACAGCGCGCTAAACGCGACGGTCACGCCGAGCTTCGACTCTTCGTAGTGAGCGCTATACCATACCGAGTAATAGATGAGCGTGAAGACAAACGCCGCCGGAAGCGCTCGCCAGTTTCGCGCGTACGCGACCCAGAGCAAGCCCGCGTTGAGCAATGCGAGGTAGCCGAATAGCTGCACCTCGGCGTCTTCGCCGGTGTTCAGCAGCAGCGGCGTGACGAAGCCGCCGACCAGCGCGAGCACGGCGATGCGCTGTGAATCGCGCACTAGTGCAAGCGCAAGGAGCACGGACGTGACCGCCGCCATGCCGGCGAATGCGGCGATGTTCGGGATGAAGTGGTAGAAGTTCCAACTTGCGTACAAAGACAGGAAGAGCACGCCTGCTCCAAGTCCGGCGACACCTTCGGAGAAATAGACGAACTTGCGCCGGAAAAGCACTTGACTGTATCCGATGAGCGCCGTGCCAGCCAGTAAGCCGATCGTGACGCGACCGATCGGACCAATCCATCCGTTGTCGAACGCGAGCTTCAGAAAGAACGCTGTGCCGAAGAGGAGCGCAAAGATTCCGATCCAGTTAAGCCATTTGCCGCCGATCAAGCGCTCGAGATCGCCGCGCGAACTTGCAATGCGTGGGGACGTTACGGAAGCGGGCGGGATGCTCGCGGGAATCGCTGGTTTGGCTGGCGGCGGTGAAAGAACGGGTTGGGGTTGCACAGGTGCCAACTCGACTTGCGGCTTCGAGGCCCGCGGCAACGTCGCCAGTCGCTGCTCGATCTCGGACACGCGCTTTTTGAGCTGCGTCGTCTGAACCAATGCGGCGATCGGGATGACGAGAAGCACGACAAGGATCAAGCCAAGCACGACTACGAGTGGGAAAATATCATCCATTAGAGTTCCCCGAGCCGCGGCTAGGCGCGCTTGCCGGAATCGTTGAACCGCCCCGTTGACATGGCGACGGGGACAGTAGCGGTGGCGGCTTTCTCGTGCAGTCGACGACAAGCATGAGGCGAGTCGATTTCGTCAGCCTCTTAGGCGGGGTGCCAATGCTTGGCCTGCATGCACAGGCCAAATCCGTTGCCGCCCCATCTGTTGCTCCCGGCCCAGTTGGGACGCGCCGATACGAGGGCGCCAAGCTCGCCATTGAACGCCTGCAGCAGCTTGATGACGCGAGCATCTTGCCTGTGTGCCGGACAGCGCTCTACAGTCACGGAAGAACCACCGATGTCGCGGTCGTGCTTTGCCACGGCTTTACGAATTGTCCGGCGCAATACGCGCTGATGGCGCGCGAACTGCACCGGCGTGGGTGCAACGTGCTGGTGCCGCGCTACCCCGAGCACGGCGACGTCAATCGAATGACCACGCGGCTCGAGGGTCTTACAGCGGAGCGACTGACGAGCGCGGCGTCAGAAGCGATCGATGCCGCGCGCGGCCTCGGCCGGCGCCTCGTCATCTCCGGCCTCTCTCTCGGCGGCGTCATCGTCACGTGGTTGGCGACGCAGCGGGCAGACATCGACCGTGTGGTCGCGCTCGCGCCTGCGTTTGGACTGAGCCACATACCGTTTCCGTTCAGCGTGTTCGCAGCCGGCGTGATGCGCGCCATGCCATGGAGCAAGTATGCGTGGTGGGATAGTACGCTCAAGGAAAAGATCACCCCGATGCACGCGTATCCCCGCTTTCCGATACGTGCGCTTGGCGAGTGTTACCTGATCGGGGAACTCACGATCAGCGCGCAGGCCCCGCTCGGTGGTCAGAGCCGGACCGAAATGATCTTCGCTTTGAATCCGAAGGACCCGGCTGTCAACAACGACATTACCGCGCAGCTCTCTGACTACTGGAATAGCAACGGTATGATGCGTAGCACCGTCGCTTGGATGAACGAGTTTCCCGCGATGCACGACGTGATCGAACCAGAGAATCCGCACGAATGCATCGCGCGCTGCTACCCACCGCTCATCGATCTGATCTTAGGATGACGCCGGGTTTTTGGACGGGCTCACCTCGCACGACTCGAACGCGAAGTCATAGATGCCCAGCCCGTTCCGCAGCGGGTACAGCTGAAGGTCGTGTTTGCCGAAGCGCGCGTTCATCAAGAGCTCGTAGGCGCGTGCCGCATCGACGGTGACATAGGAGTCACCGTTCGCATCATAACGGATGTCGCGTCCGGCATCGGCGCGCTCCACCGGTTTGCCGTCTTGCGTGACTTTGACTCGGATCGCACCGCCACTCTCAGGCTTCATCACGACGACGACCTGGATCGCGTGGTATGGCAGCCGCAGATAGCCGTCGCTGCCACCCGAGACCAACGCCTCGCCGTGAGTCGTTGGCCGCCAATGACCTTGTAAATAGATGCTGCCATCTCGGTTGGCACGTGGATCATCGACGTAGTTCAGATCAGCCGCCCCGCTTGGGGAGCTTTGGTTCGCCACGGACGAACCATGCCATGGACCCACGAACGTTTCATTCGTTTGCGGATAGCAGACGGCGCCGGGCTTCGTGTAATCGTCCTGAGGCAGCAGCGCCATGACCGCCGGCAAACGCAGCGACGGTTGTGATGCTTTCAGCAGCTCTTGGATCTTGGCTTCGGTTTGCTGGTAATTGCCTTCGCCGGTCTGCACGTCGACGAGTCTGCCGCGTTGATCGAAAAGATATTCCTTCGGCCACGCGTCGTTCTGATATCGGTTCCATATCGCCTGACGATCGTCGAGCACCACGGGCCACACGACTCCCAAGCGCTTGACCGCGGCGTTGACGTTGGCCATATCACCTTCAAAATCGAATTCGGGCGTGTGCACGCCGACGATCGTCAAGCCGTCGGTGTGGTAGCGGTCGTACCACGCGCGCACGTACGGCAGCGTGCGCAAACAATTGATGCATGTGTACGCCCAAAAATCCACCAGCACGACTTTTCCGCGTAAGTCCGCCGGCGTCAGCGGAACGCTGTTGATCCATCCGGTGCCGCCGTCGAATCCGGCCAACATGCTGGGAGCCGCGGCCGATGCCGGCACCGTCGCAACTCCGCCAGCGAGCAGCGACAATATCAAGGCGGCGGTCGAGTATGCTCGACCGCTTAACCGGCGCGCGCGGATCATCGGTATTGGCGCAGCAACGCCGACGGCGTCACGCCTAACACGCGGCGCATGCACCGTGCCATGTGGCTCTGGTCGGCGAAGCCGGCTTGCAGCGCGATTTCGCTGAGCTGCGGACTGCCGCGCGCGAGCAAGTGCGTTGCCAATTGCACGCGGCGGCGAACGACGTATTTATGCGGTGGCACGCCGGTGCTGTCTTTGAAGAGCGACTTGAAATGCGAGGCGCTCACGCCCGCAATGCTCGCGAGCTCATGTAGCGAGAGATCCGAGCACAGATGGTCTTCGACGTAGTCGATCACGGCGCGCAATTGACGTTTACTCAAGCCCCGCGCCGGCACCCGCCGAATGCGTGCGAAGCGGCGCAGCAGATGGGTCGTAAGCGCAACGCCGAGACCCTCCGCGTAGAGCCGGTCGAACGGATCGCGTGCTTCGAGCTCCGACTTGAGAGCCCAGCCGATGTGCTGGAGCTTTGGGTCTTTGATCTGCAGTTCGGGCTCGAACGACACGAGGTCGGAATTGAGGCCCATCGCGTCAGCGGTTGAGCGCACGAGCGCATGCTCGATATTGACCGACAAGAACGTCGTCGGCCCTTCGTCTTCCCACACTGCAGTGCAGCCGCTCGGAACAAAATCGATGTCGCCCGGCGACTGCAAGCGCCGGTCGATCGGACCCTCGCAGCGGCAAGTCGCGATGATCGGTGGCCCGATCTGCATGCTGAGATTGTGACGCGGCATTTTGGGAATTTCAACGCGCCCGCCGGACGTGTCGAACAGCGTCGCGTCAAAACCGACCCAGGCGCGGTTCTTGCTGGACGCGCGCACGAGCAGGCGCATCTCGCATAATTCGTTGTGCCGGAACCACTCGCGCTCTTCCATGGCACATTAATCTTTACCCATACGTGCGTTCGAACCTACGCCAAAACGGTGCCATCGCCAAAATGTGCGCGCGCTCGTCCGAACGTGCGCGACCGTGACGCACGCGAGTGCTACGCTTTTCATCGCTGGGACGGCGGCCTGCAACGCCCGTGTGTGGGCTGCGCGCCCCAGTATCCGTCGATCCTCGCGGGTCGGCGGATTTCGTCGCTGAGAGCTCTCTGAGAGGGAAACAACACGATGAAAAGTTGCCTCAGAATTGCCATCTTGGCGATCGCGGTATTGCTTGCACAGGTAACATGGGTTCTGGCAGGCGTCACCGGATCGTTGAATGGCACCGTTCTGCAGGAGCAAACGCACGCGCCAGTGGCGCAAGCTAAGGTGACTGCGTCTTCTGCAAGTCAAACCTCAAGTACAAATACCGACAACGGTGGTCACTTCGGGTTCGTCTCACTTGTCCCCGACACGTATACCGTGACGGTGGATAAGGAAGGCAGCATCGAGTCGTTTGTGCAGCGCGGTGTGACCGTGCTCGCCGACCAGGTGCAGAACCTGACAATTCTTGCCAAGCCGGCGATCAAAACGCTGGCGACGGTCACGACGCGCGCGTCGACGGATCTGGTGAAACCTGGTACGACGGCCAACGTCTACTCGGTCAACCCTGCCGCGCAAGCGCGCAGCGCCGTGCTCGGTGGCGGTGGCGGCTCGAACCAAGGCTACTCCGCGATCGCGGCGTTGCCCGGCGCGTACGTTCCGCCTGGACAAACCGGCTGGTTCCAGACCGTCAACATCCGTGGCGGCGACTACGACCAAGTCGGCTACGAGTTCGACGGCGTACCGATCAACCGGTCGTTCGACAACTACGCGTCGAGCAATCTGTCCGCCATCGGCCAGCAAGAGTTGCAACTCTACACTGGGGCCACGCCGGCCACGGCCGAAGGCGCAGGCCTTTCCGGCTACATCAACCAGGTGATCAAGAGCGGCACGTATCCGGGCTATGCGACCGTCGATCTTGGCATCGGCGGCCCCAGCCTCTACAACAAGGCGAGCATCGAATTCGGTGGTGCGACGCCTAACCGCAACTTCTCGTACTACGTGGGCTTGGGCATCATCAACCAGAGACCGCGGTATTACGACCAGTCCAACGGCGCCAGTCAGAACGCAGACTGGGGTCTCGTGTACGACATGCAGGTGCCAGCGACCGGATGCGGCGCCGCGAATGCGTCAAACTTCACGCTGTGCTACGCCAACGGTGCGAACACGATCCTCGGTGTGCCCGCCGGACCGGGCGGCTACTACCTGGGCGGCGTGAACGTCCTGACGATCAAGAGCACTGAAGACCGCGAGAACGTCTTCAACTTCCACTTCGGCCTCCCGCACAAGAACGATCCCGGTAAAGACGACATCCAACTGCTATACGACACGTTCCAGCTGTACACCAACTACGTACAGTCGCCGAACGATTGGGGCGGCGGACCGCAGTTCTTCTCGAACAACACGCTGGGCGCGATTCTGGGCCCGACGCAACCGCAGTGGACCTCCGGCTACCAGTATCTGACGAACGTGGGAACTCTGTTCACCGCGGCCGATCCGACACAGGCCGGCAAGATCGTGCCATATGCGTTCCCGAGCTCAGGCGCGTTTGCGCCGCAGAACATCCCCGGCGATTATCCGTCAGGCTACAGCAACGGCATGTCGATCTACAAGCTCCAGTACCAGCACAACATCGGCACGCAGTCGTATCTGCGCCTCTACGGCTACATCGACTATTCGTGGTGGTACATCCACGATCCGATGGCAGCGTGGAACCTCGACTTCGGCCTCGCTCCCGACTACGAGCTGTGGACGCATACGCGTGGCGGGTCGCTCAACTACGTCAACCAGCTCTCGTCGCGACACTTGCTGAACTTCGAAGGGATATATTCGACGGCCAGCACGGTGCGCGACAACAACACGCAGATGTTCAACGCCGGCGGCACGCGCGCTGTGGTCGCGCAGCTCGTGAACGCCACGGATCCGATGAGCGGCATCTGCTACAACGCGGCCAATCCCGGCGTGGCGTCGTCATGCCTCAAGGGGGTGCGCGGTCTCGACAACAGCGGCGGCGCGGGCTGCGTGGTCAACCCAGCCGTACCTTGCGGCGCGAACTACCTGACGTTCAACACGGGCTGCCATGAGAATTGTCTCGGTGGCATCGCGTCGGGCGGCGTTCCTGCGCCGAGCTCGACCGCCTGCGGTGGACCCTGCGGGTGGCTCGTCTCTGAGAACGGCCCCTACGCCACGTACAATACGGTAAGCCCACGGTTCTGGGGAGTGTCGTTGCAAGACACCTGGAAACCGAACGACCGGCTCAACATCAACCTCGGTCTGCGCGATGACATCTACACGTTCGGCTTTTCGCCGACCGGCGGAGGCACGCGCGACTTCTGGTTCAATGCGTGGAATGCGGTGTCGTGCGTGAATCGGTTGTTCAACGGCGGTAACCCGTTCGACATGACCTCATTCGGCGTCCCTGCCGGAACCGCGTGCTCGTCTCCAACACTGGCGGCGAATATCCACGCGGCGACTGGGTTCACCGGAACCTTCGCGCCGGCGACGTTGACCAATTCGACCGCGGACGGCGGATCGGTCACCTACAACATCCTCGAGCCGCGTTTGAGCGGCACGTATACGTTCGACTCCAACAACGTCCTGCGGTTCTCGGCGGGCCGGTACTCGCTGCCCGCAAACGCAGCGTTCCAGCAATACAACGCGCTCGAGCAGGATCTACCCGAAGTGTTGTTGGGCTCGCTCTTCTACAAGTACGGGTTCACGACGCCAAACCACATGGTGTCGCCGTCGATCTCGTATAACTACGATATGTCGTGGGAGCACCAGTTCCCGAACACGCAAACGTCGTTCGTGATCACGCCGTTCCTGCGCCAGACGACCAACCAGGTTCAGTCGCTCTACATCGCCCCGACCCAGGCGTTCGTGTCCGGTCTCAATGTTGGCAACGAGACGAACATGGGCTTGGAGTTCTTGGCGAACTTCGGCAACTTCAGCAACAACGGGTTAGCGGCGCAGCTGTCCTACACATATACGCACAGCTACATCCGCTACAGCCCGCTGCCCAATGGGTTATCGGTGCTCGCACAGGACAACTCTGACATCCAGCACTACAACTCGTTCACGAAGGCGTGCGCCGCAGCGACGCCGTCGAACAGTCCGACGAGCTTGTGCGGACCGTACGGCAACGCGAATGCCGTCGCCACTGAAGTGAGCGGCGTCGCAAATCCGTACTTCAACGCACCCGCCCAGTCGCTGCTCGATCCGAACGGGCACTACGCGCCGTACAACATCGTGCCCGTCGGCGTGCAGCTCTCGTCGATCGGCTACGTGGTGCCGAACGTCGCGACGTTGATCTTCCAATGGAAGCACGACAAGTGGGCGTTCACACCGTCGCTGCAGTTCCATGCGGGGCAGCCGTATGGTGCACCGGAGACGACGTATGGGTTCGATCCGTCTTCCTGCGGAGCTCTTGCAGGCGGCGCAGGTCTCGCGGGCGACCCACGTTATCCCTTCGGCGGCACAGGAACGCAGGCGGATGCAACGAGTTGCACCGGATCGCTTGTGATTCCAGACCCGTATACCGGCAAGTTCGATCAGCCGGGTGCGTTCGTAGAACCCAGCCAGTTCAGCCTGCATATGGGCATCACGTACGAGGCGACTCCACGCGTGACATATCAGCTGAACATGGCGAATATCGTGAACGTATGCAGGGGCGGTTCGCAAGAGCCGTGGACGATCAACAACGGCTACTGGTGCTTGTACAGCAACAGCCCGTCGTTCATTCCGCCGGTAGGCAACTTCTACAATCCTGGTGATACGATCCAGCCACAGTTCAAGTATCCCTACGTTCCGAACGCGTGGGGCGACAACGGCATAACCACTGGAGCGGTTATTCCGTTCAACGCGACGTTCAACGTGCAGATCAAGATGTAGCCCGACGGCTCGTTCGAGATCCGCACACATGCCAAGGCCGCGGGCGTGACCCCCGCGGCCTTCTTCTTTGCGCTCGTGCGACCGGACACGCCGGTCAGTGGATGACTCAGCCGCCTCCAAATCCGACGGTGACCTTCCCTTCCGGCGAAACGATGACGGGAACGGTCAATCCACCCGAAAGCTTGCGCATCTCTTCGCGCAGAGCCTTATCACGGCCGGCATCCTTCTCAATGAACGGAACGCCGCGCTTGCGAAAGTCTTCCATCGCCGCTGCGCAGTACGGGCAACCAGGCTTCGTGTAGATGATGGTTTGTGCCATGCTCGAAGTATAGCGCAGATGGATGTCCGCAATCAAATCGAGCTCGCGCAGGCCGTCCTCGGCGTGCACCTCATCGTCGTGGGTTTCATCGTCTTCGGCTTGGTCGCGATCCCGATCGGCGCGCGCCTCGGATGGATGTTCGTGTCGGTGTTCTGGTGGCGAGCGCTGCACCTCGCGGCGATGGCGCTTGTCGCGCTGCAGAAGTTCGCCGGAAAACTTTGCTTCTTGACGACGTGGGAATTCGATCTGCTGCGAACTTCGGGCCGCAGCGACGCGGATATGCAACCGCTATTCGCATTCGGCAGCCGGTTGATCCATTGGAACATGCCGCTGTGGTTTTTCGGCGCGTTGTACGCGCTGACGCTGCTGTACGTGGTGTGGCTGTGGTATCGCTTCCCACCGTCGACGCGATCGCGACCGCGCGTATTATGACGGGGCTCCTTAAGGTCTCCGAGCTCATCTAGCCATTTCGCCCTAACTCGCTGTTCGTAGCAGCGTTGGTCCCGCTCTACGGGCGTCGCGGCTTGACACCGTTTCAAACACTTGTTTAAAATGCGTGTTAGAAAGCTATGCCGAACACCAAGAGCAGCCCGCGGCGGCCCACAAGCCGTAAAGCCGTAAATCCCGCCCCAAGCGATCCGACGAGAGCGAAGCTGCTCGACGCCGCGACCGAGGTGTTCGCAGATCGAGGCTATTACGCGGCGACCGTGCGCGAGATCAGCCGCCGCGCCGGCGCGAACATCGCGTCCGTCAATTATCACTTCGGCGACAAGCTCGGCCTTTACACCGATGTGCTGCGCAGCGCCGTCAGCTCGGTCGGCCTTGCGGCGCGGGCGGCGTTCGAGCGCAATCTGCCACCCGAGCAGACGATTCGCACGGTCGTGAAGGTCATGCTGTCGCGGCTGTACGGCCAAGACAAGCCCTCGGTGCCGTTCCGGCTCATGCGGCACGAACTCTCGCACCCCACGCCCGCGTTAGCGCACGCGGTTGATGAGATCATACGTCCGAATTTCGATCGGCTGCGCGGGGCCGTCGGCGCGACGTTAGGCCGCTCGCCCGACGATCTGAAAACGCGGCTATCCACGCAAAGCATCATGGGCCAAGTCTTCTTCTATCCGTTGACCGCACCAGTGCTCGGGCGGCTTTGGCCGCAATTCAAGATGACCCCCGAGCAGCTTGACAGCATCGCCGAGCACATCGCAGATTTCTCACTGGCCGCACTACGCGCGCAGAAGGTAAAGGCATGAACACGCATCGGCCCTCGATGCATATCTTGGTCGTAGCACTACTCTCACTGGGTCTAGCGGCATGTGGCCGCTCCACGACCGGGTACAGCGGCACGTTGCAGCCTGAAGCGCCCAACATCGGCAGCACCGTCGGCGGGCGCGTCATCGCAGTCCGCGTGACGACCGGACAGCATGTCTCCAAAGGCCAGATCATCGTCGAGTTCGATCCCAAAGATGAGCGCGCCGCGCTTGCCCAAGCGCAAGGTCAACTCGCGCAAGCGATGTCAACGCTTGCAGATCTGCAGGCCGGACCGCGCCAGCCGGACATAGACAAGGCAAACGCAGAGGCTGAGCAGGCGAGGCACGCCTACGATCAGGCGCGCATCACCGCGCCGCACCAGATCATCCAGGCGAAAGAGCAAGTCCATCAGGCGTCTGCGGCTGCGATCGACGCGTCGGCGAACGCCCGGCGTGCCGTCGAGCTTTTCAACGAAGGCTTTACGTCGGCGCAGGATCGCGACGCCGCCGTCGCCGCTGATCGCCAAGCTCAGGCTGCACTGCACTCTGCTCAGGCGCAATTGACCGCGGCCGAGTCCGGCTCGGTGCCGCAGGGCGTACTCGCCGCGCGCCAAGCGTACCAGGCAGCAGCCGCAAATGCA
Organism: Binatus sp. (SeqCode); assembly: GCA_035654355.1. Taxonomy (GTDB): domain Bacteria; phylum Vulcanimicrobiota; class Vulcanimicrobiia; order Eremiobacterales; family Eremiobacteraceae; genus JAFAHD01. The sequence goes on from DASRXC010000019.1 coordinate 12,589, forward strand.
TCACTCGTCGCCGCGGGCACGCGTCCCGATCAGATCGCGCAAGCGAAGGCCGCAGTCGAAACCGCTCAGGCCGGAGTCGCGGCGGCGCACGCGCGGCTGGTCGAGATGACCGTACGCGCCCCGGATGAAGGCATCGTCAACGGTCTGAACTTGCGCGTCGGCGATCTCGTTCCCGCCGGCGCCGCCGTCGCGACCATCGACGAATTCAAAGATCCGTATCTTTTTATCTACGTGCCGCAGCCCAACCTTGGGCTATTTCCGGTCGGCCAGCCCGTGACGGTGCACTCGGATGCATTTCCCGGGCGCACGTTCGACGGACACGTCGAAGCAGTCGATCAATCGGCGCAGTTCACGCCGCGCGATGTGCAAACCGCCGAAGACCGCGCCAATCTCGTCTTCGGCGTCAAGATCCGCGTGCACGATCCGAACCACGAACTACGCGGCGGCACAACGGCTGTCGTCACTCGATGAGCGAAGGCCAACCGGCGATCGTCGCCGATCGCCTCACCAAGCGGTATGGTGACCAGACCGTCGTCAAGGACCTCAGCTTCCAAGTCCGGCGCGGCACGATCTTCGGATTCCTCGGTCCCAACGGCAGCGGCAAATCGACCACCATCAAGATGTTGTGCGGCCTCGTGCAGCCCAACAGCGGACGCGGCAACGTCGACGGTCACGACGTGGAGCGCGAGGGTGACCAGGTGCGCGCGTCGATCGGCTACATGTCGCAGCAATTCTCGCTCTACACCGATATGACGGTCAACGAGAATCTTGAGTTTTATGGGCGCGCGTACGGACTCGATCCGCGCCGCAGAAAAGCCCGCAGGGACGAGATCTACGAGCTGACGGGCATGGGCCGCTTCGCAGATCGTCTCGCCGGCAAGCTTTCGGGTGGCTGGAAGCAACGGCTCGCGCTGGCGTGCGCACTCCTCCACGAGCCGCCGGTCGTCTTCCTCGACGAGCCCACCGCGGGCATCGATCCGGTCGCGCGGCGCGATCTGTGGGACTTGCTGTTCCGGCTCGCCGAGACGGGCGTCACACTGTTCGTCACCACGCATTACATGGATGAAGCAGAGCGCTGCTCGAGCGTCGGCTACATCTACGGCGGCGAACTCATCGCGCTCGGCACCCTCGATGAGTTGCGACGTCTTCCCGGCGTGCAGCCGCAAGGCACTGTGCGCTATGCCGTGCACACTGAGGACGTGATGCCGGCGTTTTCGGCCGCGCGTGCGCTCCCGTACGTGCGCGACACGACTATTTTCGGGCGCGATCTGCACGTGGTCGTGACGACGGATATCAGCGCCGAACGCCTCGGCGACGACCTGCGCAAGAGCGGCTGTGCCATCGTGGGCGTCGAGCACATCGAACCATCGCTTGAAGACGTCTTCGTGGCGCTTACGCGGGCGCGCACCGAGGGGAACGGCAGCGACGGCAGCGCGCACGGCAGCGAAGGCCACGCGCACGGCGCCGATGGCGGTGCGAAATGAACCGGCCCTTCGACGTCCGCGGCTTCAGCGCCGTGCTCTACAAGGAGTGGATCCACGTCTGGCGCGACACCACGACGCTGATCCTCGCGCTGGCACTGCCGACACTGCAACTGCTGATCTTCGGCTATGCGATCAATACGAAAGTCGAGCACATCAGCACCGCATATTATAATGAAGACGGCGGCCAAGTCTCGATTCAAGCGCTCAACGCGCTGCGATCTTCACAGGATTTTGATCTCGTCCGCAAAGCCACGACTCGTCAGCAGCTCGAGGCGGACATCGTCGCAGGCAGGGTGCACGTGGCAGTCGACATCCCGCCAAATTTCAGCGCGGACGTGCTCGCGGGCCGGCCGGCGCAGCTGCAAGTGCTGATCGACGGGTCCGACACGTCGATCGCGCAAGAAGCGTTCGGCTCGTCGGCGCTCGTCGGACAGGTGCTCTCCCAACAACTCGGACCGCAAGTGCCGGTGACGGCCCAGCTCATCGACGTTCGGCCGCGCATGCTTTTCAATCCATCGTTGCGTAGCGCCAATTTTCTCGTGCCGGGTCTGATCGGCGTGATCATGCAAGTGATCACGATTTTCCTCATGGCGCTTTCGATCGTCGGTGAACGCGAACGAGGCACGCTCGATCAGCTGCGCGTGACGCCGATCGGATCGCTCGGCATCATGCTCGGCAAGATCGTGCCGTATGTCTCGATTGGATTCGCCGACTTTCTCGCGGTGCTGCTCGCGATGGTCTACATCTTCAAAGTCCCGATCGCCGGCAGCGTCCCCTTGCTGTTGGGACTTGGAGCATGCTTTTTGGTCGCCGCGCTCGGGCTCGGGCTCGTCGTCTCGGCGACTGCGCAGACGCAGCTGCAGGCGATCCTCTTCACGTTCGCCCTCACGCTGCCGTCGATCTTGCTCTCCGGCTTCTTCTTTGAGCGCGAGTTGATGCCGCCCGTGATGCAATGGATCGGGCTGGCCATTCCGCTCACGTACTTCCTTGAGATCCTGCGCGGGATCGTCTTGCGTGGAGCCGGGCTCGATGCGCTCTGGCCGCAAGTGGTGGCGATGGTGGCGCTTGGCAGCTTCTTGATCGTCGTCGCGACGATGCGGTTCGCCCGCAGCACGTCGTAGCGGCTCGGCCGTACGCCGAAAGTCTCGCAGCAACGCCTGATAAGGAGGGCCCCGGCAGCGCCGATGTGAACCGTGTGGCGCTATGCGACATCATATATTCGTTCCGACCTTTATCGCGTTCGCACTCGTCCTCGCGCCGTCACTGCTGCGCGCAGATACGATGGGAACGCCATCGCCACCACCGACCGCCACGCCACCGCTCTCGGCGACCGAGAAGACATTCGTCGACGGTGTCACGGCCGATCTGCAGTCGCGTTTTGCGACGACGACCGCCGCGGCCGCCGGCGGCTACTTCCGTTACACCGATGAGGATGACACCGGCGCGATCAGCTGGGTCAACCCATCGTGGTGGACGAGCGATCCGAAGAACCCGGCGCAGTTGTGGTATGACGTGAACGGCAAGCTCATCGGTGCCGACTTCAGCGTGCCGAAATCGGCGACCGCGCCGACGATGTGGGGCGTATCGAGCAGCCGCTGGATTCCAATCGAGCAGCACGCGCACTTCGTCGTGAAGCAGGCGGACGGTTCAATGCTATACAGCGGCTTTGGTCCGAAGACGGCGGCGAAGATCGGCGCGAGCCTTGCGAGTCCAACCAAAGACGACGTCGTCAAACTGGGCAAGGCGCAAAACGTCAGCCAGGTGCAGCAGGTCTTCGCCTACCCGGCGATCTGGGATCTGCAGGTGTGGCTGGTGCCGAACCCGCTCGGCGCCTTCGCCGAGCACAATCCGAACGTGAAGCCGAGCAAGTCGGCCGAGCACGAGATGTGAGGCCGAAGGACAGATAAACAAAGAAGCGCGCCGGACGGCGCGCTTCGTTTTTAGTCGGCGGCGGTTCGCCGCTTGCCCGATGCCAGCCAACCGGCGACGAGCAAGCTAAAGGCGGCGAACGAAGCGACTAACTCCATGCATCTAGTCTACGGCTCCGCGGGGCCGGCCGCCATGTGCACCTGTCGAAAGGCGCACTCGCGAGGCTCGACAACAGGCCTTTTTCAGCGCGCTGCTCGCGGTTGGGCGCTCGACAGCCGCTCCACCAAGGTGGCTTGATCGCTATCCGAGATGACGATGCTGCGCGTCGCGGGCGTCATGAAACCGTCCGTGACCGCGCGGTCGCACAGCGTGAGCAGCGGATCGAAGTAACCCTCGACGTTGAGAAGGCCGCACGGCTTATTGTGTATGCCTAATTGCGTCCACGTCACCGCTTCGAAAAACTCCTCGAACGTGCCGAACCCGCCGGGCAAAGCGACAAACGCGTCTGAGAGGCGCGCCATCAGCGCTTTGCGCTCGTGCATGGAATTGACGATGTGTAGGCGGTCGACGCCTTGGTGAGCGAGCTCTCGCTCCACGAGCGCTTGCGGGATGACACCCTGGACTTTGCCACCGGCCGCTAACGCGGCGTCGGCAAGGGCGCCCATAAGACCGACATGCCCTCCACCGTAGACGATGGCGATGCGGCGCGTCGCGAGGAAGCGAGCGAAATCTTGTGCGGCTTGGATGTATACGGGACGCGCTCGAGCACTCGACCCGCAAAAGACGCAGATCGTCTTCATTGCTCCACTGATATGCACTGAGGTTGCTGTCCCACTCCTTTCGACTCTGGACTAGGCGCGTAGAAAAACGCGCACGCTTCGTATACCCACCTCCAGCAGCGCATATGACACACCCACCGCGTTCCGTTTTCGTTCCTCAAAAGGCGGGCAGAGATGTGGTATGAAGAGGAGATTTCGCGTCGGCGACCACGTCAGTTGGAACTCCGAAGCCGGACGCGTGCGCGGTACCATCACAAAGGTGATCACCAAAGCGACGCCCTTCAAAGGGTATACCATCCGCGCCACGAGCGATGATCCGCAATATCAGATCGTCAGCGACAAGACCGATCATGTGGCCGTTCACAAGGGATCGGCGCTGAGTAAACTGCGCAGCCCAACGCCGCGCAAGACGCGCTAATAATCACGCGACGCCAGAAGCCACCGCGGTCATTGCAGTTGGTACGCGACCTCCGCGTGCTGCGACTCGTCGAGTCCGCGCTCTTCTTCTCCCTGCGAAACACGTAGCGGCACGAAGCGCTCAATCACCTTGAGGATCGCGTACGTCATCCCGCCTGCGTAAATCCATGAGACGCTCACCGCGATCGCTTGAACGGCGAGTTGGTGAGGATTGCCTGCGAACAGTCCGTTGGCGCCGGCGGCGTTCACAGCGACTGTTGCGAACAATCCGGTCGCCAGCGCGCCCCAGGTGCCGCCGATGCCGTGCACGGCCCAAACGTCGAGTGAATCGTCGACGCGATGCATGCGCTCGCGCCACTGGATAGCGGTGAAGCACACGGCGCCAGCGCCAAAGCCGATGAGAATCGCGCCCAGCGGTGTCACAAATCCGCACGCAGGCGTCACCGCGACAAGTCCTGCGACGGACCCGGCCGCCGCGGCCAACACGCTTGGATTGCCCTTGCGCCACCAATGCAGCGTCATCCATGTGAGTGCGCCCATCGCTGCTGCGAGATTGGTGCTCACGAAGGCGCTCGCCGCGAGACCGTTGGCGGCAAGCGCCGAACCAGCGTTGAATCCGAACCAGCCGAACCACACGAGCGCTGCACCAAGCACGACATAGGTCATGTTATGCGGCTCCGTGTTGCGGTCGGGTGCGACGCCAAGTCTCCGGCCCAACACGAACGCGGCGACCAAAGCCGACACGCCCGACGTGATGTGCACGACGGTGCCGCCGGCGAAGTCCAGTGTGCCGAGCTTGTTGAGCCATCCACCCTGACCCCACACCCAATGAGCGACTGGATCGTAGACGAGCGTCGCCCACAGAAGCGTGAAGATGACAAAGGCCCGGAAATGTTTGCGCTCCGCAAAACCGCCGGAGATCAGCGCCGGCGTAATCGCCGCGAACATCATCTGAAAAACGCAGAAGGCTAGTGCGGGCACGGTCGGCGCGTAGCTCGACGGGGTCTGGCCGACGCCCTGTAGACCGAGCCACTGCAAACCGCCGATGAAGCCATGGAAAAAGCCGAGGAAGTTCGCGTCCGGCCCGAACGCGAGGGTGAACCCCCACAGCGCCCACTGGACGCTGACGAGACAGAGGATGAAGAAACTGTGCATGATCGTCGCGAGCACGTTCTTGCGACGAACGAGCCCGCCGTAGAAGAACCCGACGGCGGGCGTCATGAGCATCACCAATGCTGCCGAAGCGAGCACCCAAGCGGTGTCGCCGGCGCTGATCGAAGGCATCGGCTCGACCTCCTTGGGTTTTCAGTATAGCCGATGCCGCAGTCAAATGCTTTCGACGAATGTCGAGCGCTTGACGTGTGGCAAACTACGTTGGGCTTATCGCGCCAGGTTGCCGGTCTTCAATCCGAACTCGCGCATGTCGCGCCTGATGGCACGCAGGCTTGCGTTCATTTTGGCCCGCGAGTCCGTGATGGTCGCGAGGCTCTGGATCATTTCATCGAACGAGCGACGTAGGTCCATCACCTCAACGAGTAAGCCGACGGCTCTCTCGTTCGCTACTCTTATCCGTTCGCTCGCCGCTCGTAGCCGTGCGTAAATGCGGCTGCGCTCTGCGTGCGATTTCGGGCTCAGCATGGGCGAGGGCGTAGTGCGCGGCGAGCGCCCGGCGAGATCCATCTCCGCCTCTCGAAATCGGGAGATCTGCCCAGGCGGCCTGACGGCTGACGTCCTCGCGGCGATTTGCGTTTTCTCCATTGTCATATGATTGTACCCATGTGCGCGCTGAGCCGTTGACCCAAGGGCAGTCGAGGCCTTTGCCAAGAAAGGTCATGGCATGAAAACGCCCACCGTTCTCGTCGCCGAGCCACTCGCCGCCGAGGGGGTAGCCGTGCTGCGCGCGGGCGGCGTGGACGTGCGCGAGGCCTTCGATCAGCCGCGCGCCGCGCTGCGCTCGCTCTTGAGCGATGCCGACGGATTGATCGTGCGATCAAAGACCAAGGTTGACGCCGAGATGATCGCCGGCGCGCCGGCGCTGCGCGTCGTCGGACGGGCTGGTGTCGGCGTCGATGCGATCGACGTGGCCGCCGCCACGCAGGCGGGCATCGTCGTGCTCAATACGCCGGATGCCAGCACCATCGCGACAGCGGAGCATACGATCGCGATGATGCTCGCGTTGTGCCGCAACGTGAGCGCCGGGCAGGATCGCGTGCGCAGCTTCCAATGGTCGGCAAAAGGGCTGATGGGTACGGAACTTTACGGCAAGACACTCGGCATCGTCGGCCTAGGACGCATAGGCGCGGCGGTTGCAGCGCGTGCGCGCGGGCTGGGCATGACGGTCCTCGCGCACGACACATTCGTCAGCGAGTCCCGAGCTGAGGCGGCGGGCGCGAAGCTGGTCTCGCTCGACGACCTGCTCGGGCGCGCGGATTTTATCAGTCTTCACGCGCCGCTTACGTCACAGACGCAAAGCTTCATCGGCGCTCGTGAACTCGCCCTGATGCGTGCGGGTGCGCGCATCATCAACTGCGCACGCGGTGGTTTGATCGTTGAGGACGCGCTGCTCGACGCGCTCGATAACGGACGACTTGCGGGCGCCGCGCTCGATGTGATCCGCGATGAGCCGCCTGCGGCAGATGCGGATGTGTGGCGTTTGCTGCGCCATCCGAAGGTCGTCGCGACGCCGCACCTGGCGGGCTCAACCCGTGAGGCGCAGGCGCGGATCGCCACTGATCTGTGCCGCGACATCGTCGCCGTTCTCTCTGGTCAGCCTCCGTCTGGTTCCGTTAACGCGCCGGCCGCGCCGACGGCAGCACTCCGTCCATTCGTCGAGCTCGCCGCGACGCTGGGCCGAGCCTACGCGCAGCTCTCACGGGAACCTGCGCTCGCATCGTTCTCGCTGCTGTTCGAGGGTGAGCTCTCCGACGTCGATCCGCGCCCGTTCGTCGCCGCCTTCCTTGTCGGGTTATTGAGAGATGTCACCGACCGGCGCGTCTCGGTCGTGAACGCGACCCAAGTAGCCGACGAGATGGGCATCGCGGTGGAGACGCTGGCCGCGCCATGCGAGCGCGGTTTCGCGCGCGCGCTGTCGGTACGCGGCGGCAAGACGTCGCTAGCCGGCACCATCGTGCACGGCGAGCAACTGCGCCTCGTCGAGATCGACGGCTTCGAGATCGATGCCGTTCCGAGAGGACACCTCATCGTCACATGGCACGCGGACGTGCCCGGCATCGTCGGCAAGGCGGGAACGATTCTGGGCCAAGCCGGCATCAATATCGCCACGATGAACGTCGCACGGCGTGACGACGGCACGGCGCTGATGCTGTTGGCGGTCGATCGCAATCTAGACGAAGCCGGCCTGCAACAGCTGCGTTCGATCGGAGAGCTGCACGACGTGCGCTCGATCGAATTGTGAGACTGCTCTTCGTTCGGCACGGCGAATCGACGTGGAACGTCGAAGGCCGCTTCCAAGGACGACAGGATCCTCCGCTCTCGCCGCTCGGCGAGATGCAAGCGCGCGCCGTCGCCGAGCGGCTTGCGCGCGAAGGCCATATGCGCTCGATTATTTCGAGTCCTCAGCGCCGCGCAAGGGCGACGGCCCAGACGATCGCAACTCGCTGCAAGCTCGAGGTCGTCTGCGACGAGAGGCTTGTCGAGATCGCTCACGGCGAATGGGAAGGGTTGTTGCGCGCGCAGGTCGCGCAGCGCTGGCCGGACTGGCTCGAGCGCTGGCGTGACGAACCCCAATCGGTTCAGTTCCCGGGCGGCGAGTCGCTGTCGCAAGTGCGCACCCGCTTTCTTTCCTTCATCGGCGATGCGTCCGGGTTTGGTTCGCCGCTCATCGTGTGCACGCACGACGTCATAATCCGTCTCGCCGTCTTATGGGCTTGCGGCGAACCCGTGGAGCGTTTTACGGGCCTCAAGAGCGACAATGCGGGCGTCACCGAGATCGACCTCACCGATGGGCAGCCCACGCTCGTCCGACAGAACGACGTCGCGCATCTCGGCGAACTACGCAGTGATTTGGCCGGCCAAGCGCTCTAAATGCACTGGCGTGGCACCTATTAATTCCTTAATTGACAAGGCGATGCCAGGCATGCTACCGTAGTCGCTAGCTACTAATTCCTTAGTTCTTTGGCAGTGCTGGAGGACATGCGTGGCCCGTAAGAAGTCGCCTATCTTGACCGAGGCAGAACTTCGCCTCATGCAAGTCCTGTGGGAAAAGCGCGCTGCCACGGTCGGCGAGGTCCTCGCCGGCCTCCCCAAAGATACCGCCCTCGCCTATAGCACCGTTCTCACGACTTTGCGGATCCTCGAGACGAAGGGATACGTCGCGCACGCCGAGTCTGGACGTGCCTTTGTCTACCGCCCGCTCATCGGCCGCGATGAGGCGATCCGCACAGCGACGCAGCAGCTTGCGCGCCGCTTTTTCGACAACTCACCCGGTCTGCTCGCGCTGAACCTGCTCGAGCAAGAGAATATCGACGAACACGAGCTCGAGCGTCTGAAGCGACTGATCGAACGCAGCAAGGAGAGCTCGTGATGCACGTCTGGCTGCAGCTCGGCGAGGCCTTTGCGCGAGTGAGCGTGAGCGCTATCGTGAACAGCCTCTGGGAGGCGATCGCGCTTACCGTTCTCGCATGGTTGACGGTGCGGCTGGTGCCGCGCGCGAACGCATCCTTACGCTACGGCTTGTGGTGCGTCGCGCTTGCCGCGGTCCTCATTCTGCCGGTGATCGCGCTTCATGCAGGCGCGACCGCTCCGCCTGCGGGCGGGTCCGCGGACCCGGCCGTCGCCATGCCGCAGCGCTTCGCGCAGTTCCTGTTCGCGCTCTGGTACGTTGTCGCCACCGCGCTCGTCTTCCGCCTGATCCTCAGTTACGTGCGCTTGCAGCAGATCAAAGCGAATGCTGAGCCGCTTTCGCCGCTGTATCAACACCGCGTGCGCCGTTGGCTCAACGCGACCGGCGGCAATCGGCAGTGCAGACTGTGCGTCTCCGACACCGTGCCAATGCCGGTTGCGATCGGCCTCTTCGATCCCGTGATCGTGCTGCCGGCCCGACTGCTCGACCAGCTTTCCGACGACGAACTCGACCAAGTCGGTCTCCACGAAACCGCACACTTGCAGCGCTGGGACGACTACACGAACGTGTTCCAAAAACTGGTCGAGGCGCTGTTGTTCTTCAATCCGGCAGTGTATCTCATCGGACGCCAGCTGACGCTCGAGCGCGAGATCGCGTGCGATGACCGCGTCATCGCGGCCACCGGAAAACCGCTGACCTACGCCGCGTGTCTGACGCGTCTGGTCGAAGCGACCGCGCTGACGCGGCAAGCGCTGCCGGCCTTGGCCGCGCTCACGACGCGCCGGCAATTCGCTATCCGCATCGAGCGCCTACTCGACGGCAAGCGTGCCGGCATGCCGGTCGCGTCATCGCTGGCGGCGATCGCCGTCTGCACTGCGCTCGTTGTCGGCCTTGCCGCAGCGTCGCGCATCGCGCCGCTCATCGCAGTCGCTCCTGAGATGTCATCCACCCGCATCGCGCGTGCCCCGGCGGTCGCGACCGTCGCCACGGCAGCGGTACGGCCGACGGTCTTCGTGATCCGTCAAGCCGTGACCGCGGTGCACCGCATCGTAACTGTTGCGCGTTCCAACGCCGTGGGAGCGCGCAACATCTTCGTTATCCACACTCGCGAGGCGAGCGTGGGCGTACCGACCTTCGTCGACAAGGATGTCGAGATCATCACTGCGCCGGCCGTTCACCAGGCGTTAAACGATAGTCCAACTGTGCACTCGTTCGTGCATAGCGCACCGATGCATGTTCTTAGCCCGCAGCTCGCGATGCTCGACGTTCGTCTCAAAGACATGAGCGCGCAGCTCAAACCGATGAGCGGCAAAGTCAAGCACCTTCACGAGATCATGGTGACCGATGGATCATCGATGGTTGCCGTCATCCCGGCGCTTCCAGAAAATGACATCGCCAAAGCGTCTGTTTCGGTCGCGGCGGCTCAAGCGGCGGCGGCGCGGGTCGATGCACAGGTCGCCGCCGCGGAAGACGCCTATTCGGCCAGCGCGGAAGAGACGGATAATATTCCCGTGCTTGCTGCGCGTCTGCCCCAGCTGAGCCCGCGCTACAGGATCATCGCGATTCGCCGCCTGAGCGACCACCTCGACAGCGTCGAAGCGCGCTCAGCGCTGGTCGACGAGATGCTTCACGACGCGTCGCTGATCGTCAAACTCACCGCGGTGAAGGCGCTCGGCGCGCACGTCGATGAGACAGATCCCCAGTCCGCGCTGCTGCGCGCGCTCTCCGCGTCGGATTCGCCGAGCGTGAAAGTCGCGATCATCGGCGCGCTGTCGGAAGCGGTGACCGACACCGGCGTCGCGCACGGGCTGATCGTGGCGTTCGATGTTTCCCAGCCGGAGAGCGTTCAGTTGGCCGCTGCAGGGGCGCTCAGCAATGCCGTCGACGACACGGATGGTCAGGCCGCGCTCATCGCCGGGCTCACGAGCACGTCGTACTCGCGCGTTAAGTCGGTCATCATCCGCGCGCTGTCGGAAGTTGCGCGCGAACCCGCAGTACGCCGGGCGCTGCAGGCAGCGCTGGGCACGGACGAACCAGTCTCGGTTCAACTCGCTGCGGTTCAGGCTCTGGCGCCTTCGGCTGACGACCCCGAGATCCGCGCGGTGCTCGAGCAAGCCGGCGGAACCGGATGCGATGTGGTGCGTTTGAGCATCAAGCGCGCGCTTGCGCAAGCCGGAAGCCAGTAAGAAAAACTAAGCGAGAAAAATCTGTAAGAAAATCGGCGCCCTCGAAAGGGCGCCGAACTTTTTGGGTCAGGCCTTTAGCGGTTCGATCCGCACGCGCTCCATCTTATCGCCGACTTTGATCTTCTGCACGTTCCCAAATCCTTCGGTGACTTGTCCGAAGACGGTGTATTGATTGTCTAGGAACGGCGCGGGCTCGAGGCAGATGTAGAACTGCGAGCCTGCTGAGTTCGGCGATTGTGCGCGCGCCATCGCAACCGTGCCTTGCACGTGCTTCTGGCGGTTGAACTCTTCGCGCAGGTTGTATCCCGGACCGCCGCGACCGGTGCCTTCCGGACACCCGCCCTGCACGACGAAACCGGGCTCGACGCGATGAAAGGTCAATCCGTCGTAAAAACCGGCACGCGCAAGCTTGATGAACGCGGCGACCGTCACGGGCGCATCCTTCGGATAGAACTTGAAGACGATATCGCCGTGTTTGGTCGTGATGCGCGCTTGCAGCGCCTGCGCGTCGCGCGCTAACGTCGTGGATTCTTCTGCGGTTGGCGGAACGTGTGCGGGCATCGGTCCCCCTTTTACCCATCAATTCGACGAGGTGTTCCATTAGGGGAATCGGCTAGTGACGCGCCGCACATGAGTGCATGCTTGGCGGCTCCCCGTACCATATGATGTACGCGATGCGCGGTTCCGGCGACGG
>DASRXC010000020.1:0-3027 GCA_035654355.1 Binatus sp. (SeqCode)
TCGAAGCGAACGCAGCGCCGGCCTCTTATGCGCGACACGAGGTCCGTCTTTCGGTTCATCCGTTCGGCGGATGGTAGACGCGCGCGCGCCGTGCTAGGATTCTCGACGGAAACTCGGAGGCGACCCGACGCATGCTCGACATCATCCTGATCGTACTGACGCTGGTCATCTTCTTTGGGTTCGATCGATACACGGCCGGACTGGAGCGCTTGTGACATGGCCGATCAGATCATCGGTCTAGTACTCTCGCTGCTCGCACTGTGGTATCTCGGGTACGCGATGCTGCGCCCTGAAAAGTTCTAAATGAACCTCTACGGCTGGGCACAAACCATCGTATTCTTCCTGATCGTTCTGCTGATCACGAAGCCGCTCGGCGTCTATATAGCGCGCGTGTTCGAGAATGAACGCACCTGGCTGCAACCGGTGTTCGCTCCGGTCGAGCGAGCCTTCTATCGCTTGTGCCGCATCGACCCGGCCAAAGAGATGTCCGCAGGTTCGTACCTTATGGCGACGCTTGCGTTCAGCCTTATCGGCTTGGCCTATCTGTACGTGTTGCTCCGCACGCAGAAATGGCTGCCGCTCAATCCGCAGCACTTCGACAACTTGAGCGGGGACAGCGCCTGGAACGTCGCGGTCAGCTTCATGACCAACACGAACTGGCAGTTCTACTCCGGCGAAAGCACGATGAGTTATCTGTCGCAGATGGCCGGGCTTGCGTGGCACAACTTCGTGTCCGCCGCCGTCGGCATCACGATCGCGATAGCGGTAATCCGCGGCGTCACGCGCACGGATCGGACGGTGGGCAACTTCTGGGTTGACGTGACACGCGCGACCCTGTACGTGCTATTGCCGATAAGCGTCGCCGGCTGTCTGCTGTTAGTAGCGCAAGGCGTGCCGCAGAACTTCCACGCGTATCAAGACGTCATCTCCATCGAAGGTTTTAAGCAAACGATCACCGGCGGTCCGATGGCATCGCAAGAAGTGATCAAAGAGCTCGGCACTAATGGCGGTGGTTTTGTCAACGCCAACTCAGCCGCGCCGAACGAGAACCCGACACCATTGACCAATCTCTTTGAGATGCTTTTGATCGTCGCGATCGGGAGCGGTCTGACGTACACCTACGGCCGCTACGCGAAAGATCAACGCCAAGGGTGGGCACTGTTCGTCGCGATGGCGATTTTGTTCGCTGGTGGATTCGCGGTCGCGTATGCAGCCGAGAGCGCCGGCAATCCGCTCGTACACTCGCTCGGCGTGAGCGGCGGTAATATGGAAGGCAAAGAATGCCGGTTCGGCGTCAGCGCTTCTTCGCTGTTCGCAACCGTCACGACCGATACATCGTGCGGCGCCGTCAACGCGATGCACGATTCGTTCACGCCACTCGGCGGACTCGTGCCGCTCGCGAACATGCAGCTCGGCGAGATCGTGTACGGCGGTGTCGGCACCGGGCTGTACGGCATGATCCTCTTCGTGGTGCTGACCGTGTTTATCGCCGGACTCATGGTCGGGCGTACCCCTGAGTTCTTGGGCAAGAAGATCGAGCGTAACCAAGTCCAGTACGCGATCCTTGCCGCGCTTGTGTTGCCGGTGTTCGCACTGGTCCCGGTAGCCATCTCGGTGCTCGTTCCAGCTGGGACGGCGACGCTTAGCAATACCGGAGCACACGGCTTCTCGGAGCTGCTCTACGGCTTCACTTCCACGACGGAAAACAACGGCAGCGCCTTTGCAGGTTTAGGCGGCAACCTGTACTTCAACATCCTCATGGGCGTCGTGATGTTGTTCGGCCGCTTTTTGTTCCTCATCCCAGCTGTCTTGCTGGCCGGCTCTCTCGCCGGCAAACCGCGTGCGCCAGTAACAAGCGGCACGTTCCAAACGCACTCGCCGGTGTTCATCGGCTTGCTCCTCGGCGTCATCATCATCGTCGGCGCGCTGACCTTCTTCCCGGCAGACGCGCTTGGTCCGATCGTCGAGCATCTCCAGATGCTGCAAGGAAAATCATTCTAGATGATCCCTGAACGCCGGCTGGAGCGCCGGCCCAAAGCGCGTTCGCTCTTCGACCGCTCGATCATGTCGCGCGCTGCGATCGATGCGTTCCGCAAACTCGACCCTCGCTGGCAGTTCCGCAACCCCGTGATGTTCGTCTGCGAAGTGGGCGCGCTCGTGACCCTCGCGTTTTTCGTCCGCGATCTATTCACGCATGGCCGGGCCGGTTTCGACTTCGCGATTTCGATCTGGTTGTGGTTCACCGTTCTGTTTGCGAACTTCGCAGAAGCGGTCGCTGAAGGCCGCGGGAAGGCGCAGGCTGATTTTCTGCGGCGCACCAAGACCGACACGAAGGCTCGCCGCATCACTGAGGGACGCGAGGAGATGGTCAGTTCGACTGAGTTGCGCAAAGGAGACGTCTTTCGCGTCAACGCGGGCGAGCTGATCGCTGCGGATGGCGACGTCATCGAAGGCGCAGCGACCGTCGATGAATCCGCGATCACCGGCGAATCGGCTCCGGTCATCCGCGAAGCCGGCGGCGACCGCAGCGCCGTCACCGGGGGCACGCGCGTGCTGTCCGACTCGATCCTCGTGCAGGTGACCGCCAATCCGGGCGAAGCGTTTCTCGACCGCATGATCTCGCTTGTGGAGGGCGCGAAGCGCCAGAAGACGCCCAATGAGATCGCGCTCTCGATCCTCATCAGCGGGCTGACCATCATCTTCCTCATCGCGGTCGCGACGCTCTCGCCATACTCGCTGTATGCGCACAGCTCGCAGTCAATCACGGTCCTCATCGCGTTGCTCGTGTGCCTGATCCCGACAACGATCGGCGGTCTACTGTCTGCGATCGGCATCGCCGGTATTGATCGCGTGCTGCAGCGCAACGTGCTGGCGATGAGCGGACGCGCCGTCGAAGCGTCGGGCGACGTCGACACGCTGCTGCTCGACAAGACGGGCACCATCACGCTCGGCAACCGGCAGGCGGCCGCTTTCGTCCCGGCGGCCGGAGTCCGCGAGGAGGAGCTGGCGGATGCAGCGCAGCTCGCC
>DASRXC010000021.1:0-8739 GCA_035654355.1 Binatus sp. (SeqCode)
TGCACGCACGAGTAATCGAACTCGATTCCCTGGCCGATGCGGATCGGGCCGCTGCCGACGACGACAACGCTCTCTCGCTCCGGTTTGCGCAACTCGTCAGCCTCGCCGACCGTCGCATAATAATATGGAGAGCGCGCCGGGAACTCGGCCGCGGCCGTGTCGACGATGCGATATGAGGTCCGCGTGCGTTCGTCGCCGGCGCGCCGGACGTCCGTCAGCGCCGCACCGGAAAGGCGCGCGATCGTCGTGTTTGCGTATCCCGCGCGCTTCGCGTCAACGATCGCCGCGCCGGAATCGGCCGCGCCCGTCTCGCGCGCCGAACCCGCGCGCATGTCCGTTAACGCGTTCTCGATGTCGACGAGCGCGTTGATCTCCCACAGCCAGAAGGGATCGACGGAGGTCAAGCGCGCGATCGAGTCGACGTCGTGCCCACGGCGCAGGCATTCCGCGATGACGAATAGTCGCTCGTGCGTCGGCGAGCGCAGCACGTCATCGAGCTCGTCCTCGCTCCAGCGTTCGAACGCCCAACCCGTCAGGCTGTCGCGTCCGATGTCGAGGCCGCGCACGGCCTTGATGAGTCCTTGTCCGAACGTGCGCGCGATCGCCATGACCTCGCCGGTCGACTTCATCTGCGTGCCCAAGCGCGCGTCGCCGAGGGGGAACTTGTCGAACGGCCAGCGTGGGATTTTGACGACGCAGTAATCCAACGCCGGCTCGAACGCCGCCGTCGTCACTCCAGTCACAGGGTTCGTGAGCTCCGGGAGGCGTTTGCCGAGCGCGATCTTGGTCGCGATCTTCGCGATCGGATACCCGGTGGCTTTGCTCGCGAGCGCCGATGAGCGCGACACCCGCGGATTTACCTCGACGACCTGGTATGCATCGCTGCGCGGATCAAGCGCGAACTGGATGTTGCAGCCGCCCTCGACCTGCAAGTGGCGGATGATGTTGATGGCAGCCGCTCGCAAGCGATGGTAGTCGCGGTCAGAGAGGGTCTGCGATGGCGCGACGACGATCGAATCGCCGGTGTGTACGCCCATGGGATCGATATTTTCCATGTTGCAGACGATCACGCAGTTGTCCGCGCCGTCGCGCAGCACTTCGTATTCAACTTCTTTCCAACCCAGGAGCGACGTCTCGAGCAACGCCTGGTGGATGATGCTGGCTGAGAGGCCAGAGCGCAGCAGTTCGCGCAGCTCTGCCTCATCGCGGGCGATGCCGCCGCCTGTGCCACCCAGCGTGTACGCCGGGCGCACGACGAGCGGGTAGCCGGCCTTCGCCGCGAACGCCAAGCCGTCGTCGACGTCGCGCACGATTGCCGATTCGGGAACCGGCTCGCCGATGTCGATCATCGCCTGCTTGAACAGCTCCCGATCCTCGGCTAAGCGAATCGTGCGCAGCGGCGTACCCAGCAGCTGTACGCCGAAGCGGTCCAGGGTGCCGCGCTCGGCGAGCGCCACCGCGAGATTGAGTCCGGTCTGGCCGCCGAGCGTCGCAAGCATCGCGTCGGGCCGCTCGCGTTCGATGATCGCTTCGACGTGACTCGGCACGAGCGGTTCGAGGTACACCGCGTCGGCCATCTCGGGATCAGTCATGATCGTCGCCGGATTCGAGTTGACGAGGACGACGCGGCAGCCTTCTTCGCGCAGCGAACGGCACGCCTGGACGCCGGCATAGTCGAATTCGGCCGCCTGACCGATGACGATGGGGCCCGAGCCGACGACGAGCACGCTGCGCGCTGTCATCGTCTCAACTCCGCGACGAAATCTGCAAACAAGTGTCGTGCGTCGGTCGGTCCCGGTGACGCCTCGGGGTGGAACTGGACGGACGACACGGGCAGCGTGCGATGGCGCAGCCCTTCATTCGTACCGTCATTGAGGTTGATCATCGTCTGTTCGACATCGGCCGGCAGCGATGCGGGATCGACGGCGTAGCCGTGGTTTTGCGCCGTGATGATGACGTCTTTGGTAGCGAGATCTTGGACGGGCTGGTTCCCGCCGCGGTGCCCGTATTTGAGTTTGAAGGTACGCGCCCCGAGTGCGAGCGCAAGCACCTGATGGCCGAGGCAGATGCCGAATGTCGGCAGCTTGCCGTGGTCGATCACGCGGCGCAGCGTATCGACGACGCCCGTCAGCTCGGACGGGTCGCCCGGCCCGTTGCTGACGACCAAGCCGTCAGGCTTAAGCGCGAGCAAGTCCTCGAAGCTCGCGTCAAAAGGCGCCTCGACGACCTCCGCGCCGGCTGCGGCAAGGCAGTCTGCGATGTTCTCTTTGGCTCCACAGTCGAGGAGCGCGACGCGAGGTTTGCCGCCCGCTCGGTTTAGGCTGTCGCCGCTCTCGACTGCGCGCACCAGATCGGGAGTCGCGAGCGGCACGGACAAATACTCTTGCAGCGCACCGGGAGCGCGCGAAATCGCCGCGTCGCCGACTGCGAGCACCGACCGCATTGTGCCGGCCTCGCGCAAACGGATCACGAGCGTCCGCGTGTCCACGCCCTCGATCCCGCGCACGCCACTCGCATGCATCCACTCGTCGAGTCGGCCGCTGCTGCGATGGTGGCTCGGGTGCCGGCTCACGCGCTTGAACACTGCGCCGGCGCAACAAATGGAGCCGTGCTGTCGCACCATCGGGTCGATCCCATAATTCCCGATCAGCGGGTAGCAGAATGTGATGATCTGTCCGGCATATGACGGGTCCGTCAAGGCTTCTTCGTAGCCCGTGACGCCGGTGAAGAACACCGCTTCGCCGGTGGCCACGCCTTCGGGTCCGATGCCAAAGCCTTCAAAAGACGAGCCGTCCGCGAGCAGCAGCAGCGCGTTCGCGCCGCTCACGTACGCCTCTCCTTGGCGGTCACCGCGATGCGTTCGCGCGGTGGCGGACCCTGGCCGTCTGGCACAGATCCGTCTTGACGATCCGCTCGGTACAGGATCGCGCCGCCCACCACGGTGAGCGCCGCTCGTACCTTGAACGTGCGCCCGACGAACGGCGTGACCTTCCCGAGCGAGCGGAACTGCGCCGGATCGACCGTCCACGGGCGATCGAGGTAGAGACCAGTGATATCCGCCGGCGTACCGACCGCGAGCGTGCCGCCACGCACGTTGAGCAGCGCGGCGACGTTGCTTGAGAAATTAGCGACCATCATCTGCAATTTGGCGTCGGGCAGGGCATCGAACGTCGCGGCAACGGCGGTCTCTAGTCCGGAGAATCCGACGCAGGCGTGGGAAAGCGGCGGTTCTTTTTCCCAGGCCGCATGTGGAGCGTGATCGCTCGCGAAGATCGTGATTGTGCCGTCGAGCACGGCCTGGCGCAACGCGTCCACATCCGCCTGAGCGCGCAGCGGCGGATTCACGCGCATCGCGGCGTCGAAGCCGAGTAGCAGTTCGTCAGTGCATTGCAGGTGATGCGGCGTGACTTCCGCGGTGACGCGCACCCCTTGGCCGCGAGCCCAACGCAGCACCGCAAGCGTCGAGCGCGCGCTGACGTGGCAGAGGTGCCACGCTTTGCCTGTCGCTTGCGCGACTAGCAGGTCGCGCGCCGCGATCGCCGCTTCTGCGAGCGCCGGCGAACCCGGCACGCCGAGAAGGTCGCTGACCTGTCCTTCATTCATAAGCGCGTCCGAGAAGCTTGGGTCTTCGCAGTGCGAGAGCAACGCTTGCGGCAGGTCGGCGATAAGTTTTGCGGCGTGATAGAGCGTCTTGAGCGATTCCGTTGCGCTGCCGTCGTCCGAAAACGCAACCGCGCCCGCAGCCGCCATCGAGCGCAAGCCCGCAAGCGAACGGCTGTCGCGCTCCTTCGTCACTGCACCGACGGGATAGACGCGCACGCTGTGCAGCATCGCCGCGTCGCCGATCAGGCGTTTGACTTTCGCAGCGTCGTCGATCGCCGGGCGATGGTTCGGCATTGCTGCGATCGCTGTGAATCCTCCGGCCGCGGCGGCGGCGGTCGCAGTCGCAAGCGTCTCTTTGTGCTGCTGACCCGGATCGCGAACGTGAACGTGCGGGTCGATAAAGCCCGGGCACAGCACCATGCCTGCGCAGTCGACACGCTCGGTGTTTGGATCAGCCGCCGACGGCGCACGGTCGAGCAGCGCCGTGATCACGCCGTTGCGCACGACGATCGTGCGGATAGCGTCAAGCCCGAGTGCGGGATCGACGACGCGCGCGCCGACGAAATCGCGGTTTTCCGGACGCATGACCGCGCTCATCGAGCCCGTCCGGCCAGTGGCCGCTCCTGTCCACGCACTGCGCGCTCCAGCACCGCCATGCGCGCGTAGACTCCGTTTGCGACTTGCGATTCGATGCGGCTGCGCGGGTGAGTCACGAGTTCACCTGCGATTTCCATGCCGCGGTTCACCGGACCAGGGTGCAGAATCACGGCGTGCGCGGGCAGTTTCGCGAGCCGCGCCTGCGTCAGCCCGTACCCGAGCGTCAAATCTTCTGCAGGTGGAAGCTCACTCGCGTCGCCACGTTCCTTTTGGATGCGCAACAGCATGAGCGCATCGGCGGTCGGCAGCGTTGCATCCAGATCCGTCGCGAGGTCGGCAAAACCCCAGCCTGGAGCGGACAGCGTGAGCAGCAGCGGCGGCGCGCACAGCGTGACGCGTGCACCGAGCAGCCACAGCGCGCGCGCTGATGAGCGTGCGACGCGGCTGTGCCGGATATCGCCCGCGATCACGATCCGCCGTCCCTCAAGATTGCCGAGCTCTTCGACCAGCGTCATCGCGTCGAGAATCGCCTGGGACGGATGTGCGTGCCATCCATCGCCGGCGTTGATCACCGATCCGGGGAAATAGCGCGCGAGTGCGTGAGGAAAGCCGCTTTCGGAGTGGCGTACGACGATCGCGTCTGCGCCGAGCGCCCCTACCGTGCGCGCGGTATCTTCAAGCGTCTCGCCCTTCGCCATCGAGGAGCCGGTCGTGTCGAAGTTAAGCCAGTGGGCGCCGAGCTGCTGCGCCGCCAGCGCGAATGAATTCGCCGTGCGCGTGCTCGGCTCGAAGAACATCCCCACAATGGTGCGGCCGCGCAGACGCACGGCCGCATCCGGGACTCCCTTTTTGAAGGCGTGCGCGCGCACGATCAGCGATTCGATGACTGGCCGCTGGGCGTCGTCGAGATCCAGGAAGTGCGTCGCGGTGCTCATTTCGGCCCGTAGATGACGACGCGGTCTGCATCGCTCGGCGAACCGTGCAGCTCGACGCCGACGTGCTCAGCGCGTGAGGTCGGCACGAACCGGCCGCAGTAGTCGGCTTGGATCGGCAGTTCGCGCAAGCCGCGGTCGATGAGCACGCACAAGCGTGCAACGGTCGGGCGGCCCATATCGGTGATCGCATCGAGCGCGCTGCGGATCGTGCGTCCGGTGAACAGCACGTCATCGACCACGACGACTTCTTTGCCGGCGACGTCGTCGGCGATATCGCTTTCGGGCATGTCGCGCTGTGCGGCGTCGTCTCGATACAGGTTGATGTTCAAAAAGCCCATCGGCACGTCGACGCCGGCGCGTCGTTTGATCTCAGCGTGGATGCGACGGACGAGGTTCTCTCCGCCCTTGCGGATGCCGATCAGCAGCAGATTCTGGGACGCGCCGTTCGGCTCGATGATCTGCTGCGCCAAGCGCTCGATCGTTCGCTGCAGCTGCGCAGAAGAAAGCACGACACGCTTTTCTTGCAGCGTGTCGTCCCGAGTCGTCCTCAATCTGGTCTCCAGCCCTTTCGCGAGGCAGTGGTGCAGAGCCGGACTTGGGTATTCTCGCCGTGCGGCGAGCAGGCCTCCCCCAGGCTACTCTAAGGCGGCACTAATGCGCCGCTCACGTACCCTTGTGACGCACATCGTTCTTCCTTCGTTATCTATCCACAGGGTAAAAGGAAGAGAAAAGGAGACGATTTGTGAGAGTGTTTCGTACGGTCGCACTAATCTTCGCGTTCGCCGTCGCACTCGCTGCCGCTTTACGGCCAGCTGCGGCCGCGACCAGCACCGTCGACTTCGGCAACGTACCTGGCATCGGCAGATTCGCGGTCGTCAACGGCAGCGGATCCCCGGACCGGAATGGCGTCGTGAACTTCCAAGCCTACGTCAACGGTTACGGGCCGCGCGCATGGACTGCGCTATGCAATACCGGTCGGCTGCTATCCGGCCCAGCGGAAGTGCCGGCCAGCGCTCAGTCCCAGTACGTAGTCAACTACATCTGCCGCAGCGGTTCGGCGCAGCGATGGTATGGTGGGCAACAAGGCGTCGTCAACTTCGGCAACCTTCCTGGGATCGGGCAGTTCGCTGTCGTCAATAACAGCGGTTCGAAAAATCCAAACGCGCCCGGATTTGTGAGCTTTGATGCTTACGTCAACGGCAACGGTCCACAGCGCTGGGTCGCCGACTGCGGACGCGTCGATGTACAGCGGGGCGGCTATTATGCGCCGCCAAGCTCGCAATCACAGTATGTCGCGAGCTACATCTGCAGCGGCGGGCGGCCTCAAGCGTTCGAGAGCGGTACGGTCAACTTCGGTTTCGTTCCCGGAGTCGGACAAGTCGCGGTCGTCAACGGCTCGGGTGGTGCGAACAATGGCGTCGTGGATTTCCTCGCTTACGTCGACGGCGCCGGACCGTCGCAGTGGATCGCCAATTGCGGTACAGGGCAACTTGGCCGCAATGGCAGCTACGTGCCATACAGCGCGCAGGCGCAATACATTGCGAGTTACATCTGCGACGGCGGCCCGCCAGGGCCGGGCTGGGGGCGCTGAGCCGCACTCGGTACATCCGTTGTCCGTCGATGGCCGGTGGCGATGAGCAATCGCTCCATCGGCCATTGCCATAGCGAGTTCAGCGCAAGCCCGATTCGCAGCTGCATGGGCACGATGACGTTTGCGCGATCTCGCTCTAGCCCACTGGCGATTGCCGTGCCGACGTCGTCCGGGCCCAGCTTGGGAAAGATCGAGCCTAACCTAGGTAATCGTTGCGCGGCGCCGGGATTGTGGGTCCAGTACTCAGAGGAGACTTCCCCTGCGACCGCGAGCATCACGCGGACGCCCGTGCCACCGAGGTCGGCCCGCAACGCTTGCGTGAATCCGCGCATCGCCCAGCGCGCGGCCGTGTATCCCGTCGCACCGGGCCATGCTGAGAAGCTTGCAGGGGATGTGACGTTGACGATTGTGCCACTGCGGCGCGCGAGCATGCACGGAAGAAACGCGCGGGTTAGATAGAAGGCGCCGAAATAGGGCATCGCCATCATCGCGACCGCTTCATCCGGCCCGGTTTCATCAGTGTAAAGCCACCGGCCGGCACCTGCGTTGTTGACAAGAATGTCCGGGCAGCCCTGCTCGCGCAGGATCGCTTCGGCCGCTCGTGTGGCCGCTTGCGCGTTCGCCAAATCAACGTCGTACACAAGCGCTGTACCATTGCCGGCGCCGATCTCACCAGAAACGCGTTCGAGCTCCGGACGCGTTCGCGCGATCAGCGCGACCCGTGCTCCCTTTAGCGCGAGCGCCTTGGCCGTCGCTTCGCCGATGCCGCTCGAGGAGCCGGTCACCACGGCAAATGCGCCTGCGAGCTTCATCGTAAAGCGCCCTCGCCAGGGCTGAACATCAGTTCGTCAAAGCGTAGCTTCATGTGGATCGTCTTTTTTCACGTCGCCTTCGTGTTTTTTGGCTTCGCCTTCACCGCTGGCATCGGCATTTTCTTGAGCGCGATCGCTCGTACGGGCGATCCGCGGTCGATACGCGTCGCGGCCCGAGCAGGCGTTCCACTGGCGACAGCGGGCGGCATCCTCATCGTCATAAGCGTGCTCAATGGCTTTGGCGCGGCTGCGATGCTGGGCTTCTCGCTGAGCGCGTCATGGCTGGTGCTCACATATATCTTCGTGGGTCTTATCCTCATCGACGGCTTCTTCTTCCGGCGAACATGGGTGATCGCGTTGAGGGATGCTGCCGAAAGAAGCCCGGACGATAAGCCTTCCGAGGAGCTGCAGCGCGTGGCTAGCGATCGCATGGCTGCGGTGACCGGCCCGGTGAGCGGCCTACTCTGGCTCGCGACGCTCATCATGATGACCGTCAAACCGCACCTCTGGTAAACTACCCTTTTCACCGAACTGGGATGCGGCGAGCGTCGTGCGATTCTGCTTGATGCTTGATGTGCTCGAGCACGCGCGTGTGAATCGCGTGGATGATCGGGTCAGACCATAGGCGCCAATACTCGTTCGGCCAAACGTTGTCGCGGTACCACGTCGTTCCGATCAGCTCCGTGTCGCCGTCTGGGAGCGCGATGAGATCGAATTCACCGCGCTCCGCGACCAAGTAACCGTGTAGGTGCGGCGTCGTCAGGTTTTTGTACGGCGATAGCTCTCTCATCGGTTCCGGATTGCGGGTGACATCGAAGCCGAGCACGTGGGGTTCATCCCACGTCGTGATCGGCTCGACGAACGCGCCGGTCGAGAACTCGCAGTAGCGAGTCGCGCCGCGGCCGCTGCCGTCAATACGCGCTCGAACTGGATAGGCGACGCCGAGTTTGAAGATCGTCTCGTGTGGGGCGGGGAGGTCGGGGAAGCTCACGACATTGCGCCAGACAGTTTCCGGCGCGGCATGCACGATCGTGCTTGTGGTGACGACAAGCAACGGTGGACGCGCCGGCATGACCAGATCAGCTGCCATGAGCAGCGGAGCCGCGAGCAGGACGACGACCAGTGGTGCCGCCGCGGGTGTGGTGCGGCGCTGTAGCTGGTAGCCGATCAAACCTCCGATGAACGCAAACGCAAGCGCGAG
>DASRXC010000022.1:0-2093 GCA_035654355.1 Binatus sp. (SeqCode)
GCGCGTTTCGCCCAAGATGTGGCCGGGATGATCGAGCGCGCGTTTGCCGCGCGCCCGGACGTCGCGGAAGTCGACGTGTGGGCGGTGACGCCGCTGGCGGTCGCGCCCAACGCGGCCGTCTCAGGAGATTACGCCGTGCCCACCGCGCGCACGGTGTTCTCCGTGGCGGTCACGCGTGCGCAGGCGCACGAGACAGCGTCGCATGCACAGATGTTGGGAACGATATATTGGGCGCCCGGATTTCTGGAGGACAATCGCAGAGGATGAGCGCCGAGCCGCACTACGCCAAGAGCACGCTGAACAACGGCATCCGGGTGATCACCGAGCATATGCCGCTTGTGCGCAGCGTCAGTATCGGCTTGTGGGTCGGCGTCGGTTCCTCTCACGAGGCCGCGGATTTGCGCGGCATCAGCCACTGCATCGAGCATATGCTGTTCAAAGGCACGCGGTCGCGCTCGGCGCGCGACATCGCCGAGCTCATGGACTCGATCGGTGGCAACCTTAACGCATTTACAGACAAGGAGACGACCTGCTATCACGCCCGGGTCGTCGACGACACGGTCGAGACAACGCTCGACCTGATCGGCGACATGTTTTTGAACTCGGTCTTTGAGCCGGGTGAGCTACGCAAAGAGCAGGGCGTCATACTCGAAGAAATACGCATGTACGACGACTCACCCGA
Organism: Binatus sp. (SeqCode); assembly: GCA_035654355.1. GTDB lineage: Bacteria > Vulcanimicrobiota > Vulcanimicrobiia > Eremiobacterales > Eremiobacteraceae > JAFAHD01. Next base: position 683 of record DASRXC010000022.1, read on the forward strand.
GGAAGTCGCGCACGATCTGTTCATCCGCTCCGTCTGGGCGGGAAGTCCGCTTGGCGATCCGACGATCGGTTACGAGAAGACCGTCTCCGCGGTGACGTCACCCGCGATCGCGACCTACATGCGCGAACGCTACACTCCGGACTCAATCGTGCTCACGGCCGCGGGCAACGTCGACCACGAAGCAGTGGTACAACAGGCCGCCGCACTGTTCGGCGGCTTAGAGGGCGCGAAAGCAGGCGGCGATCCACCGCAGCCGACGTTCGTCGCCGCCAACGTCATCCGTCGCAAAGACTGCGAGCAGGTGTATGTGCTGTTCGGCGCCGAGGGCGCGAGCGCCAAGGACGACAGGCGCTATCCGTTGACGTTGCTCGACACGATTCTCGGAGGCGGGATGGCATCGCGACTGTTCCATGAGATTCGCGAGAAACGCGGTCTCGCGTACAGCGTCTATTCCTCGCATACGCCGTACCGCAACGCCGGTTTGATGACCGTGTCTGCGTCGACGTCACCAAAACACGCCCGCGAGGTCGTCTCGCTCGTCCGGCAGGAGCTCGCGAAAATGGCGGCCGACGGTGTGTCCGATGCAGAGCTTACGCGTGCGAAGCAGCACGTGAAGGGCGGGTTGCTGCTTTCGCTGGAAAGCACGAGCACTCGCATGCTGCGCCTTGGGCGCAGCGAGCTCAACGTCGGACGGCACGTCGCAGCCGAGGAGATCGTCCAACGCATCGATGCGGTGACGAAGGCTCACGTCGACGAGCTTGCCGCTTCGTTGTTCGCCCCGGAACGAATCGCGCTCACTGTGCTCGGCCCGGTTGACGAGCGGCTGACGGAGACATCGCAAGCGTTGGAAGCGTCCGCGTAACGGGTGAGCGCGAGGGCGTCTTCGTGAATCCGGGCTTTTTCGTCGTCGTGACGGCGCTGCTGTACATGTTCGCGACCGCGTTGCAAATGGGCACGAACGCGGCGCGTCTCGCCGGCGTGCGCACGAACCGCATCGCCACTGGCTTAACGCTGTTCAACGTGTTCGGCACGACTGGGCGATTCCTCAACCTGTTCTATCTACCGCTGATCGGTAGTCTCGCGGACAAGGCGGGCGCCGCGCACGATCCCGCGCAGTTCGATCTCGACATGCGCTGGGTGATGGGCGCGGCAACGCTCGGCATCGTTCTGGGCGGCGCGCTCGTGCCATGGGCGAGCCGCACGCTTGTGCGCGGCATCGGCTCGTTCGAGCAGCGCGGTTCGCTGCTGCACGCGATCGCACAGCTGCTGCGCCCGCGCGTCCTACTCTCGGTGTTGCGCGACTTCGAGCTGCCGCGCCCTTCGATGCTTGCGTACAGTCCCCGCAATCTGCCCAAGGGATTTCTTATCTGGAACATCGTGGTGATAGCGTTTTGGGTCGCAGGCCCGCTCG
>DASRXC010000023.1:0-11959 GCA_035654355.1 Binatus sp. (SeqCode)
AACGACCCATCGATCATCTTGGCAGACGAACCGACCGGCAATCTCGACACGCGCAGCAGCGAGGACATCATGCGCGTGTTCCAATCGCTCAACCAAGACCACGGCATCACCGTGCTCATCGTGACGCACGAGCCGGATATCGCGAACTGGACGCGACGCATCATCATGTTTCGCGACGGGCGCGTCGTCGAAGACCAGGTCGCGCAACCGAAGGCACAGGTGCCGGCATGAATTTTCAAGCTCTGCTCCGCGTCGCGTGGCAGGCGCTCGTGCGCAACGCGTTCCGGTCGCTGCTCACGACGCTGGGCATCATCATCGGCGTCAGCGCGGTGATCACCTCGATGGCGATCGGCAGCGGCGCGCGCGCGGCGGTCGCGGCGCAACTTGCGCGCCTGGGCAGCAATCTCATCATTGTCATTCCGGGTAGCATCGTGAGCGGCGGCGTCAACCTCGGCGCCGGCGCGCGTCAGTCGTTGACCGTGCAGGACGCTACGTCGATCGCCAAAGAGATACCAGGCGTTGCGGGCGTCGCTCCGCAGACGCAGATAAGCGCTCAAGTCGTGGCGTCTGGCAACAACTGGTCGACGACGATCCTCGGCACCAGCCCCTCGTGGCTGCAAGTACAGAACTGGACCATCGCGCAGGGCAGTTTCTTCACCGACGCCGACATGAAATCGGCGTCCAAATCCGCGGTGCTGGGAGCGACGGTCGCGGCGAATCTCTTCCCTGCCGGCGACGCGGTCGGCAGCACGATTGACATCAAGGGCGCGCCCTTCACCGTCATCGGGGTCCTGCAAGCTAAAGGTCAAAGCGGCTTCGGACGCGACCAGGACGACCAGGTCGTCGTGCCGCTCACCTCCATGCAGTTGCGCCTCAACGGCCAGACTTGGCTCGGCTCGATCACCATATCGGCTCAGTCGCCCGACGTGGTCAACACCGTAGTGAGCTCGACCCAGGCGCTCTTGCGGCTCAATCACCGCCTGACGCCGGGAGAGCAAGACGATTTCTCAGTGCGCAATATCGCCGACGTCCAAGCGGCTGCGAGCGAGACGTCGCGCATCCAATCGCTGCTGCTCGCTGGCGTGGCGGCAGTGTCGCTCATCGTCGGCGGCATCGGCATCATGAACATCATGCTCGTCTCGGTCACAGAGCGCACCCGCGAAATCGGCATCCGCTTGGCCGTCGGCGCGCGGCAACGCGACGTGCTTATGCAGTTCCTGGTAGAGGCGATTGCGCTTGCATGCATAGGTGGCCTGATCGGAGTCGCCCTCGGCCTGCTTGCTTCGTTGCTGACGTCGAAGTTGGCTGGGTGGAATGTCATCGTCGCGCCGTCATCAATCCTCGTTTCGTTCGGGTTTGCGGCGCTCATCGGCATACTTTTCGGATTCTATCCTGCGCGACGTGCCTCGCAGCTCAACCCGATCGAAGCGCTGCGGCACGAGTAGGGGTTTCCCGAACCGTCACAACTACGCACTTGTAGTAGGCTGCCCCGTACCGCTGGGCGAACGGGGTAGTCGCTGCGCTTTGGACACAGGAGACCCCAGCATGGCCGAAGCCGCGCTGACTACTTCTGCGCGGGCTGAGCAAAACAGACTCACGCTCGAGACGGTGCTTTGGAATCTCATCGTCGGCGCCGCGTATGTCGGTTTTGCTAAGCTCGGCTTCACCCTCGCATTCAGCACACAACAAGTCACCGCAGTTTGGCCGCCGACCGGCATCGCCGTCGCGGCGCTTGTGCTCTTGGGGTATCGGGTGTGGCCGGCGATCTACGTCGGCGCGTTTGTGGCCAATGCGCTCACGCACGAGCCGCCGTTCACCGCCGCGCTCATCGCCATCGGCAACACGCTAGGGCCGGCGCTTGGAGCGTTCTTCTTGCGCCGAGTCGGCTTCGATCCAGCTCTGGAGCGCGTGCGCGACATCGTCGCGCTCGTCATCTACGCCTCGGCGTTGGCGATGATGGTCCCGCCGACGAATGGCGTCGCGCAGCTCGCGCTTGCCGGCATCGTTCCTTGGTCGAGCTATACCTCGGTCTGGTGGCTGTGGTGGGTCGGCGACTCGATGGGCGTGTTGCTGGTCGCGCCCCTGATTTTTGTGTGGTCGCGCGCCCGCATCGAACCGCTGGGCCTCGGGCCGTTGTTGGAACGGGCAGCCTTCGCGCTCTCGGTAGGCACTGTGTCGATCACGCAGTTCTTGACGACGCTGCCGCTGTCGTTCTCGATGTATCCGTTCGTCATCTGGTCTGCGCTGCGCTTTAGTCAGCGCGCCACGACTCTCGCGGTCTCGTGGATCGCAATCATCGCGATATTGGGAACGCTCGAGGGCATGGGACCCTTCTCAACCGGTTCGTTCGATCATCGGCTGATCTCACTCGTCACGTTCGCGGCCGTGCTGAGCACGACCGGGCTCGTGCTTGGAGCGTTGACCGCGGAGCGGCGTCAAGCAAGAGCTCAGCTGGAAGACGCGGAGCGGCGCTTCCAACTTCTCGCCGAAATCGTGCCGCAGATGGTCTGGACCGCTGACAAGCACGGCTCGATCGATTGGTTCAATCACCGCTGGTACGAGTTCACGGGCCAGCGCGAGACGGACGCCGCCGGTTGGGGCTGGGTGCGCGCGTACCATCCGGAAGATCTCGACCACGTCATGCAGGACTGGCCGCGTTCGATCCAAACCGGGGTGCCTTTCGATCACGAGGCGCGCATACGAAGCAATGATGGGGCCTATCGCTGGTTCATAGCCCGGGCCGAACCGTTGCGTGATGCCGGCGGCGCGATTGCTCGCTGGTACGGCACGTATACCGACGTCGACATCCAAAAACGAGCGCTGCAACAGTCCACGCGCGTGGCCGAGACGCTGCAAGCCGCGTTTCTGCCGAGCGAGCTGCCGGTGCGTTCTGATCTGCGCTTCGATGCGCTCTATTTGCCCGCGGAACAGGAAGCGCTCGTCGGCGGCGACTGGTACGATGCCTTCGAACTGCCCGATAAGCGGATCGTTGTTTCTATCGGCGACATCATGGGCCACGGTGTTGCTGCGGCGAACGCGGCTGCGCGCATCAAGAACGCGATCTTCGCGATGTCGATGGCGGGAGCCGACCCAGCCGCCATCTTGGTCAATGTCAACCGCATGCTCGGCGTCCGCGATGCCGCCATGGCGACGGCGCTCGTGGCGATCATCGACTCTGATCTCACGAATCTCCGTTATGCGAGCGCCGGCCACCCGACGCCGGTCGTGGCGACGCCATCGCAGCCAGCGCACCAATTGCCGCTGGGAGGCATGCCGCTCGGCGTCGGCGAGCTCGAGCTCGCGAATCAATCCGTGCCGCTCGAGCGCGATGCGTTGATCGTTTTTTATACGGACGGCATCACGGAGTTCAAGCGAGATATCATCCAGGCCGAAGCGACGCTGCGTGGCGCAACCGACCAGCTAGTTCGCCGGCCAGACACGCTCAGTCCGGCGCTCGAACTCGTCAACGACATCATGGGTGCCGAGCGTTCGTTTGACGATGCAGTAGTCGTTGTGCTGCGGCTCGGAGCCCGTCACGCGGCCGCGCTAGATGGCGTCGCGCAAAAACGGTGGCAGTTCGACGCCGCTGATGCGTACATGGCGCGACTCTCGCGCCGGGCGCTTATGATGTTCATCGCACGCCACACGCGGACAGCAGAAGACCTTTTCAAGGCTGAGCTGATCATCGGGGAACTGCTCGCCAATGTGGTCGAGCACGCGCCGGGCCCGGTCACCCTCGAGATCGATTGGACCGGGCGCGAACCCGTGCTGACGATTTCCGATTCAGGCCCAGGCCTGTCGATCTTCGACCCGAGCCTCCCACAAGACCAACTCGACGAACGAGGACGCGGCTTGTTCTTAGTGTCCACGCTTGCGACCGCATTCGACGTGAAGCGGAACAAAGATGGGGGGACGACGATTCGGGTGACGCTGCCCATCCAGCGGGAGCAATCGCTGCAAGCCTCGTAGCGACCACGAGGTAGTCCCCGCGAAGTCCCACGCGTAGTGCTAGCACGCTATGATGCTCAGGGTCCTGTGGACGAGTGCGTTGATATGCTGTAGCCGGAGGCCATGGGACTTCCGCTTCAAAAGCGCGGCTTTTACGAGGGTTCTGTCTCCGGCACGGTGTAGGCGCGCAATCCGCACAACTTGAATCGGAGTTCTCGGCGTTTTAATGCGAAGCGGCGCCATTTCCACGTCCAAAACGTCCCCGCAGCCTCAAGTGTTACGGGATTATCGAAATTTTCGCCGTCGGAGGCTGACTGCACCCGTTGTCCTCGCCGACCAAACTGGCGAGCTTGCCAAGGGTTCTTCATTAGACCTCAGCCTCGGAGGACTCCGGTTTGCCTCGAGCGCTTCGCTTAGCCCGGGGCTGGCTGCGGTTGCACGGCTCGAATTTGAGGGCGGGCTCAAGCTCAAGGCGCCGATCCACCTCGTGTGGGCGGACCCGTCACAAACGCCGGCGGAATACGGTGCGCGCTTCGAGCGGCTCTCCGAGTCCGAGCGCCTCACGGTGCTCGATACCGTCTTCGCATCTCCGGGAGGTTCCCCGCTCGCCTCTGTCTTCGACGCTCACCCATCCGAAGGCGGCGCGGCGGTCGCTGCGCGGCGGCTCACGCCTGCGCAGCATGTGTACTACGTGCGGCTTATCCGCCGCATCGAGAAAGTCCACAAGCTCGAGCTCACCGACGCCGATCGGCTACTCTTCGCTGTCTTGCAGCAAGGACGCGACCTTTCGAGCGTGCTCCTGGAATTGCACCTTACGACGTACGACAAGCTGCAAGAGTACCTAACGACGCTCTATGGCGTTCCATACGTGAATCTTGGCGACGAGAAGCCTCGCGTCGATGTCGCTGACATCATCCCAGAGAGCATCGCAGCATCGCAGAACATCATAGCGATCGAAAAGTCGAACGGGAAGTGCGTCGTCGCGATGGCGGATCCCCTCGACCTGCCTGCGCGCGACATCGTAGCCATGCGCACGAAGGATCAGTTCGAGCTGCGCTTCGCGTTCATTGAAGACGTTGAGAACGCGGTCAAGGCGGTGTATCAAGCCGCCTCATTACACGCCGCCGACCGGCTCATTGATAAGGCTGTGGCAGGCGACGGTCAGGTGGAGCTCTATAAAGATGCCCCCGAGGTCGCCGACCTTGAGACGCTGCGGCGTTTGTCCGACGCAGCGCCGATCGTCTCGCTGGTTGACTCGATCCTTCGCTCCGCGGTCGAGGAGCGCGCAAGCGACGTGCATCTAGAGCCGGTCGATGACGCGATTTTCGTTCGCTTCAGGCTCGACGGCGTCATGCACGAGATGCGAATGCTGCCTCGGAAGCTGTTGCCCTCGGTTGTCTCGCGTATCAAGATCATGGCCGGCATGGACATCACCGAGCGCCACCTACCGCAGGATGGCCGAATCTCGATGCGCTATGGGGGCAAGGACTTCGAATTGCGGGTGGTGTCGGTGCCGACGGTCTTCGGCGAAAAAGTCGTGGTGCGGCTGCTCGAAAAAAATCCCAGCTTCAAGACCTTGCGTTCGATCGGATTCAGCGAGCGCAACTACGCGCTCTTCGAGCCGCTCATCCGACGGCCGTACGGCATGATCTTGTTCTGCGGCCCCACCGGCAGCGGCAAGACGACGACGCTTTTCGCCTGCATCCAAGAGGTCAACGACGGCACGACTAACATCATGACGGTCGAGGACCCCGTCGAATATCGGGTGCGGGGCGTGAACCACGTCGAGCTGAGACCCAAGCGCGGCCTCACGTTCCCAACGGTGCTGCGTACGCTCTTGCGCACCGATCCGGACGTCATCTATGTCGGCGAAATCCGTGATTTTGAGACGGCAGAGCTCGCGGTGCGCGCTGCACTGACCGGGCACATGCTATTCTCCACGCTTCACACGAACACCGCGATTCAAGCGATCACGCGTCTGATCGACATCGGAGTGGAGCCCACGCTTATCGGCGCATCGCTTCTAGGCGTCGTCGGGCAGCGCTTGGTGCGGAAAGTATGCGACTGGTGCAAGGAGAGCTATCAAGTTCCGAAGAGCGAAGCAAGTTTGCTGCAAGACATGTTGGGCATCGAGCCGCCCAAAGAACTTTTCCGCGGACGAGGTTGCTCGCATTGCCATGACACCGGCTTCTACGGTCGCATCGCCGTGCACGAAGTCGTCGTCATCGACGAGGAGCTGCGCCATCTCATCAGCACGTCCGGGTCGAACATCACGGCGCTGAAGAAACACCTCAAGAGCAGGGATTACAAAGACTTGCGCGCCGACGCCGCGGAGCGCCTTGTTCGGGGCGAGACCGCGCTGCAAGAGATCACGCGAGTGATCGTCTGATGCGAGCTACAGGGCGAGCTCGATTCCGCGCATTCTCTCTGATGGAAGCGATGGTCGCGATGGTCATCCTGATCATCGGCGTGCTGACGCTGACGACTGCGTACAGCTATGCGTTCGGGCGAATCGGTGAGCGTGATGACGAACTACAGGCCATTTCATTCGGCCAGCAATACATCGAGCAGGTACGCCAGCAGATCCGCGCAGGCGCCACGGCGCTCACTCCGGGAACCGCTCCGATTGACGCCGGCTACCCGCTGGCGTTCGGCGTGATGGGATACCCCGCGCCCGGGTCGACGGCGCCCCCGCCGTCTCAGGACGCGTCTCCCGGTAACTTCACGGCGACGGCGACGACGAACCCGAAGCTGAGCGTGGGCGCGAACTCATACGACGTAACAGTGAATGTGACATGGACCTACGGCGGCGGCGCACGGAACGTGCAGCTCGAAACGATCGTGACGAGGGAGGCGCCGTGAAGAAAGAACGCGGCTTCACGCTCAACGAGCTCTTGGTCGCGACCGCAGTGATGGCGCTCCTCTTCGCTGTCGCATACGCTGCGCTGCTCCCGGTGCTCCACTACCTCGATCCCGCTCAAGCGAAGATCAATACGCAGCAAAATGCCGTGCCCTTACTGTACAAGCTGCAGCGTGAAGTCCGGCAAAGCGATTACCGCACGATTTTTGTGACCACAAGCGCAAACCCGCCGTTAGCCACGCTGACTTCCGAGACGACATTCGCAATTGCCACCGCAAAGACAGGGACAAACGGTGCCGCATGTTATCCGGGGGGCGATTTTGTGACCGTGCCGGGATCCGGCCAACCGTACTGGCAAGGCTTCGACGTCTTCATGTTGCAGAACGCGGCGCTCAAATGCGCATATGAGAAGCTGAGCGGAGGACAGCAGACCACGTTTCCAACGTCTGCGCAGGCCGTAACCGCGGTAACGGCAGCAAGCGGGGTCGCGAAGCCGGCGGTGTTCGGCAACGCCGTTCTTGACATCAAGATCGCAGCTGACCCCACAGCGTATGTTAGCGACTTTCAGGTCAAAGCGGTCTCCACGGTGCACGGGCGCAGCAATGCGACGACGTACACCGCGGATATTCTAACGAGGAACTGACCGTGCAGATTTCGTGCAGGCGTCGCGGTTTTGCGCTCATCACGGTCTTGGGGATCATCGGGTTGCTCTTGCTGGTTTGCCTGGTGATCCTCATCATGACCGAGCAGAACTCGCAAAATGTCGGCAATGCGTACCAGAAACAGCACCTGTATGATGTGGCCGAGGCCGGAATCGATCGCGGTCTGCGCGATCTAGATACGAATGTGCCTCCGCCCGGCTCGATTGCGACGCCTGGTCCGATACCCTCTCCACCGACAGCCGACCAGACTCCGCTTCCGAATACCCCGAATGTTCCGTATCATTACTCTTACTGGTACAATGCGGGACCCGCCGTCGCCACACCCGATCCTCTTGCCGGTTCATTTGGCGTTTCGAGCGGGCATCAGGTGCAGATTCCTGCATTCGGCGCGCTGATCTGGTCGTACACGAAAACCGGAAGTCGCGACGTCGCTGTCGAGACGATCGTTTCGCGCTTTTCGAGTTCTGACAAGAACTGCGCTATTTGCGCGGGCAACAACATCTCGGCCCTCGGCTCGCAGAACTTCACCGCGCCGACCTCGCCCGCGGCGTGCGGTAGCACGAAAAATCCCTACAAGATCTGCTCCGATCCCAACGCGTCGCCGTCGCCGATGCCGACGAATGTCCCCATCATTGCGGGCGGCACGTACACATGCAGCGGGGCCGTTGCCAAGGCCGCACCCTGTGCGCTTGGCGACGGCACGAGCACGCCCAGCCCGACGTTGATCAACCAGAACGCATCGTCAGGCGTGACGAGCGGATTCTTGGCGTCGCAAGGCACAATCGACCAGCTCAGCAACGCGGGTGCGTGGTATGCGCTGTCCCTGACCAGTGGCAACATCAAATATAAGGATTGTCCTAGCGGCTGCGATACATCCGCACTCGCAACTGTGGCTCCAAATGCCGGACAGGTGCTGTTCGTGAACGGCAACATCACCTTATCTTCGAAGAGCGTCCTGTCGTACGGAGGATTGATCATCGTCTCGGGCTGCTTGACTATAAGTCAGCCGGGCATGGCAGGCTCCGGCACCGGAGCTGAGACTGTTGTACTGGGCACGGACACGCAATGTAATGGAGTGGCAGTTACGATGCAAGGTGGCGGCAACACGCAGCCGCCGCTGTGGAACGGCGGGACGCTGTATGCCGCGCAAGGGTCGGTGAGCGTCTCAGGCAACGGCTCGGTCAGGGGCTACAACTTTTACGGCGCGATCATCGCGTTTGGCAACGTCACCGTGACCGGCAACGGTTTCTTCGCGTGGGAGTCGGGCCTGAGGAACTCTTCGTTAACGCTCGGACCATTCGCGATCGATTCCTTCGCGCAGTACTGAACCACGCCGAAGCGGATACCTTCCGGTCGTGAGTGGGCAGGCGTTGCAGGTCTGCTGGACGTAAGAGCCGCCGCATGCGACACCACCATGCCGTAAAAACTGTTATTTTCTGCGTTGCTGTCGTCTGCTCGCTCCTGAGCTTGAACGTCGCTCACGCCGCCGGCGGCTACGTTAAAAACGCCGTATCGTACGAAATGCCCGTCAATGCCGCCGGCAACGTGTTCGCCGCGGGCGTCGGCGGTTTGACCGCGAACGGCGGCGGCCACAAGCCGACGGTGCTCGAGCTGCCGACCATGCGCAATCCATTCATCGTCTTCACGAGCGTTCTTGGCACAGTCTCTTGCTGCGGAGGCGGCAGCATGTTCAACGGCCCAGAAGGCGGCACGTTCGCCGGCGGCAGCACCGATATCACCTCGTCGGGCGGCATCTCCGGTGTCATCGACCACAATCGCACGATGTTCTTGGTTGGCGTATTCGTGGGCTCTCCGGGCCCCAAGGCGCCAGGGCCTGAGCGGCTCGATGTCACCTATGCGTCCTCGAAAGAAGATGTCTATCCCAAGCTCGATCAGACATTTTATATCGGCAACGGTAAAGTGCTCAAGGGCGGCCAAAACCGCCAGCGCATCCATGTGCCCGTTGGCGCGAGCCATCTGGTCCTCGGCTTTGCCGACTCAAACGGCTTTCACGGAGCACCTAGTGAGTACGACGACAACAAAGGCGAGCTGCACGTCAAGCTGACGATCGCGCCCAAGTACTAGGGCTATCCTAAATGCCCGCGGTGGAGACGCAGGGGTAGGGTGCGCCCACCCCCCGAACCACCGCGCTCGTCTTTTCTGAAAGGAGCTCTTATGTCTCGAGTCTTTCTCGGCATCAGCGCGGCCACGGCGCTTATTGTGATGGCCGGTGCCGCTTTCGCAGCTGATCAGGGCATGGGCAATTCCTCCCCGCTCGTCTACAAACTCAACGCGATTGGCGACTCGGGCCAAAGCGGAACCGTGACGCTGACGCCTTCGACAACCGACGGCAAGCCGTCGACGACGGTCGTCATCGCCGTGACGGGTGAACCCACCGGTGCGATCGAGCCGGCACACATCCATAGTACTTCATGCCCAGGGACGCTGACGTCTGTCGTCTATGGTTTGACCTCAGTTGTCGATGGAAAGTCTACGACCGTCGTGCCGGCGCCGATTGACACATTCGCATCGGGATTCTCCGTCAACATTCACAAGTCGAAGGACGAGATCAAAACGTACATCGCCTGCGGCAACCTCAAATCATAGAAACTATATCAAGCTTGAGGGAAAACAAGCGCTGCCCTGCAGCGCGCATCGCATGCAGGTAACGACGGAGGTCTCTTGACGATGAGAATATTGTCGAAGCTCGTGATATTTGGCGTCGCACTTGCGGCTTCGTGGGCACCTGCCAACGCGGCGCCGACTATCACCGTGAATCTCACGAACGCGAGCGCCACTGGCTCCGAAAACCTCGCGCAGTGCCCACAGACGTTCAATTTCACTGGAACTATTGACACGAGCGGATGGCCCGCGGGTTCGGACAGGGTCGTCGCATACCGGTTTGAGGGTGTCGATGGCGTAGTGGAAATGACGCATATGGTAATCTTCCCGGAGGGCGGCGGATCGAAAACTGTAGCCGCGAGCTGGACTCCATTCGGGTCGGGCACGTATTGGGCGCAGCTACACATCCTCAAGCCGATCGACGTGCTCTCGAACAAATCGAGCTTCACCACGCATTGCACCTGAGCCACTAGGCCAAAGATAAGGCGACCTTAGCGGCTCGAATCGCGACGATCGCGCCGCATGTATTTTCAGCGCGCACCAGATTGGGCGTCTGATAGAAATCTTTTCTCAAGCCGGTGCTCGGGAGACCGCGTATTGTCTGTCGGCCTCAAGCCACTTGTTCTTGAGATCGATGCGACGAACACCGACCGGGTAAGCGCCCGTCGGATGAGCAGAGAGCCAATCTTGACTCAAGACCACGAAGTATTCGAAGTTCTCCCAAAGGCTAGCGCCAAATCTCTCTCGGACCATCGCCGTAATCGGCGCGAGAAGATCCCAATAGAAGGGAGCATTTTCGGCCCAAAGGTCAAGAGCGATATCCTTGTCGACCAGTCCGTTCTTTACTAGTACACCCACTTGCTCGTAGTAATTTCCGATCTTGTTAGAATTTGAAATGAGCGCATCGTTTTCTGGCGTCCTGGCGGAGCGGTTTACGACTTGAAACCGAAATTCGGCGTCTTCCAGTTTACCGGCCATTTGAGTCGCAACCCAATTCTCGGCCATAACAAACTCCGACGTTTGGGCCGCATCCTGCAATTCGCCCATAGCCGCGATTTGATTGCTCCCGCGAGCATGGCGCAATTGCACGAGGGCAGCGATTGCGGTGGCGGCGATGACGATGAATGTGCCGAAAGTGGCGAACGTGTTCCAAAGCTCCAGAGTCATAATAACCTCCGAATAATGAAGAGCCTCAGCAGTTGTTTAACGTTCACGGCGGGTTTTCCAGGGCTGACATCTACAGTCTCGTCGCTCCGACCACGCAGGAGGACGCAGGTCGGCGCGTGGATAGTGCTCTCAGGGCCGTCGTCGAGGCGACGTAGATCGCCGAGAATCCGACGGCTTTTCTCGTGGTCCGACGGCGTTTCGGTAGCAGTGCGGGATTTGACAAAGCCGAACCCCAACAATGGGAGGCACACAAACGCCCATGGAATAAAGGCCCAAAGTTCATGGGCAGGTGACCGAGTGGTTAATGGTAGCAGACTGTAAATCTGCCGCGCTCAGCGCTACGTAGGTTCGAATCCTACCCTGCCCACCACGAAAGCCCGGCGACATTGGGTTCCCGATATTTTCAGCCGGCGCATATATAAAGAAGAAACTCGAACTGTTTCGACAGGGCTTCCCGCGCGGAGGTGAGTCCGATGCGCCCATCCTTTCTCTTCGTGGCGACCATCTCGGGGATGTTCGCCATAGCCCAGCCGACCGCGGCGGCGACCACAACGCCAGCCGCACCTCCGGCTAACTCGATCGTGATCAGTAGCGCGCCCAGCGGCGACCTGCTTGGGTATCGAATCGTCATCATGCCCGATGGCAGCGCGGCGTCTGAAGACGGCGCCGGCAAGGGGCAGTCGAACCTCCAGGCTTCGAT
>DASRXC010000024.1:0-17151 GCA_035654355.1 Binatus sp. (SeqCode)
GTCGATCTCGCGCCGTTTCGTGCAGCCATTGATGCCGGCGTCGATGTCGTGATGGCCGCTCATCTTTCGGCGCCGTCGCTCGACCAATCTGCGCTGCCCGCGACGCGCTCGCCGAGCCTGTTGCGCGGCGTGTTGCGCGGCGAGCTTAAGTTCGAAGGGGTGATCTGCTCGGACGACATGCAGATGAAGGGCGTCGGTGCGGACATCTCATTCGAAGAGGCTGCAGTGAGCAGCGTCAAGGCGGGCGTAGACTTGCTCGTGTATGCCGATCTTGACGCAGCGAAACGCGCTTTGGCCGCACTACGTACCGCACTCGGCGCGGGCCAGCTCGACAAGGACCAAATCGAAGCGAGCTTGAGCCGCGTCGACAGCCTGCGCACGCGCGAGCGGAATCCGCACGTCGCGCGCCAGCCGCGTGTCGGTCAAGCGCTTGCTCGAGACGTCGCGTCGCGCGCGGTGACGCTGGTTCGCGCGCGCGGTGGTGTGCCGCCGCTTTCCCTGCCGGCCGGGGCGCGCGTGCTGATCATCAATTTCATCGAGGGTGGCCCCACGCGCTCGACCGGCGCACGCGTTGAAAGCGCGCTGGGACGCGCGCTCGCGGCCGCGGGTTTGCGCGCCACCGAACAACTGCGCGATCTCGACCCGGCGGGTCACGAATACAAACAGCTCTTGCTCGCAGCGCAGTCCGCCGATGCGTTTGTCGCGATCACTCGCCGCGCGTCGGCACATCCGCTTCAAGTGCAAGCGGTCGCCGATCTCGCGCTGTTCGGCAAGCCGGCGATCGCGGTCGTGGCGCTAGAACCGTATGATGCGGCGGAGATTCCAGATGAGATCGCCGTCATCGCGACGTTCGGCGACGCCGACGTCAACCTTCAAGCCGCCGCAGACGTGTTGCTTGGGTCAGCCGTCGCATCCGGTCACATCCCGGTGTCGCTCGCCCGGCATACGGAGCAAGCGCACATCACATGATCGACGCCGGCCCGTCCAACGTCGGAACTCCGCGAGCGCTCGCGCTTGTCGAGGGTGCGATCGGCAAAGTATGCTCTGCCGCCGTGATCCACGTCCAGCGTGCCAGTAAGATCCTGTGCGAAGCCGCGTTTGGCGAGATCGCGCCGGGTGGCCCCGCCACGACACCGGATGCGGTGTTCGATCTGGCATCGCTCACGAAAATCGCGGTGGCAACGTCTCTGCTCACGTTGCTCGATCAGCGGCGTTTCGCGCTCGACGACCCGATCATCGCGACGCTGCCGGAATTTGGCGGACGCGATCCACGCCGCGAAGTGGTGACGTTCCGCCATTTATTGACTCACACATCGGGGCTGCCCCCGAGCGTGAACGCTCGAGCGGAGCCCGGCATGACTCACGTGATGAGCCGCGTATGCGCAACGCCGCTCATGTCGGCTCCCGGCGAGCGGGTCGTCTACTCGGATTGTGGGTTTATCCTGGTCGGAGAAGCAGTGTCGCGTCTCGCCGGCGTGCCTTTGCCGATCGCAGTGCAGACGCTGACCTTCGACCCGCTCGCGATCGGGAGCAGTGGATACAATCCACGCGGGGAGATCATCGAACGCGTCGTTTGCACGGAGCAGGATGCGTGGCGCGCGCGTCTGCTGCGAGGCGAAGTTCACGACGAGACGTGCTGGTCGATGGGCGGCGTCGCAGGGCACGCTGGGTTGTTCGGCACCGCCGCCGACGTCGCCAAGCTCGGCGAGATGTTCCGGCAATCTGGTCAATACGGCGGACGCCGGGTGTTGGCGCGGCCTACCGCGCAGACGGCGGTGCGCGAGCACGCGCGCTCGGCCGACGAGCGGCGCGGCCTCGGTTGGGCTCTGAAGCCGAACGGCGCGCGACCGTGGGGCAACTCGCTCGGGGACGACGCATACGGGCACACCGGCTACACCGGCACGTCGTTGTTCATCGATCCGCGCCGCGCGCTGACAATCGTGTTGCTGACGAATCGCGTGCACGTGAGCCGAGTTGCCGGTCCGATCGCCGATCTACGATCCGCGGTCAACAACGCCGTGATCGAAGATCTGGAGCGGCCGGTTCCGCCCGGTCGTCAGGGCTGATGCGCATCATCGGGTTGATGTCCGGCACGTCGCTCGACGGCATCGACGTCGCGGCGATCGACATCGAGCGCCACGGCGACAAGCTCGACATCGCACTGCTCGGGCACTCCACGACCCCGTACTCGGCAGAACTGCGCGCGGCGCTGGAAGCGGCGCTCCCGCCCAAGCAGGGGAGCACACGAGACGTCTGCGTGCTCAACGCGCGCATCGCAACGGCCTTCGCCGATGCCGCGTCGCGCTTGTGCACGCGTGCCGGCGTCGACCTCGCGAGCGTGGACGCGATCGGTTCGCACGGCCAAACGCTCTACCATATGACGTCAGGGCGGCCCGAAACGCGTGCGACGCTTCAGGTCGGATCTCCGGCGATCATCGCACAGCTCACCGGCGTCACCACGGTCGGCGATTTCCGCCTCGCCGACGTTGCCGCCGGCGGCGAGGGTGCGCCGCTCGTTCCCTTCGTCGATTACTTGTTGCTGCGCAGCGACACGGAACATCGAGTCGCGCTCAATATCGGCGGCATCGCGAACGTGACGCTGTTGCCGGCCGGCGTCGGGCCGGAACAGGTGCGTGCGTTCGACACGGGTCCCGGCAACATGTTGATCGATGCATGCATGCGTTTTGAAACGCATGGCGTGCAGCGCTACGATCGCGGCGGGGCGCTCGCGCAAAGCGGCCGCGTCTCGCAGGCGCTCGTCGAAGAGTTGATGGAAGAGCCGTGGTTTCGACGTCCAAGCCCGAAGTCGACTGGACGCGAGGAGTTCGGAGAAGGGTACGCGGGCGACGTGCTGCAGCGCGCGGCCAATCTTGGCGTGACCGGGCCGAACCTGATCGCAAGCGTCACCGCTCTGACCGCGCACACGATCGCGGCGGCGGTTCCCCGTGAGTGTGAGCGCATAATCGTCTCGGGCGGTGGCGTGCACAACCGTGCGCTCATGATGATGCTCGAAGAAGAGTTGGAGAAACGTTCGGTGCGTGCGATTATCGAACGCTCGGATGCATTCGGCATGCCGGTCGATGCGAAGGAAGCAATGGTGTTCGCGGTGCTCGCGCATGAAGCGCTCCACGGCCGCACTAACAACCTCCCGTCTGCGACTGGTGCGCGCAGCGGTGTCGTCATGGGCGTGATCGCACCAGGAAAGAACTTCAGCGGGCTCATGCGCACGTTGTGGGCCCCGTCGTGACGGCTCAGGCATCTTGTGCGATTGGCATCGACGCGGGCGCGACGCACATGACAGGCGTGTTGCTGGGTGCCGACGGGATTGAGATCGCGCGTGCATCGGCGGGCGGCGGCAACGTCTTGACGTCGCCTCGCGGCGCGGTCGAAGAAAACGCGCGCAAGCTCGTTACTGCACTGACGTCGAACGGTCGCGCCGGCGCGATCTGCGTCGGTGCGGCAGGCGCAGGACGGCCGGAACAGGCAAAGCGACTGGAGCAGATCTTCCTAGCGATTTCGCCCGAAGGCGTGAAGGTCCGCGTGTTTCACGACGGGTGTATCGCGCTGCGTGCGTTTACGACCGATCGTCCGGCCATGGTCATCATCGCGGGTACCGGATCGTTCGCATACGGCGAGCGAGCAGACGGCACTTCCGAACGCGCCGGTGGCTACGGTGCGCTCATCGGCGATGCCGGTAGTGCCTTCGCCATCGGCGCCGCCGCAGCGCGCGCGACCGCTCGCATGCTGGACCGCGTTGAGAAAGAAAGCTCACTGACGGCATCGATTCGGTCGGCGCTCGGCGTTGACAGCGCCGCTGAATTGAGCCGGGCGCTGATCGAGGGAGATGATGCAGTTGCGCGCATCGCGGCGCTGGCGACGCTGGTCGGCCGCGCGAGCGAGCAAGGAGATGTAACGGCGCGCAGCATCATCGACGCTCAAGGGAAGCGCTTGAGCGAACTCGGCTCAGTCGTCGCCCACGAACTGCGCGACAGCGAGCGAGCGCTCCCCGTTGGTCTATGCGGCGGCGCCTTCGAGGCCATCCCGGAGCTCGCGGTCGCCGTCGAGCGCGGCCTTCAAGACCGCGGCCGCGTTGCAGTGCAGCGCTCACGTGGGGATGCGGCGCTCGCGGCGGCGCGGCTCGCGCTTGAAATGTCGGGACAAGGCGTGGTCTGATGGACGAACAATCGCGGCCACCGCTCACAGAACAGATCAACCCGTCGACCGCGGAGCTCGATCTGCTCGACACGCACGAACTGCTCCACCGCATCAATGATGAAGACCGCCGTGCGGCCTGGGCCGTCGAGCGCGAGCTCGACGCGATCGGCACTGCCGTCGACGCGATCACACAACGGTTGCGTGCGGGCGGACATCTTCATTATTTCGGCGCCGGTTCGAGCGGTCGCGTCGCCGTGGCCGATGCTGCCGAGCTCCCGCCGACGTTTTCGGCGCCGCCCGATCTCGTCGTGGCCCACATCGCGGGCGGACCGCCCGCTCTGCTGCACGCGGTCGAAGGCGCCGAGGACGATGCCTCCGCTGCTGAGGCTGAAGTGTCGGACGCGCATGTCGGTGCAGGCGACGCTGTCGTCGGTATTTCCGCCAGCGGGCGAACTCCGTACGTGCTCGCGGCGGTCGACGCCGCACGTCATGCGGGAGCGCTGACCATCGGCATCACCAATGATGTGCGCAGCCCGCTCGCGCAGCGGTCCGACATCCCGATCGCGTTATTGACGGGCGCTGAAGCGGTCGCCGGCTCGACGCGCATGAAGGCGGCGTCAGCCCAGAAGATGGCGCTGACGACCTTGAGCACCGCCGTGATGGTGAAGCTCGGGCGCGTTCACGGCAATTTGATGGTCGACGTCGCTCCAACCAGCGCGAAACTGCGCGCACGGGCGCTACGCGTCACGATGCTGGTCGCCGGCTCGGGTGAAGCCGAAGCGTCCGCGGCGTTGACCTCATCGGGCTATGAGGTAAAAACAGCCGTCGTGATGTTGCGGCGCGGCTGTTCGCCGGAAGAAGCGCGTGCTCTCTTAGAACGCTGCAACGGTAATCTTCGACAAGCGCTCGCCTGACGGCTCACGGGCCCACGTCAAGACGTACCCACCCATCCGGATGCTGCGGCAGCGCGGATATCTCAGGATGGATGGCCGCGGCGAAGATCTCGGCCGAATCCAGTAGCCGCGGTCCCGGCCGATTGACGTAGGCATTGCCGTCGACGACCGCAACGCGGCCGCTGCGGACCGCTCGAAGCGCACGCCATTGCGGGGTTGACGCCAGCGCGCGCGTAGCGCGCAGGGCCATCGGTAGATCGAAGCCGCATGGCGCGACGATGACCGCGTCCGGATCAGAGGCCGCAATCGCATCCCAATCGAGCCGTTGCGAGTCTTCGCCGGGATGTGCCAGAATGGGAGTGGCGCCGGCGAGTTCGACGAGGCTCGGTGTCCAATGGCCGCCGCTCATTGGGGGATCCGTCCATTCGAGCACCAGCGTGCGTGGGAAAAACTGTGCCGCCGACGTCGCCGCGCGCAGCGCGCGCTCGCGCGCTCGCAAACCGTCGACGAGCCGGACCGCATCCTCGCGGCGGCCGATGAGATTTCCCACCGCGTCGATCGTCTGGTAGACGTCTTCCAAACTCGACGGCTCAAGCGACACGAGCCGCGCATCGCCCTTCAAGCGCTTCATCGCGGTGCCGACCTGTTCGTACGAAACAGCGCAAACCGGGCACAGCTCTTGCGTGATGATGAGATCCGGCTCGAGCTCCGCCAGCAGTTGCGCGTTCAGTGCATAAATGGAAGAGCCGGAGTGAAGCCGCTCGCGCACGTGACGGTCGATCGTCGCGGCATTGCTGCCGCTCGCTGCTCCCAGGGACGATTCACCCGTCGGCAGCGTGCTTGCGGTCAAGGCCGGTTTTGAGCGGGCGGCTGCCGGAAAATCACACTCGTGGGTCACGCCCACGATCTCGCCGCCGGCGCCAAGTGCGTACACGATCTCGGTCGCGCTCGGCAAGAGGCTTACAATTCGCATCGTCGCAGTGGCTTGGATTATCTGATGATGAAACGCCGGCCTTTTTAAGGCCGGCGCATCACCGGGAATGGTTGTCGGTCGGGGTAGTTCGCGCTACGCGGGATCCAGATGCTCGTACGCGATCGTGACGAGCTGTTTCGCGTTTGCGGCCGTCAGGTCGGCAGGCACGAACACGTCGCCATCAGCACCGCAGTTCTTGAACGTCATCCCGTCAGCGGCTTGTTTGACATCGTTGCATAGATACGTGCTGCTCGATGAGAGTGTCGAACCTTTGTAGTGGTCGACGATCTCGGCTACTTCGCACATATCGCTGTTCGCGCTGCGCATCGTCTCAAATGTGCGAGCGACTGCGGCATCCGTGCCGTGATATGCGACCGCGATCGTCGCGGCGTCGCACGTCGAATATGCTTTGGAAAAACAGCTCTCGGCAGCAAGAACGTCCTTGCTGCTAGCGCTGCCGATCTCGAGACTGCCGCACGCCCCGCCGGGCGCGGCGGCGACAGGTGCGGCGGCGACGGCTGCGGGCGCCGTCGACGCGGCCGCCGCAAAGGGTGCTGCCATCGCGACGCTCAGCGCGAACGCTGAGGCGATCGCCGCAAACCGACCAGCGGCAGCCGTAGAACCTGCGAACATGGACATCCGTCTCCTTTCGCCGTGAAGCTTGCTGACGGGAAGTATACTCGTCCGTCGGCTCAAGGTTTCAACCGAGCGGCTGGGAGACTTCCGATCAAGAGCTACGCTTTGACGACAGACCGCTCGACTGCCCGGTGGACATGGTCCGCCACAGGAAACTGGCGAAAACCTGGCATAAGTTATTCGAACCTTAATGCTCCGTTTTGCGCGCACGAAAAACGGCACCCCTCGCATGCCACGTAAACGGTGCGCACGAGCATACGGCGGGGTGTTTTCCTTACATTAAGAAAGGCAAGATAATGTCGAAATCCGATCGCGTTGGTGCGGCGCTCTCCCGAAAGGATTTCTTAAGCGGCGTCGGCGTCGCCGCTGCGGCGGCAGCCGGCGCAAGCGCCGGGGTGAGCTCTTCGCTCGGGTATTCTCCGGCCGCCGTGGCCGACAACGCTCCGATTCTGATCGGCGATGCGGACGAGAGCAGCGGTGTCTATACGGTCAGCGGCGGCAGCCAGTCGCTCGGCAAGAAGGTGTGTGTCGGGGAGTGGAATGCTCGCGGCGGCGTGCTTGGCCGTAAGATCCAGCTCATCCACGCCGACACCGCAGCATCGCCGGCGATCGCCGTGCCCAACGTCACGAAGCTCGTTGAGCAGGACAAGGTTGACGTAATCGTGGGTGAAGTCGCGTCAAGCGTCGGCCTGGCTCTATCGGCTCTTGCGCAACGTCTCGGTATCGTCTACGTCGCCGCCGGCACGCATGATACCACCATCACCGGCAGCAACGCGCACCCGTGCTGCTTCCGCACAACCGCCGCGAATTCGATGCTCGCCAATGCGACGGCAAAAGCGCTGTTACCGTACGGCAAGAAATGGTTCTTCATCACGCCTGACTACGCGTATGGTCATTCGGCGCAGCAAGGCTTTCAAAAGGTGCTCGAGGCCAACGGTGGCCAGTCGCTCGGCAACGAGCTGACGGCGTTTCCGACAAACTCTGGTGACTTCACCGCGCAGCTGACCAAGGCCAAGAACAGCGGCGCGGACGTGCTTGTGCTCAGCTGGTACGGCGGCGACCTCGTCAACGGCATGAAGCAATACGTCCAACTGGGACTGGACAAGGTGTTCAAACAAGTTGGCGGTCCGCTCAACGGCGTCGAAGTCGCCATTGGGTACGGCACCGAAAACAACCGCGGCATCTGGGGCGCTCCCTGGGCGCCGGACTACCCGACGCAAGCTTCCAAGGATCTTGGGACCAAGCTCAAGGCTGCAGGCGCGCAATATGTCGACTGGCGCATGTATCTTGGGTGGCTAGCGACCGAAGCGTGCATCACCGGAATCCTGCGCGCCGGCACCACCGATGCTGAGAGGCTGGTACGTGCGATCGAGGACCTCACGTTTAACGGCCTGCAGAAGAAGTTCTGCCACATCCGCGCGTGCGACCATCAGAACGAGCTTGACGTGCTGGTGACCGAGGCGATTCCCAAGTCTCAATGGAAATTCCCGAACCAGTTCTTCAAGATCAACGCGATCGTGCCCGCGAGCGAGACGCTCGAGCCATGTAGCGAGAGCGACGCGCCCGCGAAGCTCGCGGCCCAGACGATCCCGACTCGCGAAGACTACACGCCCAAGGGCAGAGCGTAACACCTAGATCAACCGCTCCGACCTGTAGAGGCGCCGGCCGTCAAGAACCGGCGCCTCTGACATAGGGGAGGCACAACGACGGCTCTGAACGCAGCGGCGCTTAACGCACTGGCGAATCTCCTCGCGATTCTGCCGAATCAGATGATCGCGACGATCTTCGACGGGTTGACGCGCGGCATGCTCTACGTGCTGTTGGCCCTCGGACTCAATATCATTCTCGGGCTCATGGGAGTCATCAACTTCGCGCACGGCTCGTTTTTCGCGCTGGGCGCATACATCACGTTCACGCTGTCGACCACGATCGGGCTTTTCCCCGCCATTATCGTTGCCGCGCTCTGTATGGCCATTCTCGGCATGATCATGGAGAGCGTCTTCATCCGGCGCCTATATTCTCGCCCGCCCGAGCACGTTTTGATGTTCACTTTCGGCGCGTTTCTGATCTTTGTGCAGGTGATCCGCAAGGTCTGGGGCGACGAGCCGAAGCCGCTCTCGCCCACCGGCTGGCTCGCAGGTTCGGTCAACCTAGGATTCTCGCAATATCCGACATTCCGGTTGCTCGTCGTCGCCGTCACGATCGTGGTCCTGGTGCTCGTCTGGCTGATGCTCGTGCGCACCAATTTGGGTCTGACGATTCGAGCCGGAACGCGCGACAGCGAAATGGTCA
Organism: Binatus sp. (SeqCode); assembly: GCA_035654355.1. Lineage (GTDB taxonomy): Bacteria > Vulcanimicrobiota > Vulcanimicrobiia > Eremiobacterales > Eremiobacteraceae > JAFAHD01. Next base: position 8,950 of record DASRXC010000024.1, read on the forward strand.
GCATCCTCGGCATCAACATGCCGATGACGTTCACCGTCGTGTTCGGTCTCGGCTCGCTGCTGGGTGGCCTGGCCGGCGGGCTTGAGGGTCCGCTCTACAACATCGACCCGAACATGGGCGCCATCTACATCATCACCGCGTTCTTGGTTGTCATCGTCGGCGGCATCGGGTCGTTCTGGGGCGCGGTGGTCGGCGGATTGATCATCGGGCTGCTGCAAGAGCTCATCGTGCAGCTTATCCCCGGCGGCTCGTCGGCCGAAGATATCGTGCCGTTCGCCTTCATGCTGCTCGTCTTGCTGATTCGGCCACGCGGTCTATTCGGCACCGAAGGGCTCTTCGACTGATGGCGACGGCAGTTTCCGGACCGCGCACCGGTTGGCGCTCGATGATCCCGTTGCTCGTCTGGGCGGTCGTGCTCGCGATCTTGCCGTGGTTTCTCGTGCACGTGCTTAAGAGCAACGTCGCGCTCGGTACGAACATGGTGATCTTCGCCATGATCGCGCTCGGGTTCAACCTGTTGTACGGCCACACCGGCGACCTCTCGTTCGGGCATGCGGCGTTTGTGGGTTTCGCAGGCTACATCGCCGCGTATATGATCCTCAATCACGGCTGGACGTTCTGGCCCGTGATCATCGTGTCGATCATCGGGGCGATGCTCCTTGCGGTCCTGCTCGCGCGCGTCATCGTGCCGCGTAGCTCGGGCATCTACTTCTCGATGCTCATGCTCGCCTCGGCGCAAGTCCTCAATTTTATCGGCGAGCGCTGGAACTCCGTGACCGGCGGCGACGACGGCTTGCAAGGCGTCTTGCGCCCGACACACGTGTTGCCGCACAGCCCGCTCAACCTCAACAACGAGTTCAACTTCTACGTCTTTTGCGCGGTAATCGCGTGGGTGCTGACGCTGTTGATGTGGCGGATCGTCAACTCGCCGTTCGGCGCGGTGCTGCACGCGATCCGTGAGAACCGGCAGCGCGCCGAATTCTTGGGATACAACGTCGTCCGCTACAAGATCAACGCGTTCGTCTTATCCGCGCTGTTGCCGGCGGTCGGCGGCGTGCTGCTCGGCTATTACATCGGTGCAGTCAATCCAGGCGAGATGAACTGGACGGAATCGGGCAACATCGTCATGATGACGCTGCTGGGCGGCGCGCCGACGTTTTGGGGTCCGATCGTGGGCGCCTTTCTGTTCAAGTTCATGCAGCAATACGTTTCGAACTTCACGCAGTTCTGGGAAGGCTACATCGGCATCGTATTCGTGGGCTTCGTGCTGTTCGCGCCTCAAGGCATCTGGGGGCTGGTGGAAGCGGGTTGGCGAAACCTGCGTGCGAGGCGGGCATCGTGAGCGTCATCTTCCGCACTGAAGGACTCAGCAAGCATTTCGATTCACTCAAAGCGGTCGACGGCGTCGACTTCGCTGTGGAAGAAGGCACGATCCATGCGATCATCGGTCCCAACGGCGCAGGCAAGACCACATTCTTCAATCTGCTCACCGGTAATTTTCCGCCGACGTCGGGCAAGATATTCTTCCGCGATGAAGACATCACAGGATTGCCTCCGCACGTCATCACGCGCAAGGGGATCGGCCGCTCGTTCCAGATCAGCAATATCTTCGGAGGCTTAAGCGTCTTCGAAAACGTGCGCGTCGCCGTCCAAGCGACCTACGGCGACTTCCCCGGCATCATTATCCGCCCGAAGTGGTTGGGTGAGGTGGAGGAAAAGGCGCACGCGATCATCGAGCGCGTCGGGCTAACGCCCTTCGCTCACGTGCAAGCTGCGACGCTTTCTCACGGCGACGAAAAAAGGCTGGAGATCGGCCTGGTGATCGCGGCCAGCCCGACGCTGTTGCTGTTCGACGAACCAACCGCCGGCATGTCGCTCGAGGAATCCAAGCAGACCATGGCCATGCTGCAGGACCTTGCCACGCGGCATACGATCGTGCTCATCGAGCACGACATGGACCTCGTCATGTCGCTTTCGCATACGATCACGGTGTTGCAGAACGGCCGCAAGATCGCTGAGGGGTCGCCGGCTGCGATCAGGGTCAATCCGCTGGTGCAGCAAGCCTACCTCGGAACGGCTGTCTGATGTTCCTCGAAGCGCGCGATCTCAACACGTATTACGGCAAGAGCCACATCTTGCAGGACGTCTCCGTCGACGTCGATCGCGGCGAGGTCGTCGCGCTCATCGGGCGCAACGGCTCGGGCCGCAGCACGACGCTCAAGACGATCGCGGGCGTCGTGCCGCCACGCCGCGGCACCGTCACGCTGGGCGGCAACGACATCACCGGACTCAAGCCTTACACGATCGCGCGCCACGGCGTCGCCTACGTCCCTGAAGAGCGGCGCATCTTCCCAAATCTGACCGTGCTCGAGAACCTCAAGCTGGCCACGCTGGCCGGCCGCAAAGGACAATGGGATTATAAGAAGGTGTTCGCGTTTTTCCCGCGGCTGGAAGAGCGCAAGGCGAACAACGGAAAAGCGCTGTCGGGCGGCGAGCAGCAGATGCTCACTATCGCGCGCGCGCTCATTCAAAACCCCCAGATCATTCTGCTCGACGAGCCGCTTGAAGGGCTTGCGCCCGTGGTCGCCCAGGCCATTCAAAAGGCGATTCTCGAGATGAAGGCCGAGGGCATGACCATGCTCCTGGTCGAGCAGAACGCTCGGGTCGCGCTCGCGGTCGCGGACCGGGCGCACGTGCTCTCGGACGGCCGCATCGTAGCGTCAGGCACGACCGCTCAGCTGCGCGAAGACCAGGAGCTCATCCAGCGCTACTTGTCCGTTTAACCCGTTTCGCGATCGCGTTGGCACTGGCGATCGGCGCGCCGCTCGCCGCGGCGGCTGCAGATGTGCAGCTCGCGTTCGTGCCCATGGACGACCGGCCGGCGACTGAGCTGTTTCCGCAACAGACCGCAGCCATATGCGGAGCTCATCTGCTGTTGCCGCCCCAGCCGCTTCTCGGACACTTCACGCAAGCCGGCGACGCCGATGCGATCGGCCAGTGGCTCTCCGATCTTGACACGACCTCCCTGCGCGCCGTGGTCGTTTCGGCGGACATGCTCGCGTACGGCGGATTGATAGCGTCTCGCATCGCGGCGACGCCGCTCGCGACCGCGCGCGCACGGATTGCGGTCCTGACGCGCTTTCATCAAGCGCACCCGGCGATTCCGATCTATGTGTTCGGCACTGTGATGCGGTTGGCGCCGACCGAAACGCCACAGACCGAACCGTATCTCGACGCGCTTACAAGTTTCGCGCGCAGCGCGGGCGCGCAAGCCGGCACAGATGAGCAAACTGCGCTGGCTGGCTGGCGAGCGCAAATCCCCGACGCCGCGTATTGGGACTACATCGGCGCGCGCGCGCGCGATCTCGACATCGATGAGATGCTCGTGCGGATGGCGGCTGTGGGAGACATCGCTTGGCTCGCGGTCACGCAGGATGACGCCGGATCTCCAGACGGTCTTCAAGTGTCCGACAGATCAGCGCTCGTCAACGCCGCCAACGCGCTTGATGTGCGCGGCCGCGTGTTCTTCGGTCCGGGCGCGGACGAGATGGGCATGGTTGCGGTGACGCGGGCCATCGAAGACGAAGCGCGGTGGCATCCGCAGGCGGAGATCGCCTACTCGGTCGCAACCGGCCGGTCCGCGCAGGATCCGCTGGAAGACATACCGGTCGGTGGCACGCTCGAGGCGGCATTTCGAGAACTCGGGCTACGCGAAGCCGGAGCACGACCTGACATCAGGCTTGCCGTGTTTGCACCGAGCACCTCTGCACAAGAACGCAGCCAATTCGTCGCCCGGCTCGCGGCCGACATGCGCGCCGGTACGCCCGTGGCGATCGTGGATTTGTCGTTCATAGACGATGACATCGCGCAAGAGCGCGCGGCGTTCGAAGCCCTGCAGGCCGCGCAGGCGGCAGCGCTTCCGACCTCATTTGCGTCATGGAACACTACGGCGAATTCAGCAGGGACGGCGCTCTCGGCGGGGGTTTGTGCCGGGGTGGCAACGCACGAAGGTGTCGACACGGCTTTGGCTCGGACGAATTTCCTCTTCGACCGATACGTCGACGACTACGCCTATCGCTTGCTGGTACGGCCCGGGCTTAACGCGCAACTGCGCGGCGACGGCTTCGACACCTATGCGCTCGGTGCTCACGCGGCGCAAGCTCAGTCTCAAATGCGCGCGCAGCTATGGCCGCTTGCGCTCGACCTCTTCGATGCGACCTTCGCAGGCCAATGGGATCAACGCGAGCTTTCGATGTATCTTCCGTGGCAGCGCACGTTCGAAATCCAGCTCAACACGACGCTTGCGAGCAAGCGCTGATCAGCTGCGAACCGCGACCTCGTCGCAAAAGGGACCAAGCGCGCCTTCTACCACTTCCCTGATCAGCGGGCCTAACGACACTACTCGATCACGCCATTGCGGCGACAGCTGATAGCGTTTGGTCATCACGACCTCAACGCGGAACGTTCCGGTACGCCGTGAAGACGGCGTCGGGTCGATGCGAGCGATTGGATCGCTGTTCCAGCCCGGCAACGCCATGTCCATCGCTTCAAGGATAACCCGGGACGCTTCCTGATGGGTCATCGTTTTTCAACGCTCCGTGCAGCGGGGAAGCAAGCACTCTCCAATATCATGTCGGGCTTCTGCCAACCCCACATTAGGGCCGCGGGTCACATTTTAGGCTGTTTTAGGACAGGGGCCAGGGGTTGGAAATGGCGATGCGCGGCACGCCGGGCGGATACGTAGTCGGATACTTCGCCAAGAACTCGCGCGCACGTACTGTGAGGTCTTCGAAATTATCCCACAATCCTAAGTCGCCGGTCGCTTCGCGCAGTATAGCGATATAATTCTCGAGCACCTTCCACGAGCCGGCGACGTTGCTGCAATAATGGTCCATGAACAGGTCGTAATCGACGACCCTGTTTTTGACGAGGTTGCCGAGCTCTTCAAAGAAGTTACCGACGAGCCGCGCCGATTGGTGAAGCCGTACGTATTCTGGCGGCACGTCGGGCGGCGCATTCGTAAAGCGCGTACGCGAGACGACAAACGCGCGGAACGCGGGATCTTGAAGCGCGGAAGCGATGCTGTGATTCACAAGGTACTGGGCTTCGCGGAAACGCTCGTCTTGGAACTTCTCGCCGATGGTCAGCAGCGCAGTGATCTGGTTGCCCGTGCGCAAGTGGCGCATCTGCACGAGCGCCGCAACTGCGGTCGCTGCGACGATCACAACCGTGAGCAGCGTTCCCGTCGTGTTCAGGACCTCAAGCGACATCAACGAGCCCCTCCTGGCTGGCAGACCTCGATCAGCACGTCTCCCGCCGCGCTTGGATGGATGAATGCGATGAGATTGCCGTGCGCGCCGCGTCGCGGTCGCTCGTCGATGAGGCGCGTGCCTTGCGCCCGCAAGCGCGCCAGCTCATCATCGATATCGGCAACGCGGTACGCGATGTGATGGAGCCGGGACTCCTTGTCGCCCAAGAACGCGACGAGTGGCGAATCGGGCTTCAGCGGGCGCAGCAACTCGATCGTCGAGTCGCCGGCGCGCATGCCGATGATCTCGACGCCTTGGTCGGCGACCGTCTCATGATAGCGGCGCGCGAATCCAAGCGACTCGTAGAGAGCAGCGCTGCGCCGGAGATCTGCGACGACGAGCGCGACATGATCGATTGGCCGCCCTGTTTCCGTCTGCGCCTGCGGCATTAGACGACGGCCGCCGGCCGGTACACCGAGAAGACTTCGCGCAACGCGTCGGCGACCTCGCCGAGCGTCGCACCGGCATCGACGGCTTCGATGAACTCCGGCATCAGCGGCGCACTCGCGCTCGCCGCGCGTTTCACCAATGCGAGCCGGTCAGCGACGAGCGACGCATCGCGCTTCGCGCGGAAGGCTGCCAGACGTGCGCGCTGCTCGCGCTCGATCGCAGGGTCGATCCGCTGCAACGCCGGTTGTGCTTGAGTCGACTGCTCGTCTGCGAACTTGTTCACGCCTACAACAACCGACTCGCCGCGTTCGAGTCTGGCTTGTGCGCGGTAGGCGCTGTCGGCGATCTGCTCGGCCATCCAGCCGCTCTCGATCGCGGCGATCGATCCGCCGCGCTTGTCGACCTCTGCGAGCAGCGCGCGCGCCTTGTCGGCCAAGTCGGCCGTGAGCCGTTCAACATAGTACGAACCCGCAAGCGGGTCGGCGGTGTCGGGAACGCCGCTCTCGTAGGCGATGATCTGTTGCGTACGCAGCGCTAACTTCGCCGCGGATTGCGTCGGCAACGCGAGCGCCTCGTCCATGCTGTTCGTGTGCAGCGACTGCGTGCCGCCCAAAACGGCCGCGAGAGCTTGCAGCGTTACGCGCACGACGTTGTTCTCGGGCTCTTGCGCGGTGAGGGTCGAGCCACCGGTTTGCGTGTGGAAGCGCATCAGCCACGACTTCTCGGACGTCGCGCCGAATTCGCCGCGCACGATCTGCGCCCACAGCTCGCGCGCCGCGCGGAACTTGGCGACCTCTTCGAAAAAATTGTTGTGTGCGTTCCAGAAGAACGACATGCGCGGAGCGATGTCATCTGGGCGCAGGCCGGCCTCCAACGCCGCGCGCAGATACGCTTTTCCGTTGGAGAGCGTGAACGCTAGCTCTTGCGCGGCCGTCGATCCGGCCTCGCGGATGTGGTAACCGCTGACACTGATCGTGTTCCACTTCGGCACGTGGCGCGCGCAGTACGACATCAAGTCGGTCACCAGGCGCATCGATGGGACGGGTGGATAGATGTATGTGCCGCGCGCAGCGTACTCTTTGAGGATGTCGTTCTGCGACGTGCCGGATAGCTTCTCGAACGCGATACCGCGCCGGCGTGCAAGCGCGAGATACAATGCGAGGAGGATCGCCGCCGGTGCGTTGATCGTCATCGACACGCTGACCTGGTCGAGTGGAATCCCAGAAAACAGCGTATCCATGTCGTCGATCGTGTCGATCGCGACGCCGGTCCGGCCCACTTCACCGGCTGCAAGCGCAGCGTCGGAGTCCATCCCCATCTGCGTGGGCAGATCGAACGCGACCGAAAGCCCCATCTGACCGTGCGCGAGCAGGTAGCGATAGCGCTCGTTGGATTCTTGCGCCGTCGCAAACCCGGCGTATTGGCGCATCGTCCACAATCGCGCGCGGTACATGTCGCGTTGGATGCCGCGTGTGAACGGATACTCGCCGGGCGGCGGCTGGTGGGCGAGGTCGAGGTCGGCCACGTCGGCAGCCGAATACAGCGGCTTGATAGGTATGCCGCTGTCGGTCTCGCGTTCGTGCATCGTATGAGACGGTTTCGTCACGCTCGCGCGAGCGGCCTCGCTGCGCGACGCGTCAGTCGATGCAGCAGACCTCGAGTTTATTGCCGTCGGCGTCTTCGAAAAAGACCGCGTAGTAGTCCGGACCGTAGGCCTCCTCCGGGCCTTCGATGCGGCGCGCGCCGATGTGCGGGAGCAGCTCGGCGACGCGGTCGACGACTTCGCGCGATGGGGCCGCAAAGCCGATCCGATTATCACCCGGTGAGGGCTTCGGCACTTGCGTGAACGCGAACCACTGCTCGGTGCCGTCGTGGCGGCTATACGAGATCCATTCGTGCTCGGGTTTGGTCTCGCCGCGCTTCAAACCGAGCAGGCCGAGCAAGTCGTCATAGAACTTCATCGCCGCGACGCGGTCCGACACTCGCACATCGATGTGACTATAGATGAAGGGAAGCGACATCGCGGTCAGCTACCGCGCGTCATTACGAGGCGCCTTCCTCCAGCGAGATCAGCGGCGAGCCGGTCTCAACGGTTTCACCGCTGGCTGCGGCGATCGAGGCGACCTTACCGGCGCGGTGCGCGACGACCTCGTTCATCATCTTCATCGCCTCGATCACGGCGACCACTTGGCCTTCGCTCACGTCGTCGCCGGGCTTCACGCGGATCTCAGCGACGATGCCGTGCATGGGTGCGGTCACGGCTGATGAGTTTGTGCTCACTCGCTTCGCAGCTTTGAACTTTGGCGCACGCCGCGCGCCGCCGGGGCGTGCACCGTTGAACCCGAGCACCCGGACGGTGTACCGCTTGTCTGCCACTTCGACCGTCAGCGTCGCGGGCGTCTCCGCTTCGTTCGCAGCATCACTTGCCTGCGCGCTGGGCATCGCGGCCTTGGCCGCGAGCTCGCGCCGATACTCATCGACCGTTGGCGTGGCGTAATCGCCG
>DASRXC010000025.1:0-5413 GCA_035654355.1 Binatus sp. (SeqCode)
TTGCGGATTTCACACGGTAGCGGCGATGTCGGATGCGACCGGACGTCCGACCGCGCGCGCGACGGCGCGTGCGCCATCCATCATCGCGGCGAACTTCTCAAACGTGAGCGACTCAAATCCGTCTTTAAGCGCCTCTGCTGGATTGGGGTGCACCTCGATCATGAGGCCGTCCGCTCCGGCAGCCAAGCCGGCGCGCGCCATCGGCGCGACCAGCTCCCAGCGACCCGTACCGTGACTTGGATCGACGATGATGGGCAAGTGCGTGAGCTGTTTGAGCAGCGGGACCGCGTTGAGGTCGAGCGTGTTGCGCGTCGCGGTTTCGAACGTGCGGATGCCGCGCTCGCACAGGATCACATCGTGGTTTCCGCCCGCGAAGATGTATTCGGCGGCGAGGAGCCACTCTTCGACTGTCGCCGAGAGACCGCGCTTGAGCATCACCGGCTTGCGCGACTTTGCGACCTCTTTGAGCAGGTTGAAATTTTGCATGTTGCGCGCGCCGACTTGCAGCACGTCCGCGGAGGCTTCGACCATCGCGACGTCGCGCGGGTCCATCACCTCGGTGACGACCGGCAGACCCGTTTCCTCGCGCGCCGCAGCGAGGATCTCAAGCCCTTCTTTGCCCATGCCTTGGAATGAATACGGCGAGGTGCTCGGCTTGTACGCGCCGCCGCGCAGCAGCGTCGCGCCCGCTTGCTTTACCGCGCGCGCTGTGCGCAATAACATATCGCGGCCTTCGACCGTGCACGGACCGGCGATCACGTGCACCGCGGTACCACCGATCTCGACGCCGTTGACGAGGCGAATGATCGTGTCGCCTTGCGCGCCTTCGCGGCTGACGAGCTTGTACGACTTGCTGACCGGCACGACGCGTTCGACCCACGGAATGCCCGCAAGTTGCGCAGCGAGCATCTCTTTGTTGTCGCGCACGCCGAGCACGCCGATGATCAGGCGCTCGACACCCTTGGACACGTTGACGCCATAGCCCATCGCCGTGATCTTGTCGACCACTTCTTGGGCTTGCGCGTCTGACGCGCCGCGTTTGATGATGACGATCATACGTACCTTTGCAACTGCGTGTTGTCTATTTCATCGCTAGAACGTCGAGCCGGCCGTATGCGGATTGTCTTCTCCAGCCAAGTCCGGCCGAAGCGCTGTCGCACCCTCTAGATAGACGTGCTTGACTGCCGCTTGCGTCGCATCAGAATTCACTAACATCATAACCCTGATGCAGCGCGCCAGCCTGTTCGGAACGGACATTTCGTGACCGCATAGCAGTGGTACTTTATTCCAGCCCAATCCGCGCGCGGCTGCGGCCGGGAACTCGGCGTCGAGGTCGGTCGTCGTCGTGAAGAACACGGCTGCGATGTCGACCGGTCGGACCGCGTTCGCCTCGGTCATCGCGACCAACAAGCGCTCCGAAGCGGACACAATCGCCGCAGATGTGTTGGACGTGGCGGTAATAGCGCCGCGAATACCCCGGACCGACATGACGCCTTCTTTCAGTCGGCTCGAGACAGCCCCTTTTCAGCTTTCTCGCCGACGGTCGCCTTGAGTTGACGCAGTTCGCGCGGGCTCAAAACCCGATGTTCGCCGGCGCGCAACCGGTCTAACGAAATCGGGCCGTACGCAATGCGCTCAAGCGAGATGATGCGCATTCCCTCGCGCGCGCATGCGCGCCTGATCTCCCGGTTTGCCCCGCTCGTCAGGGTGAGTTCGAAACACGTGTGATCGGGCTGGCTCTTGACTTGCTGAGCGCGTAATCTTTGTAACGATCGCGCCGACGGAACGCCCCCAACGCACACGCGATACTGCCGCTCGACCGCGTGCGAAGGAAGCAACAGTCTGCGCGCGAGCTCGCCGTCAGACGTGAGGAGCAACAAGCCGCCCGTTTGCGCGTCGAGCCGGCCGACTGGGAACACATGCGAAAACGAAGGCGAACTAGCCGCACCGTGCTTGCGAATGAAATCGCCGACGCACCCGCGTCCGCGCTCATCGTGCATCGTTGTGATCATGCCGAGCGGCTTGTTAAAGGCGATCGTGACATCGTGTGCTCGCCGACCCACGCGGCGTCCGTCGACGCGTACGTCATCAGCGTCTGCGTTGACGGCGTCGCCGACCCGCGCGATGCGACCGTTAATCGTGACGGCGCCGCGGGCGATAAGTTCGTCCGCGGCGCGTCGACTCGCGATCCCCGCACCAGCGAGGAACTTGTTGATCCTGATCGTCTAGCGGTCGCCGTCGCTGGCCATCGACATCGCTTCTTTGGTCACCGACTTGAGGAACTCGTCGTTGCTGTCGGTGCGGCGGAAGCGCTCGAGGATCAGCTCGGTCATCTCCTGCGTTCCAAGCACTGCGGTCGCGCGGCGCAACATCACGATCTTGCGCAGCTCGATCTCCGAGAGCAGCAGCTCTTCATGGCGCGTACCCGAGCGCTTGATGTCGACCGCCGGGAAGATACGGCTGTCGGCCAGTTTGCGCACCAGGTCGATCTCCATGTTGCCGGTGCCTTTGAACTCTTCGAAGATGACGTCGTCCATCTTGGAACCAGTCTCGATGAGGGCGGTCGCGATGATGGTCAAACTTCCGCCGTTCTCGATGTTGCGCGCCGCGCCGAAGAAGCGCTTTGGCTTGTGCAGCGCGCTGGTGTCCAAACCGCCCGAGAGCGTGCGTCCGGTCGCCGGCATCACCTGGTTCCAGGCGCGGGCGAGACGCGTGATCGAGTCGAGTAGGATGACGACGTCATGTCCGAGTTCGACCAAACGCTTGCAGCGTTCGAGGGTCAGCTCGGAAACGGCCGTGTGATTTTCGGGATGCTCGTCGAACGTCGACGAGATGACCTCGCCTTCGATCGAGCGACGCATGTCGGTGACTTCTTCGGGCCGCTCGTCGACGAGCAGTGCGAAGAGGTCGACTTCCGGATGATTGGCGGCGATCGCATTCGCGATCTTCTTGAGCAGCGTCGTCTTGCCGGCCTTGGGAGGCGAGACGATCAGCGAACGCTGGCCTTTTCCGATCGGGCAGAACAGGTCGAGCACTCGGCCGGACATCTCAAGCGAGGACGTCTCCATCTTGAGCCGCTGGTCCGGATAGATCGGGATGAGCTTGTCGAAGTGCGGGCGGCCGCGGATCGCTTCTGGATCTTGACCGTTGACGGCCTCGACCTTCAGGATGCCGTGATATTTCTCGTTGTCTTTCGGATCGCGGCATTGACCGGCGACGAGATCGCCGCTACGCAATTCGAACCGGCGAACTTGCGACTGCGAGATGTACACATCGTGCGGGCCGGGCCGCATGTTCTCGCGACGCAAGAAGCCGTAGCCTTCCGGCAACACGTCCAGCACGCCGGTCGCGAAATTGAGTCCGGCGGCTTTGGCCTGCGCCTCGAGGATCGGGAACACCAGATCTTGTTTCTTGATGCGCTGGAGATCGGGGATCTCAAGCTTGCGCGCGAGCTCGACGAGCTCGTTGCGCGTCTTGTCCTCGAGCTCTTTGACGGTGAGCAGATTATGCTCTTCGCCGTCTTTGGTCTTGAACGTCTTGGGTTGCGGCGGCTCGAATCGTTCCTGATAGGAACGAACCGGGAACATGCGTCCGCGATCGTTGCGACCGCGGCCGCGATCGCGATCGCGATCGAATCGTCGCTCTCCACGGTCTTGCCGCTCGAAGCGCTCTCCGCGGTCGCGCTCGGGGCGCTCATAGCGCTCCCCGCGCTCGGGGCGCTCAGCGCGTTCGGGGCGATCGCCGCGATTGAAACGTTCTGGACGTTCGCCGCGCTCGGGTCGCTCAGGCCGCTCTGCGCGTTCGGCGCGCTCTGGACGTTCAGTGCGCTCTGGGCGCTCAGCGCGCTCGGGGCGTTGCGAGCCTTCGGGTCGCTCGACGTCGATGTCTATTTCCATCGAGCCAGGGTTCGAGCGAGTGCGTGGCCGGTAGATGCGCGGCTCTTCAGCAGGTTCGCTCTCGAACTCGCTATTTTGAGGATCTTCGTCTTGCACTTTTGGTACCGCCTTGGAACATATCTAATGAAGCGCGACGCGGCACAAAACCGCAGCCGGCGAATAGAGGATCAGCAATTGCGAAGTGTCGTGATAAGATGCACTAACGTCGATTTCGACGCGTATTGATGACTAATGAGGATTGCTGTGAGGAACGCTTGAGCTCTCGCCGTCATAGTGACCCGGGAGGCTCGCGCCGTTTCTGACTATAGCATAGCGGCGCACCTGCGTCAACGGCTGTTGTGCGTGCGCGGTGCACGAGAAACGCTTGCGCTGCGAGCGTCGTAGAAGCGTAACGGCCAGTCTGCGGCGCTGCTCAAACCCACTCGAGATGTGATCCCGATCCGCCCTTGTGGGGCGCTCGAAAAGACGATATGCAGGCTCGGATCGGCACGCAAGTCGACCCCGTTGTCGCGCAAATCGATCGCCATCGCCGTGCATAGGTTGCCCGGGCCTGAGGCAAGGCGGCTGTCGGGCGCTCCTCGATGCCGCCGGCGCATCGTCTTGATTCCTTCAAGTGGTTCGAGCGCGCGTATCAAGACGGCTGAACCGATACCCGGCGGTTCTGTCACGACGTTGAGACAGAAATACACCCCATATATAAGGTAGACATACGCATCGCCAGGTCGGCCGAAGATGGTCACACTACGTTTCGTCGGCCCACGGTAACCGTGGCACGCAGGGTCGACATATGGCAGGTAGGCTTCGGTTTCCACAATCCGCCCGCTGACAAGGCTGCCGGCGCCTACTTCCCCAGAGGGAATGATGCGCTCGAGCGTCGCGCCGATAAGATGGCGCGCGACATCGACAGTTGGACCCGCAAAAGGATCGAGCCGCTCGACTGCATCGGAAGAAGCACGGGTGTTTGGGACTTGACGCATCTCGTTGCCCGCGTGATTATAAGCCCAACATGTCCAGCGCGTTTCGACGCCGCGGCTTTACCCTCTTTGAAGCGCTCATCGCGCTTGCCATTTTATTCTTGTTGATCTTCGTCGTGGGCGACGCGGTCGAACGAATGCTTCACCATGCATCGACAACTGTTGGACGTGCGGATCAAGCTCGAAGTGCGTCGGAGCTCGCGATCAGGATGAACGAAGAGGCGCGCAGCTCGACCGCGATCTTTTTACCGATGACTGACGTTCTCGGTAATGACAATAGCGGCACTGCTGTCCACGAGATCGACTTCTTTCGGCGATTGTCAGCCGGCGGTGACACGTACGTCGCGTATCGTTTTGATCAGCCGACAGGAGCAGTGACGCGCTACGAATACACCTTGACTGCAGGAAGCGTCACGATTGTGCACAGCGATCAATTGGCTGACGGCATCAGCGCGCTGAGCGCCCAACGCTTGCCTGCTGGCTCGCTCGCCGATGTCGTAAGCCCGGCAAGTGTCGCCGATGTTTCGTTGCTCTATGGCACAC
>DASRXC010000026.1:0-8943 GCA_035654355.1 Binatus sp. (SeqCode)
TCGACTGAAAGGCTTCGATCTGCTCCGTCACCTTCATCGCGCCGAGCGATGCGGCGATCGCTGCGCCGGCGCGGCCGGCGAACACGATGCCGGTGAGCAGCGGTCCGAGTTCGCGAAACGTGCCGTACGCGACGCTGCTGCCGACGTACTCAGTAAAACCGTTTTGCACCGCGGCTTGCGCAGTCTCGAGCGCGATCACGGCTCCAGTGAACAGCGACGTCAATACGATGATCGGCCATGACTCGACTCCTAAAAAATATGCCTGACGCAAAACTTCTGTGAGGCGCACTTGCAACGTCAGGGCATAGCGGAATGCATCGCCGAGCATGATCGCTACACCGCCCGCGTAGCCGAAAAAGCGGCCGAGCGAGTTTGGCGCCGCGCGCTGGATCATTGCGGTTGCCCGCTCGAGCGCAGTTCGTCGAGAGCGTCGAGCACGCGCATGGCGCCATCCCGGCGCCGGACGGCGACGCCCCGCTCTGCCTGCAGGTTGTATTGCCGCTGGTAGAGGTCGTCGAGCTTATGGTCGAGCTGCGCGAGATGGTGTTCGGATTCGGCCGCCATATCGCCGAAATACTTGGCCGCAGCTCGCATCAGAGCCTCGACCGAAGCGCTGCCCCCATCGCGCCGAACGCGCTCGCGGGCTCCGCGTAGCCCTCGATCTGTGATATGGAATTCGTCGATCAGGGCGAGTAAGGTGTCTAGATCAGTCACGACGCGGCCTTGGCCGCCTTGCCGAACGCCGGCACATCGAACGGTGCGAGTACTTCGCGCTGTCCGCTGACGAGCGCGGCAATGCCCCGGCCTGCCAGGGCCAAGAGCCGATCCAGCTCGGCGTGGGCGAAGGGCATGCCTTCACCGGTGCCTTGCACCTCGACGAAGCGGCCGTCGCCTGTCATCGCAACGTTCATGTCGACCTGCGCGCGTGAATCTTCTTCGTAACAGAGGTCGAGCATCGGGCGACCTTCGACGATACCGACCGACGTGGCCGCAAGCCAATCAGTGAGCGGCCAGCCGCGCAGCTTGTTCGCTTTGCGCAGCGCGACGAGTGCGAGAACCAATGCGATGAATGCACCGGTGATGGCGGCCGTGCGCGTGCCGCCGTCTGCTTCCAGCACGTCGCAATCGAGTAGGATCGCGCGTTCGCCGAGCGCGCGCAGATCGATGACCGAACGCAGGCTGCGCCCGATCGTCCGCTGGATCTCGTGCGTTCGTCCGCCGATCCGTCCTTTTGCCGACTCGCGCTGCGTGCGTTCTGAAGTCGAGCGCGGCAACAACGCGTACTCGGCGGTCACCCAACCCGTGCCCTGGCCTTTGAGAAACGGCGGAACCTTATCTTCGACCGTAGCCGCGCAAAGCACGCGCGTGTTGCCGATTTCGATGAGCGCCGAGCCCTCGGCGAACCGTAGATAGTTCGGCGTGACGTGGAATGGCCGCGCCTGGTCATCCGCCCGCCCGTCGCCGCGCGCCACTCCGCTACTCGACCGTGACCGTCTTCGCGAGATTGCGAGGCTGATCGACGTCGCAGCCTTTGCGATCGGCGACGTGATACGCGAACAGCTGCAGCGGCACGACGTTGACGATCGGCGCGATCAGATGGTGCGTTTGCGGCACCTGGAACAACACGTCGGCGACCTCGAGCACGCCCTCATCGCCGGGATTGGCGACGGCGATGATGCTGCTTTCGCGCGCCTTCGCTTCTGACAAGTTACTCAGTACCTTTTCTTCGATCGGGCTGCGCGTGGCGATGCCGACGACGGGCACGGCTTCATCGAGCAGCGCAATGGGACCGTGCTTCATCTCTCCTGCCGCGTAGCCCTCAGCATGGATGTAGGAGATCTCTTTGAGCTTGAGCGCTCCTTCCAACGCGATCGGATAGTTCACGTGGCGCCCAAGGAAGAGCACGGTCTTGGCCTTGGCATAGCGGCGCGCCACCGGCACGATCTCTTCGTCGCTGTTGAGCGCTCGATCCACTAGCGCAGGCACGTCACGCAGCGCGAGCGCGATCTCGCGCAACTCCTCGATCGGAGCCGCACCTCGGACGCGCGCGAGGTGCAGAGCGAACAGGGCCATCGCTGCGCATTGAGCTGTGAACGTCTTCGTCGCGGCGACGCCGATTTCGGGGCCGGCGTGCGTATACAGCGTCGCATCAGCATGGCGAGAGAGCGCTGAGCCGACCCTGTTGCACACGCCCAGCAGCGTCGCACCGCCCGCGCGCGCGACACGCGCCGCCTCCAGCGTATCGGCCGTCTCGCCGCTCTGCGAGATAGCGATCGCAAGCGTGTGGTCGCCGATGACCGGATGAGAGTACCGGAATTCGGATGCAAGCTCGAGCTCGACGGGCACCTTGGCCAGCTGGCGGATGAGGTACATACCATACATCGCCGCGTGAAACGCGGTGCCGCACGCGAACATCGAGACTTTTTCCGCGTTGCGCAGCACGTCATCGGCCAACCCGACGTCAGAAAGATTGATGTCGCCGCGTTCGTCGATGCGACCGGCAAGCGTATCGCGTACGACTTTAGGCTGCTCGTAGATCTCCTTGAGCATGAAGTGTTTGAAGCCGCCCTTTTCGGCGGCGCGCACGTCCCAGGAGATCCGCGTGATCTCACGCTCCACGGGTTCCCCGGCGAACGTCGAGATCTGCGCCCCGTCGCGCTTGACGACGACTACCTCGCCTTCGTGGATGACGAGCTGGCGACGAGTGTACTCCATAATAGCAGGAGTATCGGAGGCGACGAACGTCTCGCCCTGCCCAAGTCCGACGACGAGCGGCGAGGCGCCGTTACGCGCGAACACGATCTCGTCGGGCGAATCCGCCGAGAGCACACCCAGCGCGTATGCGCCGTGGACTTCGCCCAGCACTGCGCGCACGGCACCTGCCAAGTCGCCATCATAACGCTCTTCGATGAGGTGCGCGACCACTTCGGTATCGGTGTCGCTTACAAACGTGTGACCGCGCGCGATCAGCGCAGCGCGCAGCGGTGCGTAGTTCTCGATGATTCCGTTGTGGATGACCGCAAGGCGGCGATCGCAATCCAGATGCGGATGCGCATTGCCGTCGCTGGGCCGCCCGTGCGTCGCCCAGCGCGTATGCCCGATGCCGACCGATCCCTTGAGCGGATTCGCTTTGAGGGCTTCTTCGAGATTCGCAAGCTTCCCGACGCGCTTGGCACCGACCACTGCGCCGTCGTCGATGACCGCTACTCCGGCCGAATCGTAGCCGCGATACTCCAACCGGTGCAGGCCCTCCATGAGAACCCCCACGACGTTTCGTGGACCGATGTAGCCGATGATGCCGCACATGGCGTTAGTCTCCGCTCTTAAGTCGCCAGGTCTTGAGCGACTCAGCTGTGAGGATCGCGCGCAGTTGCGCGACCGTCACATCGAATTCATCGTTGAGGATGAGATAGTCGTAGTTGGCGATTGCTTTCGCCTCGCTCTTGGCAGTTTCCAGCCGGGCGGTGATGTCATCCGGCCCATCCGAATTGCGACGTTCGAGCCTGCGCGCTAGCTCGTCCTCGGAGCGTACGGTGAGGAAGACCAGTACCGCCCGCGGGTAGAGCTCCTTGAGCTTCATCGCGCCGTTCACTTCGGGCTTCATCACGAGATCATGACCGGAACGCACTGCGTCCTCGACGAACGCCTTCGGCGTGCCATACAAGTTGCCGGCGTATTCGCGCGTCTCCAAAAATTCGCCGCGCGACGCCATGCGTTCGAATTCGTCACGCGCCACGAAACGGTAGTGCACGCCTTCGATTTCGCCGGCCCGGGGCGCGCGCGTTGTGGTCGACACGACGTAACCGATATGCGGCTCGAGCGTACGCAGCGCCGCGATGACGCTGTCCTTGCCGGAACCGGACGGTCCGGATACGACGAGCAGGATCGGTTCACGCCGCGCGGCAGGTTCCATAGCTTCCTTGACACTCGATAGCTGGCTTGTCGCACGTTTGGCTCGCGAGCTGGATGAGATGCTCGCGGGCGCACGTGTGAACGTGTTGCGGACCGGGGAGCGCACGCTGACGCTGGTGGGCCGCCGGCGCGGCTCGGACATCGCGCTGCGCGCGCTGCTCGATCCCGATCGTCCCCTCGTGGCCGCGACTGCGGCCGCTCAGACAGACGAAAGCGGTCCGGGAAGCTGGGCGGCCGGCGTCGCTGCGCTGGTGCGCGGGAGCGTCGTCGATGCCGTCGGAGCAGTCCCCCATGACCGCATTCTCAACGTAGATCTACGTTCTCGTTCCGCGTTTGGCGTGCCTGCGCTTCACCGTCTCGTGCTCGAGCTCGAGCCGAGAAAAGTCAACGCGCTGGTGCTGCGGCGTACGTCCGAGGATGATGGGACGGTGCTGGCGATGGCGCGACCGCTTTCTGCGACGGCGTCTGGCCGAGCCGTCGCGGTCGGAGACCGCTACGTGCTGCCCAAGATCCAAGAAACGCGCATCGGTCGCGATGAATTCCGAGAGGGCGCGCGCGCGATCCTCGCGCGCTCGCAAGTCGAGTCGCGCGCGCTCGTGCGCCTCCTCAACGACGTCGACCCTACGTGCACGCCGCCGCTGGCTCGACGCATCATCGACGATGTGATCGAGCGCCCCTCCGAGCGCGTCGATCCTGCTGCCGCGCCGGAATTGATGCTGCGCGCCTGGGCAGCGCTTCGCCCACACGTGGTGGCTGCTGTCGGCGATCTGAATGCCTCGATGTACGCGTATCGCAGCGGCGACGTCACCAGTGCATGCCACGTCGTCGCGTTGCACTGGCCCGCCGGCGAGCTCGTTCGCTCCGCGACGCTGAACGAGCTATGTGCGCAGGAGATTGAGCAGCGCGAGCGCTCGCGCATAACACCCGTCGCGGCCGGTCTGCGCAAGAAGCTCGAACGGACCATTGAGCGAGGCGCAGCGGAAGCATCATCCTTGGCGGCTGCCGTTGAGCGTGCGCGCGCCGCCGATGAGCTGCGCGAGAAGGGGGATGCGATCTATGCCAGCCTCGCGGCGATCAAGGAAGGCGAATCGCTATTCATCACACCCGATGGGATTCGCATCGAGTTGGATCAGACGCGCAGCGCCAAGCAGAATGCCGCCGAGTATTTCCGGCGCTACCGGAAAGCGCGCAGCGGATTGCCACGAATCGAAGCGCGGCTTAAACAACTCGAATTGCTGCACACACAGTGGGAGCAGCTGCTCTGGGAGCTCGACCGCGCCGATGCTGAACCGTCGCTGCGCACGGCGATCTACGACGACGTCGGCGCCGCGCTCGGACGCCGCTCAGCCGTTCGCAAGCCCCCAGCGCGCAACACACAGACGCCGGTGACACTTTCAGGCGGCGCGCTCGCCTATGTCGGGCGGTCGCCGCGCGACAACGAGCGGCTGACGTTCTCCGTGGCTCGGGCAAACGACTGGTGGTTCCACGCGCGAAACGTACCAGGCGCGCACGTCGTGCTCAAGTTGCAGCATGCGGGCGAATCACCCACTGATGAACAGATCGCAGCCGCAGCGGCGCTTGCCGCCGGCGCCAGTCGAGCACGCGATGCGGCCAAGGTCGAAGTTGATTACACGCAGCGCAAGCATGTGCGGCGGCAAGGCAAAGGCGCCACCGGCCAGGTCTGGTATACGGATTTCAAGACAATCGCGGTGTCCCCGAGCTGCACTCAGGAATAGTTCGGCGATGCGGCGGGAATCATGCTTCTGGCGCATACCATCCACGGGGCAGACGCACTCAAAGTCAGGAACCTGAATGTCAGCTCACTCGACCATCGCATCTGATGATGACATACTAGCGCTGCAGCGGCTCGAGGCGACCGTCGCGAGGGCATTCAACGACAAAGACGTCGATGCGCTCATGTCCGTGTACGCTCGCGGCAAAGCGCTTTTCGTCTACGATGTCGTCGGACCCCCTGGTGTGTATCTCAGCTGGGATGCGTATCGCGAAGCGTTCAAACATTTCTTCGGATGCCTCAGCGGCCAGTTGCGCTTTAGCGTGAGCGATCTTGAGATCGAAGTAAGCGGGGACGTAGGTTATAGCCGCAGTCTGCAGCATGTCTCGGGAGTCAGCGCCGCTGATGGCGAGCCGTTACATTACACCGTTCGCGTGACCGACGTGTACCGGAAGATCAACGGAACATGGTTGATCGTGCAAGAGCACGTTTCGCTGCCGATCGACCGCACCACGCGTTCGCCGATGCTTCACGTGTCGCTCCCAACAAATCGATCCGTTTAAGGCGCTGTCAGCAGTTTGCTCTCGATGAACATCGCGTCGCCAAACGAGTAGAAACGGTACCGTTCGCGAGCCGCGATGCAATAGGCGTTGAGGACCTGGTCGGTTCCAGCGAACGCGCACACCAGCATAAGCAATGTCGAGCGTGGCAGGTGGAAGTTCGTGATCAGCGCATCGACGACTATGAACTTAAAGCCGGGGTAGATGAAAAGCTCGGTCCATCTCGATCCTGCCGCGACGGTTCCGTCACCGCGCAAACGCGCCGCGTCCTCGAGGCTGCGCATGCTGGTCGTGCCGACGGCGATCACGCGGTTCCCCGCCGCTTTCGCGCGCGCGACCGCCGCAGCCGTCTCCGGTGGAATCGTGTAGCGTTCCGAGTGCATCGGATGCTCGCGGATGTCGACGGACCTCACTGGGCGGAAGGTGCCTGGCCCGACGTCGAGGGTCAACGTCGCGAACGACGCGCCTTTCGCTTTGATCTGGTCCATCAGCGTCGTGGTGAAGTGAAGGCCAGCCGTCGGCGCAGCGACAGAGCCTGCGTGCGCCGCGTAGACGGTCTGGTACCGCTCGCTCGCGTACGGCGGCGGCGTTTTGATGTAAGGGGGCAACGGCACGAGCCCGTAGCGCTCCATCGCCTCGTCAGCGCTGATTCCCGCGAAGCGCACGAGCCGCGTTCCTTCCTCCGTCCGGCCGATGACGTCGATCGTGTGCTCGCCGCCAAGACGCAGGCGATCGCCTACCCGCACGCGCTGCCCGGGGCGCACGAGCGCCTCCCACGTCTCTTCTTCTGCTCCCGGATGTAACAGCAGCACTTCCGCCCTGCCGCCTTCTCGGCGGGCCGGGCGAAAGCGCGCGCGCAGCACGCGCGTATCGTTGATGACAAGCAGGTCACCGGGCCGTATCAGTTCCGGCAAATCGCGGAAATGCCGGTGCGCGATTCGGCCGTTGTCGAGCACCAGCAGGCGCGCATCGTCGCGGCGGTCAGCCGGATGCTGTGCGATCAGCGACGGATCGAGCTGATAGTCGTAGGAGCTGGTTTGAAAACGCGCGTCCTCCGCTGGGCGATCAATGATTCTTCACGCTCACTTGAACGACTGATTGGATGTCGTTGTATTCCGCTTGCGTCAAAAAGCGTTGGCCGGGATATCCGTCGATCTTCACCCCCGTGGTGACCGGTGGGCCCGTCTGCGGGAACGGATCGCGTACGACTGCCGCGTACAACGACGTCGGGTGGCCGAACAGGTCAGCATGGTAGTAGATGCGGGTCAGCAGCATCGCGTTGTGCGAAGTGAACACGAGCAGCGGAGTGTCCTCTTGCAGCTGGCCGGCGATTGTCCGCAGCTCGCCGCGTGAGCCCTTGAGTGGGGTTGAGAACAGAACCGACGCCGAGGTCTCGACGACCGCGTGATTCGCGCCCGTGAAGCTGCGCGTGCTGTCACCGATCGCCTGGCTTAGTGCAAGCGTCGGCGGCACGCTTGCGCCGAAGACGGACGAGAGAATGTCATTTTGCGAGATCTCGCCGCCGCTATAGGCGATGATCATCGCCATCGAGACGGCCCAACAGCCGGTTTGCGTTTGCGCCGGCGCGAATGCGAAGTCGAAAAGGCGCGAATCGACGTCCGCGCCGCAAACATATCCACCCGTTGAACCGTACACTTCGCGGCACGGAATCGTGCCTGCGCGCGCGACGCATGGCTGCGCGAGCACGATGGCCACGCTCATAACGAGCGCGGCGGCGAGCAAGGCATTGCATTTTGTCAGCGTCTTCATAATCGCGCCAGCATCGCACCTCGGTAATAGAACGACAAAATGGCCGTAATTCCGAGACCTTGGTCCGCCATATCCTTGGCGCCCCATTGGCTCATGCCTACTCCGTGTCCAAAGCCCGAGCCCTTGACGAGGATCTCGTCACCATCGAGTGACAGCGACGTGATGCGCGTGCTCTTCACAAGATGACGCCCTGCGAGCCGTCGGAACAGCGTCGCAGGAATAACGCGACTGCCTGCTGTGCCGTTGACCACGACCGCCGTCAGCCTGCCTGATGCGTCAGCCGGCCCTGCGCTGACGCTCGTGACGTCGCCTAGATCCCCCACTTGCTCATCCAACGATCGTTCGAACGCTGCAACCGGCACTGCTGCCGACCACGAGAGATGCGGCGATTCAGCTGCGTACGGGTCGGGCTGTGCGCGCAGATAAGGTTCCGGGTCGGAGAGCTCCGATCCATCAGCTGTATAGCCGCCGTCACAGGACGAGTAGTACGCTTTGATGACGTGATATTGATACTCGAGCACGACCGCACGCGTCGACTCGACCGCGTCGACCCCGCTTTGCGTCTCGACGTTGACGCCGCCGTATGCTTGGTCTTGTTCGCCGGCTTGCACGTCATAGTCCGGGTGCTCGTGCAGCGCGCCGCGCGCGACTGCGTAGCTGCGCGACGCGATCGCTTGCGCTTGCAACGCGACCTCCGGCCAGGCCGGATCCATCTCGGCGCTCACGACGCCGTAGAGATACTGCTCTAAGTCAAGCTCGTCGATCACCTCGATCGTCGCATCTGAGAGTTCGGACACGACGATGCGACCCCGATACGTGCGCCCGTCCACGACCAGCGGATTGTTGAGCAGCGGTTCGACAACCACGCTCGAGCCGGCCGGCACGGCTCCGGCTAGCACGAGGCCGCCGGCGCCCGGGCGAACGTCCACAACGGTCGTTATCTCGGGCTGGAGCAATGGCGCCGGCCCG
>DASRXC010000027.1:0-3433 GCA_035654355.1 Binatus sp. (SeqCode)
GGGCTCGATTTTCACCGGTTTCATCGTTGGGATCATCGCGGCGCTCGGCGCGGTGCTGTATCCTCCGATCGCGAACACAGTCATCTTCGTGCTCATGGCGGCGGTGCTGCTCGTGCGACCCTCCGGGTTGTTCGGCGCGCCGGAGAGCCAACGTTGATCAGCCGGGCCGCGAGCGTTCATGGCCGTTTCGCTTGGGGCCTCGCGGTCGCGGCGATCGCACTCGGTCTCTTGCTGCCGCACGTGCTCTACATCGGCCTTGCAACGGACGTCGTCATCTGGGCGATGTTCGCGGCGGCATTCGACCTGCTGCTCGGCTACACAGGACTGCTCTCGTTCGGGCACGCGATGTTCTTCGGAGGCGCATCGTACGTGGCCGGTCTGTTGATCCTGCGCGCGCACTGGTCGTTTTTCCCCGCCGTGTTCGTCGCGGTGCTCGCGGCGACCGTCATCGCAGCGCTCGTCGGCGCCGTCGCGATCCGGCGGCAGGGCATCTACTTCGCGATGATCACGCTGGCGTTCGGGCAGATGTTATATTTCATCGCGAATCAAATGGGCGATTGGACGGGGGGTCAGGACGGTTTGCAAAATGTGCCGCGACCCGCGCTGATCGGCGGCATTCGCCTCGATAACGACGTTTTGCTCTACTACATCACGCTCGCTTTGGCAGTGCTCACCGTCGCGTTTATCCTGCGCGTCGTCAACTCACCGTTTGGCAGAGTGCTGAGTGCCATTCGCGAGAACGAACAACGTGCGACCGGCTTGGGGTATCGCACCAACGGCTACAAACTCGTCGCCTTTGTGCTCTCGGCCGCGTTGGCCGGCTTGGCCGGCGCGTTGTTCGTGATCGCGCATCGCTTCACGTCGCTCGACACGCTGGATTGGCACACGTCCGGAGAAGTCGTGATCATGACCGTGCTTGGCGGCATGGGCACCGTCTTCGGGCCGCTGTTCGGCGCCCCGTTTTACCTCATCATCAACGACCGGCTCTCGACACTGACGACGTCTCCAGGTCTTGTCCTCGGCATCATCTTCATCATCGTGGTCAGCGTGTTCCGGCGCGGCATGATCGGAGAGCTCATGAGCGCGATGCGACCAAAGAAGCAGACAGCCCCAGCCGCGGCGACCTCATAGACCTGATAATAATAGTAGAGAATCGCGACGCGTCCTGCGCTCATAAGGGCGGCCGGGACAGAGCACAGCATGGGAATAGGCTGGGAAAGAATCTTCTCGCCGACGATGAAGAACCACGCATCCATGCACACGATCGGATCGCAGTGCCGGTGACCGGACGCTTCACCGCCGCAGCTCTCGCCGCTGTCCTCTTCGCGCAGATCACGGTGACGCCCGCGCTCGCGATGAGCACCGCGACGGAGATCGCGCAAGGCACCGCCGAGAACGCCGAGATAGATGCCGAGAGCATCGTCATCACCGATCCTTTCCTTAACAGCTGGACCAACCATGTCGGCGAGACGCTGGCCAAGCATCGCAAGCGACCCGACATCACGTACCGTTTCACCGTGCTCGACGATCCAAGCATCAACGCATTTGCCATCAAGGGCGGCTACGTGCACGTCAACGTCGGACTGCTGAACTTCGTCTCTTCCGACGACGAGCTTGCGGCCACGCTCGGCCACGAGATGGGTCACGTGGAGATGCGCCACGTGGTGGCGGGCTCGAACGTCAACACCGTCATCGGCATCCTGACGGCGCTCGCGGCGATCGTCTCACCGGTCGCTTCAGTGCTCGGCGCGCTCGGTGGAGAACTCGCGAACGACAAATATAGCCGCAGCGATGAGCTGCAGGCTGACCACTATGGCCTTTCGCTCATGGCGCAGGCAGGATACGATCCAAACGCGGCGGTCGATGTCATGACAAAGCTCGGGCAGATGGACGCAGGGCCCGAGTCGCGCGCCGACAAGGCGTTCTTAGATCACCCAGTGCCGACCGATCGCGTTTCGCACCTAGTCGGTTACCCCGAGCTCGACCGCGAGACCACACAAACGGTTCTCGCAGACGCGATCCACGATCAAAGCGAGGGACGCTACAGCTACGCGCGCTCGGAGCTCACATCGCTGACGAGCCGCGACGATGCGCAGATCGCCGCGCACATCGCCCAGCTCGACTATGCCTTGCGCGAGTCGGGCCCAAAGGCCGCGCCCGACGGGCGCGTCTTCCGGACCGCGGTCGACGTTAACGACCCTGCGCGGATCAGCGCGATCAAGGCGATCAAAGCCGCGCACGTGACGGCAACCGATGCCACGACCGAGGCGAAGACTGGCGCACGGAAAGGGTTTGACGAACTGCAGCAAGTCGTTCACAAACTCAACGTGCTCTCATCCGGTGGAGGGCCGCCCGGTTTACGTTGGGCGTCTAGTGTCTCGCCATCTTTTTCGCTGCAGGCGGATGGAAGCATCACAGCGCCGCAGGCGAATGCAAGCACCACACCGTCTGCGTCGCCTGCGCCGTCCGGACCACCGTCCTCACCGGCTCCGGGCGGTTCACCGCAGGGAGGCACGCCGCCGCCGTCCGGCCAGACGCGCACAACGACGACCGGCATGACGACGCTTACCAAACTCATCAACGGCACACTCAATCCGATCAACGATGTCTTGGCGACCGCACCCGGCCTCACGGTTGAGAACAGCGACGCCCTCCATGAGATGCTCGACCCGTTAATGGACGAGGCGCCGCTGACCCCGAAATACCAAGCGCTGCTCGCCTTTTATCCTGCGATGATCTCGGATTTGAACGGGTCGACGAAAGGCCTGTTAGCGAGCATCGAGCTCGCGCGTGGAGCGATCGCACAAGCCGACGATGCGGTCAACGCGACGAAGGCCGCGCTGGACGTGCCGCCGCAGCAGACCAACGGCATGGGCACGCCGGCACCGCCCCGGCCGCCGGATCTGCGCGGCGCGTTTGCCGCGTGGACCGCGGCCATGCAGACCGCGCGGCGCGCCCAAAACGTGATGTACGCGGCCCAATCCGCGACGCTGTCGTCCGAGATCACGTTGCTTGACGTCTTGTCCTCTCCCGAGCGATACAACGCATATCGCCAGGCGCTAACCTTCCGTTTCCCCGGCGTCGAGGTCCCTGATTACCAGACGACCGTCGCACTCGGCGTGCGGCCGGGCGAGCTGGCATGCGCGGCGTGGACGTCGTTTGAGACCAAAAAGCCGATCGCAGATGTGCTGGCGTCGGTCAAGGCGAGTGGGCGGTCATGCGAGGCCAATGCGCTCGACGACGCCATGATGACTGAGTCGATGGAGATCGCGCTCGGACTCATCTACGAGGACTACGTCGATGCGCCGCAACATCGCAACGTCACCGCGAAGTCGACCGGCTAGCGCCGGCTAATCGTTCCAGAAGCGACGCGGTCCTGTGTCCAAGTGGACCCAGCCGCCCGCGTACGAACCAACGCCGCCCGTTCGCGGGC
>DASRXC010000028.1:0-6636 GCA_035654355.1 Binatus sp. (SeqCode)
TGGCCAAGATGGAGCTGTGGACCAGTCGGGTCGATGCCGAGTTTGACGCGCAGCGGCCGGCTCTCGCTCAGGCGCGCGATCAAGTCGGGCTTTGTGACCACGTCGACGCAACGGCTGGTCAGCGCTTCGGCCATGCGAGCCGCGGCTTTGTCGCTCATCGTTAGCGCACCGTTACGATGGTGACTCCGGAGCCGCCTTCCTTATCTCCAGCCTGTGCGAAGCCCGCTGCTTGCGGGTGATCGCGCAAGAACTCGCGCAAGCCGCGTCCGAGCTGGCCGGTGCCTTTTCCGTGGATGATGCGCAACTCGGACACGCCCGCGAGGCTCGCGCTATCGAGCGCCTTGTCGACGATCGGCATGGCCTCATCGACGCGCAATCCGCGAACGTCGATCTCCGTCGCCGTGAGTTCTGGTGCGGCCACGCCGCTGACGCCTGTCCGATGAATGTCTGGCCTGCCAGCGGCGCTCGACGGCGCGCGTCGAAGCTCAGTGAGCGGAACGACAGTCTTCAGCGACCCTACGGTCACAAGCGCATCGCGCTCGTACACCTCGTCGATGCCGCCGACCGCATCCAAGCTTTGGACGAAGACGCGATCGCCTCGTTGCAGCGGCGGTGCCGCTGCGTCTCCGGGCTCGGCCATCTGCAAACCGAGACTTTTGCGCATCTGTTCGAGCGTCGCGCTCAGATCCGGCGTCGCCGCAGCAGTGCCACGCTGGCGCTTGCGCGACTCGCCTCCGAGTGCGGCACGCTCCATCAGCTCGGCTCGCGTTTGCCGCACGGCATCGTCAAGCATGACCGCAGCGCGACGTTGGAATTGCGCACGCTCGCGCTCGAGCGCGGCTCGCGCTTCCTCGAGCGCCGACTCCAATCCGGCCGCTTCCTTGCGCAGCGCCTCCAGCTCGGTTTGCCGCCGGACCAGCTCGGCGCGTTCGGCCGCCAGACCCTCGAACGCCGCCTCAAGCCGGCGGTTCTCTTCTCCCATCAACGATTCAGCACGCGCGATCAGCGGTGCCGGCAGACGCAGCGTCCGCGCGAGCGGAAACGCGTGCGATTGTCCAGGGACTCCCAGCGCGAGCACGTACGTCGGCTCGCTTGTCACCGGGTCGAACAGCATCGATGCGTTTGCGACACGTGCAGTGGCGGCTGCGAACACCTTGAGCTGCGTGAAATGCGTGGTCACTACCACGCACGCACCTGCGGCGAGCGCCGCCTCGATGAACGCCTGCGCAAGCGCCGCACCGGCTATCGGTTCGGTGCCGCTCCCGATCTCATCGACGAGCACCAGCGTGCCGCGATGCGCTCCACTGAGCGCCTCGCGCAGCGCTTGCAGGTGTGCCGAAAATGATGACAAGTTCTGGGCGATCGATTGTTCGTCGCCAAGGACGCACGCGATACGGTCGAACCATCCGATCTCCGTACCCGGCTGCGCCGGCAGTGGAATACCTGCATACGCTAACAGGCAGAACAACCCGATGGTCTTGAGCGCGACGCTCTTGCCGCCCATATTCGGCCCCGAGATCACCAGCGCATCAAACCCATGGCCCACATCGACCTCAAGGGGTTGCGCCGTTCTTGTCAAGAGCGGATGTCGTCCGCCGACGATGCGTAACGCGTGCTCGTTCGTCAAGCGCGGCCGCAGCGCGGTGAGCGCGATGCCCCAACGCGCGACCGCGCCGAGCGCATCGAGCTCGGCGAGCAGTGCCGCGTTGGCCTCGAGCTCCTGCGCACGGCCTGCGACCATCGATGTCAATTGCGCGAGAATGCGGGCCGTTTCACGCTCCTCTGCTGCCTCAAGCGCGCGCAAGCGGTTGTTCGCCTCCACGGACGCCATCGGTTCGACATAGACAGTCGCTCCCGACGACGACTCATCGTGCACGACCCCGGCGAATTCCGCTGCGAACTCCTTGCGGACTGGCACAACATAGCGGCCCGCGCGCACGGTGACGACCGGTTCAGAGAGCATCTTCGCGGTCGCCGGGGTGCGGGTGATGGCGGTGCAACGCTCTCGGATCTCATCGTGCAACGACCGCTGTTGCCGCCGGATGCGCCCAAGCTCTGCAGATGCAGAGTCTGCGACGCGACCCTGCGGTTCGATCGCCTCGTCAAGGCGACCGATCAGGTCTTTCGTGTCGTGCCGGCGCCCGAGCACCGTCTTGAAGGTGCCTCGCGGCGCCGCGTCTTTGGGTGCGGACCGTGAGACGTCGCGCAACGATCGTTCGGCGACGGCGATCGAGTGCAGCTCCGACCCGCTCAGCGGCGCACCCTTACTTGCGCGAGCGATCATGTCGGTGACGTCATCGACTCCGCCGAACGCGATGTCGCCGCCAGCGTGCACGTACGCCGTTGCGTCTTCGACCAGTTGCTGACGCGCATCGGCAAGCGCTTCGGAGGGGAGCGGCGCGGCGGACGCCGCGGCGCGCTTCCCCGGCTCGCAGGTCGTCCGCGCAGCGATCTGCGCGATGACGTCGGAGAATTCGAGCGCCTTGAGGGACTCGTCAGCCAAGGCGCTCTTTGAGCAGCCCCCGGACCATCTCGACGTTCGCCTTGCCGCGCGAAAGCTTCATCACTTGACCGACCAGAAACTCAAAAGCTTTCTCTTTGCCGGCCTTGTACGATGCGACCGAGTCGGCGTTCGCGGTGACCGCCTGATCCACAAACGCTGCGACCGCGCCCGTGTCGGAGGTTTGCGCGAGACCACGCTGCGCGACGACGTCGCCCGGATCGCGCCCCTCGACTATGACCGGCTCGATCACTTCCTTTGCAGCCTTGCCCGAGATCGTTCCGGCTGCGACCATCGCGATCAGCGATCCGACCTGCGCCGGTGTGCCCTTGGCTTCGGCCAGTGTAAGCCCGGCGCGGTCGAGCACTTTGCGCACATCACCCATCATCCAATTCGCGGCTTGCTTCGGGTTGCCGCTCGCAGCGGCGACGGCCTCGAAGAATTCGGCATCCGAGCGTTCGCCGGTCAATACGCCCGCGTCGTAGGCCGACAGGCCGAAATCGGAGACATAACGAGCGCGTTTCGCCGCAGGAAGCTCCGGCAGTTCGTCGCGCCAACGCGACAGCAGCGCGCGATCCAATTCAAGCGGCACCAAGTCGGGGTCTGGGAAATAGCGATAATCGTGCGCGAGCTCTTTTGAACGCATGGAGTGCGTCGTACCGCTGGACTCATCCCATCCGCGTGTCTCCTGCACGATGCGCTCGCCGTCGCGCAGGCAGGCGCGCATGCGCTCGATCTCGTGGTCGATCGCGCGGCCGACCGAACGGAATGAGTTGAGGTTCTTGATCTCGACCTTGGTGCCGAGCTCATGCGAGCCCACGGGCCGAATTGACACGTTTGCATCGCAGCGTAGCGAGCCTTCGTGCATCTTGACGTCGGACACACCGATGTAGGACATCACGGCTTTGAGCTCGGCGAGATACTCCTCGGCTTCAGCCGCCGATGAGATCTCAGGCTCGCTGACAATCTCCATCAGCGGCACGCCGGCGCGATTGTAGTCGACGAGCGTGTACGCCGAGCGCGCGATGCTCTCGCCCGCGTGCACGTTCTTGCCGGTATCCTCTTCGAGATGGATGCGCGTCAATCTGACGCTCTTGCCTGAGGGAAGCGTCACGCCCCCACCGGTCGTGAGCGGCATGTCGTACTGCGAGATCTGATAATTCTTGGGCATATCCGGATAGAAGTAATTCTTGCGGTCGAACTTTGAATAGTCGGCGATCGTGCAACCCAGGGCCGTGCCCGCCTTGCACAGGAATTCGACCGCTCGCGCGTTGGCAACCGGCAGGCTTCCGGGCAGCCCCAAACAGACTGGGCACACCAGCGTGTTCGGCGGCGCGCCGAACGCGTTCCGGCAGCCGCAGAACATTTTGCTCTGCGTCAGCAGCTCGACGTGCGCCTCGAGCCCGATCACCGCCTCGGTGTCAGTGGCCGCGCCGATCACCTTGCTCACGCAGCATCACCTTCGCCGGCGTAGACCATCGGCGTGCGCGCCCACGCGTGGCGCGTCGCCTGCTCGTATGCGTGCGCAACGCCGAGCATGCGGCCTTCCTCGAAGGCAGGCGCTACCAGCTGTAGGCCGACTGGTAGCTCGTCGACGTAGCCCGCAGGAACCGACATCGCCGGAATGCCTGCGAGGCTCATGGGAATGGTGAAGTAATCCATGAGGTACATCGCGACCGGATCTTGGCTCTTCGCGCCCAGCTGGAACGGCGGACATGACACCGCCGGACACGCGATCACGTCGCAGCGCTGGAACGCCTCGTCGAAATCCTTCTTCATCAACGTGCGCACTTTTTGCGCGCGCACGTAGTACGCGTCGTAGTAGCCGGAGCTGAGCGCATATGTGCCGAGGATGACACGGCGCTTGACCTCCGGCCCAAAGCCTGCGGCGCGCGTCGCATCGAACATCGAGAAGACGTCGGGACCGTCGACGCGCAAGCCGTAGCGCGCGCCGTCATAGCGCGCGAGATTTGAGGACGCCTCTGCGGGCGCGATCAGATAATACGTCGCAAGGCCATATTTCGCGTGCGGCAAGGAAACCGTGACCAGCTCGGCGCCCAACGCACGCAGATCCTCATAGGCGCGCTGGTACAGCGCGTGCATCGCTTTGTCGGCGGCGATGCTCTCGTCGAATTCGGAGACGATGCCGATGCGGACGCCCTTCAGATCTTCCCGCAACCGGCCGGCGTAGTGCGGCACGTCGACGTTCGCGCTCGTCGAGTCCATCGGATCGTAGCCGGCGATCGCCTCGAGCGCGTCCGCGCTGTCGCGGACGTCCACAGTCATCGGGCCCGCTTGGTCGAGCGACGAAGCGAATGCGACGATCCCATAGCGCGACACCCGTCCGTACGTCGGCTTGACGCCGACGATGCCGCAGAACGACGCCGGCTCGCGGATCGAGCCGCCCGTGTCGGTACCGAACGCGATCGGTACGCAGCGCGCTCCTACAGTCGCCGCGCTGCCTCCCGAGCTTCCTCCCGGAACGTCTTCGATGCTCCACGGATTGTGCGTCGCCTTGAACGCGGAATTCTCACATGACGACCCCATCGCAAACTCGTCCATGTTCGTCTTGCCGACGATGATCGCGCCCTGCGCTTCGAGACGCCGCACGACGGTTGCTGAGTACGGCGGCACGAAGTTCGCAAGGATCTTCGAGCCGGCGGTCGTGCGCACGCCTTGCGTACAAAAAAGATCTTTGACCGCGACCGGTACGCCCGCGAGCAACCCGACGTCCTGACCGCGCGCGATCGCGGCATCGATCTCGCGCGCGCGTGCGAGCGCGCGCTCGGGCATCAGCTGCAAGTACGCCTGCAGCCGCGGCTCAGTCGCAGCGATGGCCGCCAGCGCCATCTCGGCAGCTTCGAGCGCCGTCATCTCGTGGCGCGCGATCGCGTCGCGTATCTCGTGGCCGGTGTTCATCGTCATTCCAGAATGCGCGGCATCTTGAAGTACGGCCCTTCAGTAGCTGGCGCGTTTTGCAGCGCAGCGTCGTGATCGAGGCACGGCCGGATCTCGTCCGCGCGCAACACGTTGTGCAGCGGGATCACCTGCGCCGTCGGATGGACGTGCTCGACGTCGAGGGCTTGCAGCTCGCGGATGAACTCGAAAAGCCGCCCGAACTGGGCGGAAAAGCGTTCGGCTTCCTCCGCGGTGAGCGGCAGGCGCGCGAGCTTCGCCACGTGAGCGATATCGATAGGCACTTCAGGCATCGTTTATGACCCTTTGACGAACGTCATCACCACTTCGACGTGGCCGGTGTGCGGGAACATGTCATACGGCGTCACTCGCTGCACGCGATATCCGCGCGCGGCGAGCGCCTTGGCGTCGCGCGCTAGCGTCGCCGGATTGCACGAGACATACACGACGCGCTCGACGCCATTTTCCGCAAGCGCGGTCAGCACGCGCTCGTCACAGCCCTTGCGGGGCGGATCGAGAATCACCGCGTCGGCGCCCTTCAGGAGCGTCCGGCCGCGCTCACCGTGCACCGCTTCGACCGCATCGGCATGCTCGAACGCGGCGTTGAGCACGCCGTTGGCGGCGGCGTTGGCCGCGCATTCGTCGGCGGCAGGCTTGAACCATTCGACGCCAGTGGTAGCGATGCCGCGCTTGCCCAAAATGACTGCGAACGTGCCGACCCCGCAGTACAAATCGACGACACGGCCGGTTCCAGCTAACATATCGACGAGTTGCTCCGCGATCAGCTCGAGCATCGCGGTGTTGATCTGGAAAAACGACTCGATTCCGAACCGCAGCGTCGCGCCCGCCACCGTCTCGCGCAATATCGGTGAGCCCCATAACGTCGCGCTGCGCGCGCCGAACAAAGCGTTCTCGTTCTCCAAATCCCATGACGACATGACGCCGGTCAGGTCCGGAATGCGCCGGCGTAACTCGTCGACATATGCGCCCGCGGCGCGGTTGGGCTTCTGACCGTTGAAGGCGACGACCAGCTCGTTCCCGGTCGCGCTGGCGCGAGCGACGATGTGGCGTGACGGTTCGAACGGTGCCGGTGCCTCGCGCGCCATGGTGACGAGAGCTTTCACCGCATCGTCGAGTCGCGGCAACAGCACCGGACACGAGTCGATCGCGACCACGCGATGGCTTCGCGCTTCGTAGAATCCGAGCTGCATCGTACCGCC
>DASRXC010000029.1:0-3434 GCA_035654355.1 Binatus sp. (SeqCode)
CTTCGTTCGCAGCATCACTTGCCTGCGCGCTGGGCATCGCGGTCTTGGCGGCAAGCTCGCGCCGATACTCATCGACCGTTGGCGTGGCGTAATCGCCGGTAGCGAACGTATCGGTCGCGATAAGCGCGCGTAGGAATGGGATCGTCGTCTCGACGCCCTCGATCGTGTACTCGCCCAGCGCGCGCCGCATGCGCGCACGCGCCTCATCGCGATCCTGTCCCCACGTGACCAGCTTGCCGATGAGCGAATCGTACTCTTGCGGGATCACCATGCCGGCCGCCGCCGCCGCATCGACGCGCACGCCGGGGCCGCCGGGCTCGACATAGCGGACGAGCGTACCGGCGCACGGTCGAAAATCTGCTGCGGGAGATTCCGCGTTGATGCGGCATTCGATCGCATGACCGCGGCGCGCGAGATCGCGCTGCGTGAACCACAAGCGCTCGCCCGCCGCGATGCGGATCTGCGCTTTCACGAGATCGACGCCCCACGTCATCTCTGTGACCGTATGCTCGACTTGGATGCGCGTGTTCATCTCGAGGAAATAGAACTGATCGCCCTCGACCAAACACTCGATCGTGCCGGCGCTGTCGTAGCCGATAGAGCGCGCCAGCGCGACGGCGGCCGCGTGAAGCTTCTCGCGCACCTGCGCAGAGATGCACGCGGGCGTCTCCTCGACCAGTTTTTGGTGGCGGCGCTGCATGGAGCAGTCGCGTTCCCCCAAGTGCACGACCGTGCCGGCTTTGTCGCCAAGCACCTGGACCTCGACGTGCTTCGGACGCGCGAGATATTTTTCGACGTAGAGCGTCGCATCTTTGAAGTATGCAGAAGCCTCTGCGGCTGCCAACTCGATCGCGCGCTGCACCTCGCGAGCATCGTTTGCGACCTTGAGACCTTTGCCGCCGCCGCCGGCAGATGCCTTGATCGCGATCGGGTAGCCGAACTTCTTGCCAAGCGCGAGCACCGACGCGACGTCTGTCACAGGCTCGACCGTCCCCGGCACGACCGGAACGCCGGCGCGCGCGGCCGCTTGACGCGCAGCGATCTTTCCGCCCATGCGCTCGATTGAATCAGGCGACGGACCGATGAACGTCAGGCCTTCGCCGGCGGATCGCCGCGCGAACCCGGCGTTTTCCGCGAAAAACCCATAGCCCGGATGAACGGCATCGCAGCCAGCTAGCGCGGCGATCTCCATGAGCCGGTCGGCGTTCAAATAGGATTGCGCCAGCGGTGCCGGGCCGAGCCGGTATGCTTCGTCAGCCTCTTTGACGTGCATGGCGTCACGATCGACATCGGAATACACGGCGACGCTTGGGATGCCAAGTTCGCGACACGCGCGCACGATGCGCAGCGCGATCTCGCCGCGATTGGCGATGAGGATTTTCTTAAACGCGGTCATGAATGCCGTCGTCGACCGCTTCCGCGCGAGCGGCGGCTATCCACTTCGAGGGCGCAGGCGCAGGGCGCTCCGATTCTTTTGATCCGGCGAGCTTGGCAAGCGCCGCTTCGATCGCCGCAACGTCAGATGGGCTGGGAACGGGCCGGATATCGACGAT
The DNA here is from genome assembly GCA_035654355.1 of Binatus sp. (SeqCode). Taxonomy (GTDB): domain Bacteria; phylum Vulcanimicrobiota; class Vulcanimicrobiia; order Eremiobacterales; family Eremiobacteraceae; genus JAFAHD01. The sequence goes on from DASRXC010000029.1 coordinate 1,554, forward strand.
CTTCAAAGCGGGATGTTGCCGTGCTTGCGCGCCGGGCGCGGCACGCGCTTGCTGCGCAATGTCTGCAATGCGTTGATCAGGACAGGGCGCGTGTCGGCCGGATTAATCACATCATCGATGTACCCGCGCTCGGCGGCGACGTACGGGTTGGCGAACCGCTCGACGTATTCAGACACGAGCTCGTCCGTGCGCCGTGCGGGGTTCTTTGACTTGGCGATCTCCTCGCGGAAGATGATCTTGACCGCACCGGGCGGACCCATGACGGCAATCTCAGCGGTCGGCCAGGCGACGTTGAAATCTGCGCGGATGTGCTTGCTGTTCATGACGTCGTAAGCCCCGCCATACGCTTTGCGCGTGATGACGGTGACTTTCGGCACCGTCGCCTCGGCGAACGCGTAGAGCAGCTTCGCACCGTGCTTGATGATGCCGCCGTATTCTTGACCGGTGCCTGGCAAGAACCCAGGTACGTCGACGAAGACGACGAGCGGTATATTGAACGCGTCGCAAAAACGGACGAAGCGTGCGCCCTTGATCGATGAGTTGATGTCAAGCACGCCGGCGAGCACCTTTGGCTGATTAGCTACGACGCCGACCGGATGACCACCGAGGCGCGCGAATCCGACGATGAGCGATCCGCCGTAGAACGGCTGCACTTCGAAGAAATCGCCGTCGTCGACGACGCGCGTGATGACGCCGCTCATGTCGTATGGCAGGTTGGCCGCGGCCGGGATCAGCTCGATGAGACCCGGATCGGTTCGCTTCGGGTCATCGTCGGACTCGGCGACTGGCGGATCGTCGAGATTGTTTTGCGGCAAGAATGAGATAAGATGACGGATCTGTTCGAACGCGTCGTCCTCGTCGGCTGCGAGGAACTGCGCGACGCCGCTCTTGCTGTTGTGCGTCATCGCGCCGCCCAGCTCTTCGAACGACACTTCCTCGCCGGTCACGGTCTTGATGACCTCCGGACCGGTGATGAACATCTGCGAGATCTTGTCGACCATCACGATGAAATCGGTGATCGCGGGGCTGTAGACGGCGCCGCCGGCGCACGGGCCGGCGATCAGCGAGATCTGCGGAATGACGCCCGACGCCTGCACGTTGCGCCAGAAAATCTCGGCATATCCGCCAAGGCTGACGACGCCTTCTTGGATGCGTGCACCGCCTGAGTCGTTGATGCCGATCATCGGACAGCCGATCCTGACAGCCAGGTCCATGACCTTGCAGATCTTCTCGGCGAAGACTTCGCCGAGCGAGCCGCCGAGCACGCTGAAGTCTTGGGAGAAGATGCAGACGCGCCGGCCATCGATCGTGCCATGGCCGGTGATGACGCCGTCGCCGACGTACTTGCGCGCATCAAGGCCGAACGCGTCGGTGCGGTGCACGGCGAACGCATCGAGCTCGACGAAGCTGCCCGAATCGAGCAGCCGCGTGACGCGCTCGCGCGCGCTCAGCTTACCGCGTTCGTGTTGCCTGGCGATCGCGTCATCGCCCGCAGGCGCCAACGATTGCGCCCGTTTTTGCGCGAGCAGCTCAAGCTCGGACTCATGCGGCATGGCCGCGGAGTTCCGTGCGATTGCGGCGCCGGCCTCTTCGCGGGCGCCGCGCCTACTTGCGCTTGTGGAGCGCGAACGTATTGCCTTCGCTATCCTCGCCGAACACCATGAAACACACAGGCGTTTCTTGCGGCTTGCCTTCGTCGTGGAACTTCACGCCGCGTGCTTTCGCAGCGGCGACTTCGGCGTCGAGGTCCTTCACCGCAAACATTACGCCCGAACTGCCGCGCCAGTACCGGCCGTGCGTTTCCTTCAACCGGTCTGGGAGCTTCATGATGCCGAAGGATTCGCCGTGCGGCAGCGTCCATTCGGCGCCGAAGTTTGCGAA
>DASRXC010000030.1:0-63458 GCA_035654355.1 Binatus sp. (SeqCode)
CCCGATCGCGATGAAGACGCTCGATAAATCGCGCCCCGGTGTCGCCGCGCAGGCGCTCGGCATCGCCCAAGGCGCGCTCGATTTCGCTGCCAAGTACATCAAGGATCGCGTCGCCTTCGGCAAGCCGCTATCCAAGCAGCAGGGCCTGCAGTGGATGATCGCGGACATGGAACTCGAGACGCAAGCCGCGCGGCTGCTGCTGTATGAGGCGGCGCGCAAGTGCGACGAAGGAGCGCCCGACGTCACCCACTGGGGCGCGCTGTGCAAGCTCAAGTGCGGCGACGTCGCCATGTCGGTGACCACGGACGCCGTGCAGCTGCTCGGCGGATATGGGTATATGACTGAATACCCAGTCGAGCGTATGATGCGCGACGCAAAAATCACGCAGATCTATGAAGGCACCCAGCAGATCCAGCGCATAGTGATCTCGCGAGCTCTGCTCGGCAAGTAATTCTCGCGCGGCTGCGATGGCGGCCGTATTCAACGAGTAAGGTGCATGCATGGCCTTAGCCCATAATTTAGGTTTCCCGCGAATCGGTCACACGCGCGAGCTCAAACGCGCACTCGAACAGCATTGGGCCGGCAAAGCCGATGAAACGGCCCTTGTCGAGACCGCGTGGCTCTTGCGCAAGCGGCACTGGGAGCTGCAGCATGCGGCCGGACTGGACTTCGTGCCGGTCGGCGACTTCTCGCTGTACGATCACGTGCTTGACATGAGCGCGATGCTCGGCGCCGTGCCCGCACGCTACGGATGGCGCGGCGGCGATGTCGATCTCGACACCTACTTCGCGATGGCGCGCGGCACGCAGTCGCAACCCGCGATGGAGATGACGAAGTGGTTTGACACCAACTACCATTACATCGTGCCCGAGTTCACCGCGCACACGACGTTCACGCTCTCGAGCATGAAGCTCATCGAGGAGACAAAGGAGGCGCTGGCATTAGGAGTGCGGCCCAAGCCCGTGCTCGTCGGACCGTTCACGTTCTGGCGCCTGGGCAAGTGGCGCGCGCCGAATGGCCAGACAAGCGTGCCGGGAGGCCACGTAGCGCCGCTCGACCTCATCGATCGCATGCTACCAGTCTACGCCGACGTCTTGGCACGCCTGCGCTCGCTCGGCGTCGAATGGGTGCAGATGGACGAGCCGGCGCTCGTGCTCGATCTCGCGCCCGAGTGGCTCACGGCATTGCGCCATGCATATTCGACCTTGGTCGCCGAGGGTGCGCCGAAGCTGCTCGTGGCGACCTATTTCGACGCCGTCGATGACATCGCGCAAGACCTGATGACGCTTCCTGTGGCCGGCTTGCATCTCGACCTGGTGAGAGCGCCCGAGCAGCTGCCGGCCTTTACCGCAGCGTATCCCGATGACAAAGTGCTTTCGCTCGGCGTGGTCGATGGGCGTAACGTATGGCGCGCAGATCTCGCCGCTGCACGCACGACGCTCGAACCGCTCGCGCTGCTTGGCGACCGCCTGTGGATCGCGCCGTCGTGCAGTTTGCTGCATTGCCCCATCGATCTCCAGCAGGAGACGGGCCTTGACGCCGAGCTCAAGTCGTGGATGGCGTTCGCCGTTCAAAAGCTCGACGAAGTGGTCGCACTGAAGAAATCGCTTGGCCCGCACTCCGACTCCGTGAGCTCGATGTTCACGCAGGCGACTGCCGCGCGTCAAAGCCGCCAAACTTCGACGCGCATCCATGATCGCGCCGTCGAAGCGCGTGAAGCGGCATTGAACGAGGGCGACGCGAGGCGGTCTTCGCCATTCGACGTGCGCCGGCCGGCGCAACGCGAACGGCTGGGATTACCGGCATTCCCGACGACGACGATCGGCAGCTTCCCGCAGACGAGCGCGATCCGCGATGCGCGCTCGAAGTTCAAGAAAAACGAAATCGACTTGTCCGAGTACCAGCGTCGCATCAAGACCGAGATCGCGCACGCGGTCGAGCAGCAAGAGCTCATCGGTCTCGATGTGCTCGTCCACGGCGAGGCCGAGCGCAACGACATGGTCGAGTACTTCGGCGAGCAGCTGCGCGGATTTGCGTTCACGCAGCATGGCTGGGTGCAGAGCTACGGCTCGCGTTACGTCAAGCCGCCGATCATCTTCGGCGACGTTTCTCGGCCGCGGCCGATGACTGTCGACTGGAGCACCTACGCGCAGTCGCTCACCGCCAAGCCGATGAAGGGCATGCTCACCGGCCCGGTCACGATCTTGCAGTGGTCGTTCGTGCGCGACGATCAGCCGCGTTCTGACACCGCGCTGCAGATCGCGCTGGCGATCCGCGATGAAGTCGCCGATCTGGAGCGCGCCGGTATTAAAGTCATTCAAATCGATGAGCCCGCCATCAGGGAAGGCCTTCCGCTCAAACGAGCCCGCTGGAACGAGTACCTCGCGTGGGCGGTGAAGGCGTTTCGCGTCGCGTCATCGGGCGTCCGCGACGAGACGCAGATCCACACGCACATGTGCTACTCCGAGTTCAACGACATCATCGCGTCGATCGCCGCGATGGATGCGGACGTCATCACGATCGAGTCGTCGCGCTCGGACATGGAGATCCTCGAAGCGTTCCGCGATTTCAAATATCCGAACGAAATCGGGCCAGGGGTATACGACATCCATTCGCCACGCGTGCCCAGCGCAGACGAAATGGAGAGCCTGCTCGAAAAGGCGATCGCAGTCGTGTCCGCCGATCAGCTGTGGGTCAATCCCGACTGCGGGTTGAAGACGCGAAGCTGGGAAGAGGTATTGCCTGCGCTCAGCAACATGGTCGCCGCAGCCAGGCGCATGCGCTCGAAGGTCACGGTTTCCGCAGGCTGACCACAGCGGCGCGTTGAACCGCACTTATGCCTGAAGTGAAGGGAGCGGTCCATGCGTCTTCGCGCCTTTGTATTGTCTTTGTGCGTTTCTTTGAGCTTAACGGTTGTCGGCTGCTCGTCATCGTCGACGTCGACGACGCCCACAATGCCGCCAGTCAATCATCCCAACCTGTATGCGACGTTTTGTGGCGGTACGCACGCCGTCGATGTCTTCGCGCCGCCATTCAGCAGCACGTCGACACCTACCGTCACCGTGCCATTCCCAGCCAGCGCTACGTGCGCCCTCTCAATCGCTCTCGTAGGAAACACGCAGATCGCTGTCGGGACCAACGGCAACGGCTGGTACCTGTTCTCGTTGCCGCTCACGAGCACGAGCGCGCCCACCGTCCACGTGACGGCTCCTGGTTTCGTCGGCGGACTGATCCAGGACTCGTCCGGAAATCTTCTCGTCTCCGACACTGACAATAACCGGATCTCGCTGTTCGCCCCACCGTTCACCAGCAGCAGCACCGCGTCGGTGACGTTCTCCACCGGACTCAACCGTCCGTACGTCTTGCAGTTGAACTCCACGGGCCTGCTTTTCGCGGGCAACTGTGGCGGCTCCAATGTCACGATCTTCACTCCGCCGTTCACAAATGCCTCAGCGCCCACCGCGACGATTACGCCCGTCGGAGGCGCGTGCACTGAAGGGATCGGACTCGACGCGGCGGGCAATCTGTACGTCGGCAACTTCAGCAGCCCTAACAACGTCTATATCTACAACCCGCCGTTCTCCAACTCGAGCACTCCGGTGACCACGATCGCCGGCGGGCCCAGCGGGTCAAGCTCGATCGCCGGCTTTGCTTTTGACAGCAGCGGAAATATCTACATATCGAACTATGGGGCGAACACGATCACGTCGTTCGCTCCGCCGTTGACCGGCGCGAGCGCCCTGCGGTTCACCATTTCAACCGACATCCAGCCCGCGCAGGCGATATTCGGACCGTAGGCTCGGCTTAGCGGGCGCGATCGATCGCTTCGAGCGACGATGGATTTTCAAGCGCGGAGAGATCGCCTAAGGTGTCCGACCTGAGGTAGCGCGCTCGCGCAACGCGGCGCATCATCTTCCCGTTGCGCGTGTGCGGCAGGTCGTCGACGAACTTGACGGCCTTCGGCGCCAGTGGTTTGCCGAGATCCGCGACGACTTTGCCGTTCAGCTCTTTGCGCAGCGTTTCGCTCTCAGCGACACCGTTGCGCAACACGACTAAGCAGACGACGCTTTCGCCCTTGAGCTCGTCTGGGACGGAAACCGCGGCGACTTCGCGCACGCCACCATGCGCGACGATCGCGCTTTCGTACTCGGCTGGGCCGACTCGCTTACCCGCGACGTTGATCGTGTCGTCCGAGCGGCCATGGATGAACCAGTACCCATCTGCATCGACGCTCGCCCAATCACCGTGCACCCACACGTTCGGAAAGCGCGACCAATACGTCTTGAGATAGCGCTCCTCATCGTGCCAAAAGCCTTGCGTCATTCCCGGCCAAGGCTGATGGATGACAAGTTCGCCGACCTCGCCCCGTACCGATTTCCCCGATTCGTCGACGACGTCGGCATCCACGCCGAACACCGGCCCGTGAAACGCGCAGGGCACGAGCGCGCGCACCGGATAGCAGCCGACGATTCCGCCGCTGATCTCCGTGCCGCCCGAATAGTTGATGATCGGAACGCGGTCGCCGCCGATCGCCTTTGAAAACCAGCGGTAGGGCTCGGGGTTCCACGCTTCGCCGGACGAGCCGAGGATGCGCAAACTCGATAGATCGTGCTTGGCCGGCCATTCGTCGCCGTGCGCCATGAGCGAGCGAATCGCCGTTGGAGCAATACCGAGATGCGTCACGCGGTGGCGTGCGACGACTTCCCACAAGCGGTCCGGTTTCGGATAGTCCGGTGTGCCCTCATAGAGCATGATGCTCGCGCCTAGCCCGAGCGCGCCCAGCACGAGGAATGGCCCCATCATCCAACCCATGTCGGTGAACCACAACATGCGGTCGCCCGGCTTGACGTCAAAACACAGGTAGTTGTCGATCTGCACCTTGACCGGAAAGCCTGCCTGGCCGTGCACTGCACCCTTGGGCTTGCCGGTCGAACCCGATGTATAGAGCAAGAGATAGGGCTCGTCCGCCGCGGTGTGTTCCGCGTTGACAAACGCCGGCGCTGAAGCGACAGCTTCAGACCAGTCGAGATCGCGTCCGGCGACCCGGTTCACGTCTGCGCCAGTGCGTGCGAATACCAGGACGTGCTCAACGCTCGGAACCTCAGCAAGTGCGGCATCGGCGACCGCTTTCATGTCCACCAGCTTGCCGCGCCGCCAAACGCCGTCGACCGTGAGCAGCACCTTTGCTCCCGCATCCGCAAGACGTGTCGCGAGCGCCGGCGCGCCGTAGCCGGAGAACGCCGGCACCGCAATCGCACCGGTCCGGCCGATCGCCAGCAATGCGATGGCCGTCTCCGGCAGCAGCGGCATGAAGATGCCGACGCAATCGCCGCGACCGACGCCCAGCTGACGCAATGCACCGGCGAGCCTGCACACGGCTTCGAGCAGTTCGCCGAAAGTGTACTCGCGGACGGCGCCGTCCTCGCCCTCCCAGACGAGCGCGCTCTGATCGGCGCGCCCCGCGCGGACCCAACGGTCGAGGCAATTGTACGACGCGTTATAACGCCCACCGACAAACCAGCGCGCGAATGGCAAGCCGCGCGAGAGGTCGAGCGTCTGTGCGTACGGCGTGAACCAGGCAAGACCGAGTTGCGAGACCAGCTCATGATAAAAACGCGCGATATCATCGCGCGCGTACGCCCATAGCTCTTCGAGCGTGCCGGACCCCACGCGCTTCATAAAGCGCGTGAGGTTGGCATCGTTCACGTATTCGGGTGTCGGTGTCCAGACGACGTCGGTCACGCCGCCTGGATTACGGCGCTACTGGCCGGTGCTCTTTCCGCTATCGGTCCCGCCGGTACCGGTCGAGCTGGATGCACCTGCCGAGCCTGAGGCCGGCGCCGAACCGGGAGTGCTCGACGATGTGGCGCCGGTGTTGGGCGGCGCGCCGGACGTGGTGTTACCGGCCGCGATTTGATCGTGAATGAAGGTAAGCGCTCGCTGCAGCTGCGTGTCGCTCGTGATGTTGCCGATGTCGGCCGGCTTGACGTCGGCGACCTCGATGTCGGGCTTGATGCCAACCGCGTTGATGTCCTTACCCGACGGCGTCAGGTAGCGCGCAGTCGTGATCTTGATGGCGCTGCCGTCCGGCAGCGGATAGATCGTCTGGACTTCGCCTTTGCCGTAGGTCTTCGTGCCGATCAGCACGCCTGCGCCGTCGTCCTGCACGGCGCCCGCGGTGATCTCCGAGGCGCTGGCGGTGTAGCCGTTGACCAGTACCGCAAGCGGATGCGACTCGGCTGCCGTCGCCTCAGCGTTGATGGTCGTGAATGGTTTTTGGCGCCCGTCGATCGAGACGATCGGGCCGTCGGCGATGAACTTCGAGGCGACATCGACCGCGGCGTTGAGATAGCCGCCGCCGTTGTAGCGCAGGTCGAGCACGTATCCCTTGACGCCTGCCTTTTGGAAGTCCTCAAGTGCGCGGTTGAGCTCTTCGCCGGTCGTCGAGCCGAACACGAGCAGCCGCACGTAGCCGACGTTGTTGTCGAGCACGCGCGCGAGCACGCTTGGCTCATGGATGAATTCGCGTGTGATGCTCATCGTCAGGTTCGTCGGTTGGCCCTTGCGCTGGACGACCAACTGGACGGTTGTGCCGGGCTTGCCGCGGATCAATTTGCTGTCATCCGAAACGGACAGACCTGCGGTCGGTTTGCCGTCAATCGTCAGCACGACGTCGCCCGGAACCAATCCCGCCTTGTCAGCCGGTCCGCCCGAGATGACCTGCGTGACGAGCAGCGACTTGGTCGCGGGGTCGGTGTCGATGACGATACCGATGCCCGGGAAGCCGCTGCCCTCAAGGTTTTGATTCAGCGACTTGTACTCGTCGGGCGTCATGAAGACGGTCCAGTGATCGTGCAGCGAGTCGAGCATGCCCGCAATCGCACCGTAGGCGATAAGGCGCTCGCCGACCGTCTTGGCGTAATCGCGGTCAACGGTCTGCAGCTCTTGGTTGAGCAGCGAGATGTCTGCGCTCTTGCTGCCCTGGCTGTGCAGCGACGGCACCTTGTTCGCGTCAGCGCCCTTGCTCTGCACCACTTTCTTGATGCCGGAGACTGCACCGTCAAGGAGCGTCTGGTCGTCGACCGACTTATAAAACTCAGAGCCTGCGCGCAGGAAGCTGTAATCCAGCATCGAGCGGTCCAGGTCCGCATTGCTCGTCGTGGGGCTCGTCGCAGCCAGAGACGTGATTGGCCTTGCGCCGACCAAAAGGGTAGCCGCCAGCGCGGCTCCCGTTAACAGCGCGAGCCGTTTGAACAGGTTCGGGTAGTGCATTCTTATCCTACTGATTCTTGGCGCTCAGTGCGATCTGTTTGTGCAGGTAGTCGAGCGCGGCCTTGAGCTGCACATCTTTGGCGTCGAGTCCGACGATCTTGGGATCCATCGGCACGTTGATGTTGGGATCGATGCCGCGCTTGTTGATGTCGCGGCCGTTCGGCGTGACGTAGCGTGCTGTCGTGATCTTCACCGCGCTTGAGCCCGGTAAATCGTATATCGTCTGGACGACGCCTTTGCCGTAGGTGCGTGTGCCGAGCAGCACACCCACGCGCGCATCCTGAATGGCGCCGGCGGTGATCTCCGAAGCACTGGCCGTGTATTGATTGACCAAGACGACGAGCGGGTGCGGGGGTACGGCGTCCTGGTACGCGTCTTCTGTTTCGACCTGACCGGCGCGGTTGATGGTCGATACGATTGGGCCGTCGGCGATGAACTTCGACGAGACCTGGACCGCGGCGTCGAGCAGGCCGCCGCCATTATTGCGCAAGTCGAACAAGATCGCTTTGGCGCCCTGTTTGAAGAGGTTGTTGAGCGCGTCGCTCACCTCTTGCTCGGACGTGTCGCCGAAATCGTAGAGTTGAATGTAGCCGACGTCCTTGCCGATCATGCGATAGGACACGGACGGCACGTGGATCTGCTCGCGCACGACCTCGTACGTCTTGTCCTGTTGACCTTTGCGCGCGACGAGCAGTTTGACCGGTGTGCCGACTTTGCCGCGGATCAGATTCATCACTGAGTCGAGGTCCAGCGGCTTGCACACGTGGCCGTCCACGCTGATGATCGTGTCGAAGGGCTTGAGCCCGGCTCGATAGGCGGGCGTGCCCTGAATCGGGTTGAGCACCTCGACGTCTTTGCTCTTGGGATCCTTACCGATGTAGATGCCTATGCCGCCGAAGTCGCCGCCGCGGATCAGCTCGTTGAGGCTTTGGATCTCGCGCGGGCTCAAGAATACCGTATATGGATCGTTAAGCGAATCTAGCATGCCCGACACCGCGGCGAAGGTCAGATCGTCGGCGCTGCCGGCGCTCGAATAGCGATCGATGGTGTCGGTGAGCATCTTGTTCGCAGCGGCGGTGTCGTCGGCTGCGACGCCGTCGACATCCGGCATCGGGATCGACGCCGTCACGTGCTTCTTTTCGAGATACTTGACGAGGCCGGTGCGCTCGCCTTTGATCAGCGTCGAATCGTCGACCGTCTTGTAGAAGTGCTCTTGCACTTTCTCCATCGAGATGTCGAGAATCGAGAGATCCTTGCTGCGGTCGTCGGCGTCTGCCAGCGGGCCATCGGCGGAAAAATCGCCGCGCACATCGCCGACGTGGAATGCAAGCACGCGTGGATCGAGGACGTTGCCGTTGTGAAGATGGCCGCGCTCGAATGCGAGGGTGAGGCCGGCTGCGGCGATGACGGCCGCGAGGACGGCGATGGCTCGACGGAAGGCAGGCACGGGGGTCAGAGGGTCCTTTCGGATTCTAATTTGCGGGACAGCACGGACGCGCTCGGTGTGAAAGCTCTCATATCCTATATAAGACGATATTCCCTTCGTAAAGTTGCATAGAACGCGGTGAGAAAGCGGCTAACCCAGCGGCGGCCTTGCGAGACTTGGCACTTTCCTGAAGGCGCAGTTGCTACAGTCTCGTCATCGGATTTATGGGGACGCCATTGACGCGGATTTCGAAATGTAGGTGGGGTCCGGTCGCGTAGCCTGTCGCGCCGACGCGCGCGATCGCCTGGCCGCGCTGCACTTGTTGCCCTTGCGATACTAAAATCGACGAGCAGTGCGCGTACAGCGTCGAGTATCCGCCACCGTGATCGACGATCACGGTGTTGCCATAACCTCCATACCATCCCACGAACAGCACGACGCCGTCATCCGATGCGACGATCGGCGCGCCGTAGGGCGCACCGATGTCGATGCCGGTATGCATGCGATACCCGCCGAGAATCGGATGCCAACGCATGCCGAATCCCGACACGACCGGTCCTTGCGCCGGCCAAATGAAATGGCCTGAAACGCACGCGGTCGGCGTTTGACCTGCGGCAGCGGCCGCTGCCCTGCGCGCTGCGCACGCTGCGATCTGTGCTTGGCGAGCTTGCGCCGCCTCCTCGCGCTGGCGCTCGACGATGAGCGCTTGCAGTTGCGCCTCTTCTGCGGCAGTCAGGTCCTCGAGCTGCTGGACGTGCTGCTGGATGACGTTTTGCGACAGCGTCGCCGCGTACAAGAGCTCACGCCGGCGGTCCGCGAGATCCGACAACTGGGAGCGCTTGGTCTCGCGATCGGCGCGTTGCGAATCAAGATCGGCCTCCGTGCGTTCCAGATCGGCCACCATCAGCTGATAGCGGTGCTGCTCGGTGTTGACCCGTTTGATGAGCTCCGTGTCGGAGCGCACGATGAAACGCAAGAAGTCGAGTCGCTCGACGAAATCCTCAAACGACGTCGAGTTGAGCAGCACATCGAGGTACGACGCCGAGCCTTGCTCGTAGATGTCGACAAGACGCCTATCCAACGCCTCGGTGTGGCGTTTCAGACTTGCCTGCACTGCTGCGAGCTGCACGCGTCGTATTGCGAGCCTGCGCTCGGTGACATCGATCGATGATGACAGGCTATTGATCTCGCCGCTCACGCGCGAGATGGCGCCATTCGTCTCGTTGAGCTGCCCCGAGATCGTCTGCACCTTGAAGCGCGCCTGGTGCAGCTGTCCACGGGCTTGCTGCAGCTGCTGCTTCGTCTGCTCGATCTTCTGCTGGCTTTGCTTGATCTTGATGTTGATGGGCATGGGCGTAGGCGTCGGATGCGCGCGAGCATGGACGGGCAAGGGTTGCGCGGCGAGCAGCGCCGCAGCGACCGCGAAGGTGGTGAAGCGATTCAAGCCGGGCGCAGGTACCGGCTCACGGAAAGCCAGCTGGCGAGCATGCCGACAAGCGCACCGACGAGCACCAGTTCGAGCGCGATGCGGCTCACGGAGACGTCTGCGAGATTGAGCGGCAAGAACGGCAGATTGAGCGACAGCTTCGGCGCGAGCGTCTGGTAAGCCGGCCAGAGCACGAGCAAGCCCACGAGCGCGCCGGTCAATCCCGTCAAGAGACCTTCAAAGACGAAGGGCCAGCGGATCGTCCAATTGGTCGCGCCGACAAGTTGCATGATCGTGATCTCGCGCTGCCGCGCGAACACCGTCAAGCGGATCGTGTTGTAGATGATGAGCGCGGTCGCGACCAACAGCAAGATGATGACGCCCAAACCGATCGAGCCGAGCACGCGTCGGATGACAAGCAGCTTGTCCGTCACTTTGCTGCCATAGTTTACGAACGCGACGTTCGGGTTGGTCTGCAGATCCGACGCCAAGGCCGGCACCTCGGTCGGATCACCGGTGTGCACCACGAACGAGTTCGGCAGCGGATTGACATTGATGAGCCCGAGATTCACCTGCCCAGCGAGCCGCTTGCGCAGCGTGTCCAGGGCTTCTTGTTTGCTGACGAAGCGGACGCTGTCGACGCGCTTGTCTGCGCGCAGCTTGCGCATCATCGTGTCGATGTCGGATGCGCTGGCCTCGTCCTTGAGATAGACGGCGATATCCACCTTGTTGACGACGTTGTCGAGCACCAGATTGAATGAGGTGCGCGCGAATAGGAAGACGCCCAGCACGATGATCGAGATGGCGACGGTGCCGATGGCGGTGAGCGCCATCGTCGCGTTGCGCGTGAAGTTCTGGGCCACCTCGGCCCAAAAGAAATGCGTCTTACCCCAGTCCAACGATCGCGTTACCCGAGGCCGACGTGATAGCGGCCGCGCTCCTCGTCATGCGCAACGCGGCCGTGGACGAGGCGTACGACGCGACGGCGCATGCGGTCAACGCTCGCCTGGTTGTGGGTGGCAACGACCATCGTCGTGCCCTTCGAATTGATGCGCGCGAGCAAGGCCATGATCTCGCTCGACGTCTCGGGATCGAGATTACCCGTCGGCTCGTCGCACAGCATGATAAGCGGGTTATTGACAAGGGAGCGTGCGATCGCGGTGCGCTGCTGCTCGCCGCCGGAGAGTTCGTGCGGAAACATCTTGCTCTTGTGCGCGATTCCGACCATCTCCAGCGCTCGCGGCACGCGACGCATGACGTCGCGGGATCCGGCGCCCGTCACCTGGAGCGCGTAAGCGACGTTCTCCCACACGGTCTTGCCGCGCAGCAGCTTGAAATCTTGGAAGACGACCCCGACCTTCCGGCGCAAGAACGGCACCTGGCCGTGCGGCAGCGTGGACAAGCGCCAATCGTCCACGACGACGTCCCCCGAGGTCGGGTTCGCCTCGCGATAGATGCACTTGAGCACGCTCGACTTGCCCTGTCCGGTACCACCGACCAAGAACAAGAACTCGCCGCGGGCGACGCTTAGGTTAACGTTCGAGAGCGCGTGGACGCCGTTGGGGTAGACGAGGCTGACTTCTTCAAACGTGATCATGCCCAGGCGTATTCCGTCTGGGCGTGCGGATATCGCATGCTGGAACGTCAGTTCGGCGGCCCCGCGACACGGCCCTCGCGGCGGGAAAGATTGGCGGCCGTACGAACCGTATCGCGCTGTGGATTTCGACCTCACCTCCGATCAGCTCGATGTCCAAAAACTCTGCCGCGAATTTGCGGAGGCCGAGGTGGCGCCGCACGCCGCGAAGTGGGATGAGAATTCCGAATTTCCTCTCGATTGCGTGAAAAAAATGGGCGAGCTTGGCTTGCTCGGGCTGCCCATCCCTGAGAAATACGGCGGAGCCGGGGCTGACACGGTGTCGTATGCGCTTGCCGTGATGGAGATCGGCCGAGCAGACGCATCCGTTGGCATCACGATGGCCGCGCATGTCTCACTTGGCACCTCTCCGTTCTTGGCGTTCGGTAGCGAAGCTCAAAAGCAGCAGTACGTTCCGCCGCTCGCGCGCGGCGAAAAGTTATGGTCGTTCGGCTTGACCGAACCGAACGCCGGCTCAGATGCGGGCGCGACGAAGACGCAAGCTCGCTTGGATGGCAGTCAATGGGTCATCAACGGCACCAAAGCGTTCATCACGAATGCAGGCACGCCGATCTCGGGCGGCGTCACGATCACCGCGGTCACGGGAACCGGCAACAACGGTAAGCCGGAGATCAGTAACGTTATCGTGCCGCAGAGCACGACTGGCTACAGGCAGGCTGCGCCGTATAAGAAGATGGGATGGCGCGCATCGGATACGCGCGAGCTGTCGTTCCAAAACGCCACTGTGCCCGAAGAGAATCTGCTCGGGCCGCGTGGTCGCGGGTTCCACCAGTTCTTGGACACGCTCGATGGCGGACGGATCAGCGTCGGCGCTCTTTCGGTCGGGCTCGCGCAAGCGTGCTATGATGCCAGCGCCAAATACGCCAAGGAGCGGATGCAGTTCGGCTCGCCGATCGCGAAATTCCAAGCGGTGCAGTTCCAACTCGTTGACATGGCCGTTGAAATCGAGCTTGCGCGCACGGCGGTCCTCAAAGCGGCGTGGCTCAAGGATCAGAACCGCGATTTCGCCATGGCCGCGGCGATGGCGAAGCTCTATTCAGGCGAGGTATCTCGGCGCTGCGCGAACGCCGCCGTTCAGATCCACGGCGGCTACGGGTTCATGGAAGAGTATCCGGTCGCGCGCTACTGGCGCGACTGCAAGATCAATGAGATCGGCGAAGGGACGAACGAAGTCCAGCGCATGGTGATCGGCCGCCTGCTAGGCTTTTAGGCTATTTCATCTCCCATTCCCAAGTGTTCCAGTTGCTGGTCACTGCGGGCGCCGGCTTGAAATTCTGGAAGTTGAGCGAAGTCACGGAGATCGATCGAACGTACCACGTGAAGATCGTCGGCGAGTCAGTCGTGAGCATCTTCTGGATCGCGAGATAGTATTTCTTGCGCACGTTTTGGTCGTATGTCGACAGCGCAAGGTTCTCGGTGGCGTCTATCTTTGGATCGCACCAGTACATGTCGTTTTGGCCGTTGGGCGGGATGCTCGCACACGCGTAGAGCGACTTATCATCGGGGTCGACGCCGGCCACCCACGAGAAGAACGCCATGTCGTACTTGCCAGTCTGTAAGATGCCGCCTTGCTGGTAGTCGGCGAAGAACAAGGCGGTCGGATAGTTCTTCACGCCGGCATCGATGCCGGCTTTCTTGAGCATCTGCTGCACGTACGTCTCGGCGAGCACGCCGGTGGTGCCACCCGCGACCGTCGAGAGGTTGAATGCCAGGCGCTGCCCGTCTTTGACACGCACGCCGCCGGGCCCGAGTTTCCAGCCCGCTTCATCAAGCAGCTCCGCGGCTTTGGCCGGGTCGAAGTCGTAGTGCTCGACGTCGGGATCGTATGCCCACGAGAATGACGGCTGGTCGGAGTACCCCGGCACATCCACGTCGTGCGTCACGTTGTGGATCAGCAGTTTCTTGTCGATCGCATAATTGATCGCTTGGCGTACGCGCACGTCGTCGAAAATCGGGTTCTTGAAACTGAAATCGATGTGTGCGAACGCATTCGTCGGCGTCAGCTCGACCCGAAAGCCGTGCAGATCCTTGAACTCGCTGATGAGCGATGAGGGCGCGCGGAACCACGCGTCGAGCTCGTGCGTCTGCAGCTGCGTGAGGATGGTCTGGTCGTTGGGGATGATGTGATAAATGATCCGTTTGAGTTTGGGCGGGCCGCGCCAGTAGTCCGGATTGGCCACCCACTCGATGTGGTCGCCGTGGATCCACTTGACGAATTTGAACGGCCCAGTGCCGATGGGATGCGTATTGAACGGCACGTGGTTCATGTCGGGATACTTCTCGAGCAGGTGTGCGGGCAGCACCGGGTACTCGCCGCTGACCGCGAAGTACGATGCGATTGCGGGCGCGTAGATGCGCTTGAGGTGGATGACGAAGGTGTAGGGATCGGGCGCCGCCACGCTCGCGATCTGGTCCCAGCCGCTCCTTGACACGACATCGTTGGCAGGATTCATGATCGCGTGCTCGGTGAAGACGCAGTCGTGCGCGGTGAAGGGTTGTCCGTCTTGCCATTTCACGCCGTGCCGCAGATGATACGTGATCGTCAGACCGTCTTTGCTGATCCCGCCGTTCTGATAGGTGGGCACTTCTGTCGCTAGCTCGGGCACCCAGTGCTCTTTGTCGTCGAGATTGAAGAAGAATCCGAAGACGAACATGTCCTGATCCGTGCTAACGGCGTCGAGCCGAAGCAGCGGATTCAGCGAGGTCGGCTCTTCGATGTCGGCATAACGCAAAGTGCCCGGAATGGTGCCGCTGCCGGTCTGGCCGTTCTTGATGACCTGCGTGCTGATCTTCGAACAGGCGGCCGAAAGCGCGCCTGTCACGATGACGAGGATAAGTGCCGCGAATCGAACCCGCCAGCTAGCCGCTTGAGTTTACCTCGTCGTGTCGACCGTAATGCCGAAGCCGCTGAGCGCAACGCTTATGTCGAACAGCACGCGGCGGCTTGGCCAGCTGTTCTGATTGCCGCTCGCCGTCGTCGCGTTCGGGAAGATGAAGACGTCTGAGTCGTAGACGAAGAGGATGTCGCGTACCTCGTCGTACGCCAGGCCCTTTGGCTGCACGAAGTTCGTCAGCGTTTGCGAGTGAGTGGTCGCGCCGTTGAACGTGCTCGCCGCCTTGATGATGTTGATCTGCGGCGGTGAGATCTCGGTGACGAACAGGATGTCGCTTCCGGCGTTGTAGGCCATGCCGGTGCCGTTGCCCAGCCCGAGGCCGCTGATCGCCGTGCCCATCGACTGAGCGATCGTGGTGCCTCCCGAAAGGGCACCCGCCGCGGCGCCGAACCCGGGGAACTTCGCGACTATCGTGCCGTTGTCGGCGACGAATAAGATGTCGTGCACGGCGTCGTAAAGCATTTCTTGCGGACGCGGCGTTCCGGGCGCTGACGGATCGGTCATGTTCAGCGTTACATGACCGGCTGGCACCGATGCGCCCGTCATCGCCGTGGCCATCGAATACACGTCGACCGTATTGCTGTTGTTATGAGCGACGATCAGCAGGTTATGCACCTTATCGAACACGGCCGCCCCTTCGAGATGGTCCATGTTCGCGTTGGTGACGGTGAAGGCCGGCAGCTTACCGCTTTGCGTCGTCGCCGTCGTCCAGATCATGACTGAGTTGTTCGTCGTGTTCGGAACGCTTTGGTTTGGATACCATAGCGTGTCGCTGACCGGATCGTAGACGACGTCCGGATTCGCGTTATCGCTCGTATTTACCACGACCTGCGGCACGGCCGCACCGTTGACCGCCGATGCGCCGCGGTACGCGCGCACCGTCTTTGACGTAGCGTCTTGCAGCCACAGCGTATCGGGAGCGAATGAACCGCTGACGTGCGGCGTGGGTGTCGGCGATGTGGACGGCGTGCTATTGGAGCAGCCGGCGCTGAGCGCGATCCCCAGCGCGACAGCCACCAGCACGGTGTAACCCACCCGGACGTTCATGAAGCGGAAATTCCTCTCGAAAAAACGAGGGCGCCGGCTCGACTCAGCCGGCGGCGCACCCCGCACAGATAGGCCGGGCTTCGATTAGCCGACTTGCGCGCCCTTTGGCAAAATCGCGGGGCCGCCGGCGCTATTGCCGACGGCCCCACAGACCTCGCGTCCGAGATCTTGCTCGCTAGAGCTTGATCTGGACGTTGAACGTGGCGTTGAACGGAGTGACTGTACCAGTCGATCCGTTGTCGCCCGTCGCGACCGGGAAGTACGGATACTTGAACTGTGGTTGTATCGTCGTTCCCGGGTTGTAGAAGTTGCCGACCGGGGTGAAGAACCCGCCGCTGTTGCCATACAAGCACCAGTGGTGGTCGCCGTTCACCCACGGCTCGTTTGAGCCGCCGGTGCACGTGTTGACGATGTTCGCCAGATTCAGCTGATACGTCACACGCGGTGTGGCTTCGAACGTGATGCCCATGTGCAGGCTGAACCAGTCAGGTTCGATGAACGCACCCGGGTTGTCGAACTTCCCGGTGTACTGGTTCGGAATCACCAACGAACCACCGCACGTTGTCGCGTCTGCCGGAGTGCCAGTACCACCGAACTTGTATCGCGGATCACCCACGATACTCCCGGCCGCGAGAGCCGCGCAGCTGCTCGGATCGAACCCGTAGGTCGTCTCCGGCGCGCCGTACGGCTGGCCCGAGTGGAACTGGAGCGACGGCGTGAACGCCCACTTGTCGTGCTTCCACTGCACGATGGCCGTCACGACGTTCGGCACGACGTAGCCGATCGACGACAACTGCACGCCGACGGGGATGATGTCGTACGGCGCGTAGGTGGCGTTCGGATCCATCAACGACTGTGCCGGTGCGTTGAAGTACGGGTTGGCCACGCCGCTGACCTCGGTCGCGATCGCGTTGATCCCGCCATCCACGCCGCACAGACTCGTCGGGCTCGTCGACGACACTGCGCCGGCGCACGCCTTGGTGAACGAGTTGTAGTGCTGGATGTCGAGGTTGTTTTGCGCCAACACCGATTGGCCGGTCGGGAGTGGGCTGTACTTGATGTAGCTATGCGTGTACGTGTACGAGATCTGTCCGGCAAAGCCATTGGCGTTGAAATTGCCCATGTTCGCCAGGAACTCGAGCCCGTAGTTCGTCTCGTTGCCGACGTTCAGACCTGAGACGAACGCCTGCGTCGGAGCGATGTACAGCTGCTGAACCTGGTCATGCGTCTGGCGCAGGAACGGGGTCAGCACGAACGACGTTTGCGTGTTCGGGAACTGATGCTCAAACGACAGGTCGTAGTTGTACGAGACCGACGGTGTAACCGTATGATTCGGCGTCGTGAACCCGTACTTGAAGAACAGGCCGCCGAGGAACTCAGGTAGGTTCTGATCCCGCCTGTTGTACTGCTGGAACGCCGCATTCGCAGGCTGCGAGTAGCGGCCAGCCGAGAAGCGCAGCACGTCGTCAGCGCTCATCGTGTACGTGCCGCTTATGCGCGGTTCGATCTCGTTATACACGATCGAGCCGCCGCTCGCAGTCGCATTGGTTTGCGTCGCCTGCGCGAACGTAAGCGTGGTGCCTGTCGCCGCGGTTACCAGCGGTGACGAGCATGCAGTTCCGGCCGGAACGCCTACCGTCGTTTCGTCGAACGGGTTGCCGCCGTTGAACCCCTGGTTGACGCACGCGACATTGTTCCACGCGTTGTACCAGAAGTCGCGCGTGCCACCACCCGTCGGCGTGAAGCCGAACTTGTAGATGTTGTCACGTAGCCCAATGTTCAAGTTGAGGCGATCGTTCGGTTTCCAGGTGTCTTGGAGCGAGATGCCCCAGAACGCCGGCGTCACCGTGTTGTACGTCGCATATGGACCGTTGTTCGTGATCAGCCACGCGCAAGGTCCGCCGCACGCGGTCGTGCTCGGCGCAGGAACGCCGGCCACACCGATGCCTGCTAAGCAGTTCGCGTGCCCAGCGCAGCCGGTGGCGAACGTCAGATAGTTGCCGGCAAGCGTGCCTCCAGCGTTTCTGCTCCCCACAAGGCACGACGCTGGAACGCCCGGATTCGCGACATTGAAGCAGAAGCCATTGGTCGGACTCGCCGCGCTCACAAGCGAGGCGATATCGGCACGAGAGCCGCCGCCGTTGAACATCTGCGTGTTGTTGTCGCGCACCGTGCTCGCCGTCGAATACGTCGCTTCGAAGTTCAGCAAGTTCTTCGACGAGAGCTGGTTGACGTAGTTGATCGAGCCGCCACGCGTATGCGTCCACAGCTCGTAGTCCGGCGCAAGACCGAAGTCCAGGTTCCAAGCGGCCATCGGGTCGTCGATGAACCACCACGAGTAGTAGATGTACCCGTAGAGGCGCAGATACGACTGCGTGCCGATGTTGTGCTGGTACTGGAGCTTGTAGATCTCTTGGCCGTTGCTGTAGCCCGAGAACTGGTTTCCCGGGATGTTCTGCGGCGTAAACGCGCCTGAGTTCGGGAATGCGTAGGGAACGATCTTGCCTGCCTGCGTCGGATCTGCGGCAGTGAAGAGTGTCCCCACGTTTGTGTTGTACTGGAAGCCAGAGACGTACTGCGGCTGGGTCGGGCCTTCAATCGCACCCAGCGTGTTGTTCGTGAAGAACTGCGGGCCGCCACCCCAGTCGTTCGGCGACTGGTAGAAGCTGGTGTACAGCTGGAACGAGTCGTAGAGCAGCTGGATGTCGTCCTTGCCGGTATCACCCTTATGCGGGATGCCGATGTGGACGTTGAAGACGTTCTCACGATCTTCAAGGTTCTTCGGCGTCAGGATGTTCACCGAACCCAGGTAGTAACCACCGGGTCCCGCGGGTAGACCGAGGACCGTGTTCGCACCGTTGGCGTAGCACAACGAGTAGTTCGACGCGTTGGCAGCGCCGCATCCGGTCGCTGGCGTTTGCGCGTCGTACACGAGGCCCCATGTCGCATTCTGGCTCACGCCGTTGTTATTGTCGTAGAAGCGCGGGTTTTGGTTGATAATGCCCAAGCCCACGTAGTACGAGAAGTTGCGGTTAGGCGTCGCACCGCCGAATTCGAGACTCGCCTTGTTGTACAGGCTCGGTCCGCCGATGCCAAGATCGACAGTGCCGAATCCCGGATACGTGCCGCTCTTGATCACCTGGTTCAGGTAACCAGCCAAGCCTTGACCTTCAGCAGTGGCAGGCGCGGCGCCGGTGTACAGTTGGAGCTCTTGCTGTCCGATAGCGGACAGATTGCTCGATGGATAGTTGTCGAACGACCGGTTCACCGGTACGCCGTCGAACTCGTAGCCGACTTGGTCGTAGTCGCCGCCACGGATGTTGACGGTCTGGAACCAACCGCTTTGACCTGGCGAAACATACGCACCCGGCAACGCCGCGATCGCGGAGTAGCCTTGGTTCGCACCGCCACCGCCGCCGAGCACAGCGCTACGCTGTTGCGCGGCAGGGTTGACCGAATAGACGTTGGCCGTCGTGCCGGGCTTCACGAGATCCGTCGACGCGCGCGTCGTGACCGTCGCCAGCGTTTTGATCGCCGGCTTGGCCAGGATCGTGAGGGCCTGCACCTGGTCGGCAAGCACGGTGACACCGCGCTGCACGAACGTCTCAATGGTGCCTTCCTTATCCACCGTCACGGTATACGTGTCGGGGACAAGTGAGACGAACCCGAAGTGACCACCATTGTCGGTATTTGTGCTTGAGGTCTGGCTCGCAGAAGACGCCGTCACCTTAGCTTGCGCGACGGGCGCGTGCGTTTGCTCCTGCAGAACCGTGCCGTTCAGCGATCCGGTGACGCCTGCCAGTGCCCATGTTCCCTGCACAAGCAGCACCGCGACCGCTAAGAAGGCATATCTCAGCAAACCTTTCATGGTTTTCAAGGTTCCTTCTTAGAGAAGCGAGTGATGCAGATTCGCGCGTCGATTCCGACGGTCACCCGTCTTTTCGGCCACGCAAGTACTGCAAAGCGAGCCCACGCCCGACGGCATGGACTTGCATGTCCCAATTTTTCTTTCTTCAGCTTCCTTTAACCTTGCGGCCCACCGGTTTCGGAGGGCCGCAAAATTAGGGATTTTTCAGGGTTCTCAGATTTGCGCGATTGACGCTTTTTTCAGACGCGCGCGGGCATACGTAATGTCCGACTGACGAGCGCAGGAATGTCGGCAGGACTCTCAGCGACCGGAACGTTCACGTCTTCGAACGCCGCGATCTTCGCTTTCGCAGTTCCTCCGCCGCCGCTGACGATCGCGCCTGCGTGACCCATGCGCTTGCCCTCGGGAGCCGAACGGCCCCCGATAAATGCGACGACCGGTTTGGTGACCTTCTTGTCGCGGATCAGCGCCGCCGCATCTTCCTCGTCGCTGCCACCGATCTCGCCGACGAGTACGACCGCGTCGGTTTCGTCGTCGCGCTCGAACGCGCGCAAGCAGTCGACGAACACGGTGCCGATGATCGGATCGCCGCCGATGCCGACGCACGTGCTCTGCCCGATACCGGCGCGCGTCAGCTGATCGACGATCTCGTAGGTCAGCGTGCCGCTGCGCGAGATCAAGCCGACACGGCCGGGGCTGAAGACATGACCGGGCATGATGCCGGCAAGCGCTTCGCCGGGCGTGATGACGCCGGGGCAATTCGGTCCGATGACGCGCGTCGATGCCGGCACGACTGACATCACCTTGAGCATGTCGTGCACCGGAATGCCTTCGGTGATGCAGATGATCAATTCGATGCCGGCGTCTGCCGATTCGAGGATCGCATCTGCCGCAAACGGCGGCGGCACGAAAATGACGCTTGTGTTCGCACCGGAGCGGGCGCGCGCATCGTGAACGGTGTCGAAGACGGCGAAGTCCTCGACGATCTGTCCGCCTTTGCCCGGCGTCACGCCGCCGACGACGTTGGTGCCGTAGGCGCGCATGCGCTTCGCGTGATAGAGCCCCTCGCGTCCGGTGATGCCCTGGACGATGACTTTCGAGTTTTTGTTCAAGTAGATCGACAATTCCGTATCTCCGTCAGCGCGCCAACGCCACGGCCTGGCGCGCGCCTTCGTTCATCGTCTCGACCGACTTCATGCCGTTGGCCTGGAGCACTTCGCGGCCTTCCTTTTCATTGGTGCCGGTCAGACGGATCACGAGTTTGTCCTTGTTCCACGTGCCGCCGGCGAGTGCTTCGACCAAGCCTTTGGCCACTTCATCGCCGCGCGTGATGCCGCCGAAGATGTTGATGAAGAGCGACTTCACTTTCGGATCTGCGGTGACGATGTTCACCGCCTCGCGCACGATGTCGGCCTTCGCGCCGCCGCCGACGTCAAGGAAATTTGCGGGCTCACCGCCCGCGGCTTTGACTGCGTCGAGCGTCCCCATGACGAGCCCCGCGCCGTTGCCGATGATGCCGACATTACCGTCGAGATGGACGTAAGCAAGTCCGGTCTTGCGCGCGCGCTCTTCAAGCGGGTCCGAGGGCAGGTCGGTTTTCCACGCCTCGAGCTCCGGGTGCCTGAAGAGGCCGTTGTCGTCGATGTCTACTTTTGCGTCGGAGGCGATGAGCCGCCCGTCTTTGGTGATCGCAAGCGGATTGATCTCGACGAGCATCGCGCCAACGTCGAAGAACAGCCGGTACAGCTTGCCGAGGATATCGACAAACTGCGCGGTCACTTCCTTGGGAATGCCGGCCTCGCGCGCGACGCGGCGGCCGACGAACGGCCAGTATCCCATCGCCGGATCGATGCGGTATTTCGCAATCGCCTCCGGATGAGACGCGGCGACCTCTTCGATGTCCATGCCGCCCATCGCCGACGCGATGATGATCGGGCGCTTGCTCTGGCGGTCGACCGTGATCGATAGATAGAGCTCTTTGACGATGTCGACGCGCTGTTCGATCCAGATGCGCTTGGCCGTCTCGCCTTTGATGTTCATCCCCAAAATGGCTTTGGCCGGCTCGACAACGTCGCGCTCGTCGTTGGCGAACTTGATGCCGCCCGCTTTGCCGCGTCCACCGATCAGGACTTGCGCCTTGACCACGCTCGGTGCGGGGTTGGCTCGCATGATCGCGACCGCCTCATCGACCGTTTGCGCGACTTTACCCGTCGGCACTGGGATGCCGGCGGCTGCGAATAGCTCTTTGCCTTGATATTCAAGTAATCTCAAATGCGCTCCATCATCTCACGATGCCGCGAACCGCAAAGGCCCGCGTCGGTAACGAAAACGCTTTGTCGGTCCGGCCGCCAGTGAGGCGCGCGCACAAGCGGTCGCGCAGCGCGTCTCGATCGGCTTGTCCCAACGACGCGGTGTATTTTCCTGACGGTCCTTGGCCGCGCATAAACGGCAACCAGTAGTCATCGAATGACGTGAAGTCGCTCGCAAATTCGATGTCGACGGCCGTGACGTCCGTCAGCCCGGTTTCGCGCCACAGCGCGACGAGCTCTTCTTTCGTCAGCGCGCTTTGTCGCTCGCCGTAAGGATTTATGTCGCCGGCGGGTCCGACCGCATCCCAGAACTCGGTCAGCATGCCCATGCCGCTCTCGAGGTCCCAGTTCGCGGCTGCAACGGTGCCACCGGAGCGCGTCACTCGGCGCATCTCCGCGATCGCGCGAACGATATCCGGGATGAAGTTGAGGACGAGCTGGCACAGCGCGCGGTCGAACGTCGCGTCTTTTAAAGGAAGCGATTGGGCGTCACCGACCTGCAGGCTGGCGTTCGGCACGCGCGCAGACGCGAACGCGATGTACTCAGGACTCGGATCGATGCCGGCGATAGAAGCCCGCGGGGCGCGGCGCGAGATGGCGGCGATCAGCGCGCCGGTGCCGGTACCGATATCGAGGACTCGGTCACCGTCGTCGAGTCCGGCGAAATCAAGAAACCGCTCCGCCAGCACTGCGCTCCAGCGCCCCATGAAGTCTTGGTACGCTTGCGCGTCGGCGAACAACCGCTGGTCGGCGCCGCTCATGGACGCGTGCGTTCGGTGCGCTCGGCTGCTCCATCGGGACTTGTCGGGCGCGTTTTCAGCGTCGACCGCACGGGCCGATCGACCGACGTCCGCTCGTCGAGCCGGCCAAGCAGCTCTCGGGCGATGACGATGTGCTGGACCTCGGATGTGCCTTCGTAAATCTCGGTGATCTTGGCATCGCGGTAGTAGCGCTCGGCCGGAAACTCTTTGGTAAAGCCGTAGCCCCCGAGGATTTGAACGCACTCGGCTGCGTGCTTGCGCGCGGCGGTTGATGCGAACAGCTTCGCCTTAGAAGATGCGTCGACGTCGGAGGTGCCCTTATCTTTCAACCACGCTGCGCGGTACAGCAAGAGGCGGGCCGCGTCCAGGTCCATCGCCATATCGGCGATCTTGAAAGAGACCGCCTGGAACGCGCCGATCGGCCGTCCGAATTGATAGCGGTCGAGCGCGTAGCGCACCGATGTGTCGAGGCACGCGGCGAGGATGCCGACCGCTTGGGCCGCGATGCCCAGGCGGCCGACCCCGAGATTCGCGAGCGCGATCTTGTACCCGCCGCCCTCTTCGCCGAGCAGACGCGATGCCGGCACTTGCGCGTCGCGCAAAATCACATCGACCGTGTCCGACGAGCGGATGCCCATCTTCTCGGTCTCGCGACCGATCGTCAGCCCGGGCGTGTCGCGATCGATCAAAAATGCGGAGATGCCGCGCGGGCCTGGGCCGCCGGTGCGCGCGAACACGACGAACACTTTCGCATGACCGCCGTTGGTCACCCATTGCTTCGTGCCGTTGAGCATGTACTCGTCACCGCGCCGCTCCGCTCGGGTGCGCAGCGCTCCCGCATCCGAGCCGGCCTCGGGTTCGGTCAATGAGAATGCGCCGAGCCACTGCCCTTCACACATCTTTGGCAGGTATTGTTCTTTCAACGCTTCCGATGCGAATTGCGCGATGATGCGCGTGATGAGCCCCGCGTGCACGGAGACCGTGACGCCGACGCCCGCATCGGCTTTGCTGAGCTCTTCGATCGCTAGTGCGACACTGACCGCGTCGAGCTGTGCGCCGCCAAAGCGCTCGGGCACCGACATCCCCATGATCCCAAGCTCGCCGAGCCGCACGAAAATATCGGTCGGAAACGTTCCGTGCTGGTCCCACTGCGCAGCGTGCGGCGCGATGTGGCGCGCGGCGAACGCTGCGACCATGTCGCGTACGGCTTTTTGATCCTCGGTGAGCTCAAAATCCATTTGTTTCGCGCGGCTCTATTTCGCCGAATAATCGTAGAAACCGCGACCGGACTTCTTGCCAAGATGCCCTGCGGCAACCATCTTCTTCAGCAACGGACACGGCCGATACTTCGGATCGGCGAAGCCGTCATAGAGCACTTGCATGATTGCCAGGCATGTGTCCAGCCCGATGAAGTCCGCGAGCTCGAGGGGGCCCATCGGGTGATTCATGCCGAGCCTCATCACCGTGTCGATCGCCTGCGCGCTGCCGACGCCCTCCATGTGGGCGTAAATCGCCTCGTTGATCATCGGCATGAGCACGCGGTTGCTCACAAAGCCTGGGAAATCGTTGACCTCAACGGGCGTCTTGCCGAGTTCCGTCGCCAGACGTTCGGTGAACTTGTATGTATCATCAGAAGTGGCCAATCCGCGGATGATCTCGACCAGCTTCATGACCGGCACCGGATTCATGAAGTGCATCCCGATGACGCGCTCGGGTCGCTTGGTGGCGGCGCCGAGTTTGGTGATCGAGATCGATGAGGTGTTGCTGGCGAGAATCGACTCGGGCGGCAGACCCCGGTCGAGACGCTCGAAGATCGCGAGCTTGAGCGCTTCATCCTCAGTCGCCGCCTCGATCGCGATCGAGGCATCTGCCTTGCCCAAGTCGGGATGGAACGAGATGCGCTCGAGCGTCGCGTCGGCGTCGGCTTGAGAGATCTTCGTGCGCTCTACCGCTCGCGTGAGATTTTTTTCAATCGCCGAGCGGCCGCGCCGGTACGCAGCTTCATCGACGTCGTTGAGCAGCACGCGATGACCGGCGGCGGCGCAGACCTGCGCGATGCCCGATCCCATCTGACCGGCCCCGACCACAAGAATCGTCATCCGTCTCCCACTACGACACAAAAAAAGGGCCGCCATTTAGGCGGCCGACGTGCGGTGTGCTCGGTGCGGCGCAATCTATCCTGACGTACTGCTCCGGTTCCCCGTGAGGCCGGAAATTCCGGGAACCTGCGCTCTCCGGAAGTCTCCGCAGACCCGGCCCCTGGGCCTCGCGCGCCGAGCCACCGCCTTCTGAAGATAGCACCGCGTCCTCGAGAAGGACAAGCCTACGAGTGTTCGGGACTACGATATCATTTGTCCCGTTGTGCGGGATTTTAGAAGATGACCGTGCGGCCCCGTAAGACCGTGAGTTTGAGCACCGTGATCAGCACCATCAGGAGGAAGTAGCCGATCGTCGTCAGCTCGGCGGTCCTAATCACCTTCGGGTTCCACGTGCCTTGCTGTTTCTTCTTATCCAGGGAGCCTTTCCACGGGATGAAGCGCGGCACGAGCGTGGTGTATTCAGTGAAACGCATGCCGAATTTGTGCGCGAGGTGCTCTTCTTCGAGCGGCACGATGGACGCGTAGACACCGATGACGAGGGCGAGAACGAAGGCAAGCAGCCAGAGCCATTGGCCCAGTGGGATACCGCCACCAAACGCAACGGTGAAGCCGATCGCGATGATGGCGTTGCCTACGTACAGCGGGTTGCGCACGAACGCGTATGGTCCGGCGGTCGCAAGCGCCGGCGCGGTCACGACGTCTGCACGCGTGGTCTCACCGGAGTATCCGACGGCCCAGATGCGCAGCAGCTCGCCGCACAGGGCGATCGCGATGCCGATCACCGCGCTCAATTTAGTCGGCTGGCCGAAGACGATCAGCGCGAGCGCCACCGGCAGCAAGATGAGTCCGCGGTTCTTGAAGACGACCGCGCGCCAGTCTTGACCCTTGGCGGGGGTGCGGGGCGGGGTGGCTGGGTTCGGTTTATCCATCTTCCTTTAGAAAGTAATCGTACAGATCGCGTAAAGTCCTCAGTAGCGGAATCTCGGGGCGCCAGGCGGTGTCGCGCTGGATCCGGCTCGGATCGCCCACGACGACCGGCGTGTCGACCGGCCGCATCCGCTTCGGGTCCTGTCGCAGCTCCACGGGAACGCCGACGAGGCTTGTGAGCTCCTCGACGATCTCGCGCATGCTGATCGCGCGTCCGCTGCACACATTGTACACCGCGCCCGGCTCTCCGTGCTCGCCCAGATGACGGTATGCGGACACGACGTCACGCACGTCGAGGAAATCGCGCTGCGCGGACAGATTGCCGTGCTGGAGAACCGGCGCCTGCTTGCCGCGCGCGATATCCGCGCACTGTTTTGCAAAGGCAGCTGCGGCGAAGGTCACGCTTTGGCCAGGACCAGTATGATTGAACGAGCGGGTCACGAGCGCACGCGTCCAGCCGCTCTGCGCGTATTGGAGCGCTGCAGCTTCGGCCGCCGCCTTGCTTCCTGCATACGGGTTGTTCGGGTGCAGCGGTGCGCTTTCGCGCAGCGGCAGCTCGGCCGGCTCGACTGAACCGTAGACTTCTGCAGACCCGACTGCGACTACGAGTGCTGACGGCGCGTTGGCTCTCGTCGCTTCCAGAAGGTTGGCGGTGCCCATCACGTTGGTCTTGACGGTTCCGGTCGGATCGCGCAGCGACTCGGCGACCGACGCTTGTGCAGCCAAATGGTAGATCGCGTCGGGCTTGGCTTCGCTGACGACGTTGAGCATTGCGTCCGCATCGAGAACGTCCGCGCTCAACCAGCGCACTTGCGTCGCCATATCGGTTGGCAGCGTGGTCAGTCTGGTGTGGTCACCGCGCGTCATGCCTGTGACGTCGCCGCCATGCGCGAGCAACTCGCGAAGCAGCCACTGCCCCACGAAGCCGTCAGCCCCCGTCACGAGGCAGCGCACGATCAGCCGTTAAGCTTGCGCAGCCGCGCGATGTCGGCATCCACCATCTCGCCGATCATCTGCTCGAATGTGATGGTGGGCCGCCAGCCCAGAACTCGATTGGCTTTCGATGGGTCGCCGACGAGCACGTCCACTTCCGCAGGGCGCATAAACCTCTGATCCACGACGACATAATCTTGCCAGTCAAGCCCTACGTGTTTGAACGCCTCCATCACGAGATCTTTAACGCTGTGTGTTTTCCCCGTCGCAATCACGTAATCGTCGGGCTTGTCTTGTTGAAGCATCAGCCACATCGCTCTGACGTAATCGCGCGCATCACCCCAGTCTCTGCGCGCATCCAGATTCCCCATTCGCAGTTCCTTAGAAATACCAAGTTTGATGCGGGCGACGCCGTCGCTCACCTTGCGTGTTACGAATTCCAAACCCCGACGACAGCCCTCGTGGTTAAAAAGTATTCCTGATACCGCAAACAAGTTGTATGACTCACGATAATTAACTGCGATCCAATGACCGTACACTTTTGCAACGCCGTAAGGGCTGCGCGGATAGAACGGCGTCGTCTCTTTCTGCGGCGTCTCTTGCACTTTGCCGAACATCTCGCTGCTTGACGCTTGATAGAAGCGCGCATCCGGCTTCGCGATGCGCATCGCTTCGAGCAGCCTCGTCACACCCACGGCGGTGAATTCCGCCGTTAGCACGGGCTGCGACCACGACGTGGGAACGAAGCTTTGCGCGCCGAGATTGTAGATCTCGTCGGGCTTGGCTTCGCGAATCGCACTGACGAGGGAATGCTCGTCGAGCAAGTCGCCGGACAGCAGCGTGATCTTATCGATGATATGCGCGATGCGATCGAACGAGTTGGTACTCGAGCGGCGGGTGATGCCGAAGACATCGTACCCCTTCTCGAGCAAAAGCTCGGCGAGATATGACCCATCCTGACCGGTGATACCGGTGATCAGCGCGCGTTTTGCCATCGCCCTGCCCTTCGGTCCAAAACCTTCATTTCCTCACCCATCATTATGACGGCCGAGTGTTGCCGATGTGTGGTCACATTTCAAGCGGCTCTGCCGGCAGGCGTTCGTTCGCGTATGCCACGACGCCGATGCCGGCGAGCGCGATAAGGCCGCCTAAGGCGGTTGTCAGCGGGATCATCTGCCCCAAGAACGCGTAGGCGAAGAACGCCGCCATCAACGGTTGTGCTAAGAATGAAACGGCGACGACCGCAGCCGGCATGTAGCCCAGCGACTGCGAGACAAGCGTATGGCCCAATGCAGTCGCGACCACCGCGAGACCGAGCGCCAGCAACAAATCGTGCGATGATATCGCAAAACCTGATCCGCTGACCAACACGACCACGCAGACGAATGCCGCACACGTTGTGTACACTCCAAAGGCGTACCGCGGCGCGTCAATTCGCCGGCGCACGCTGCGTCCGCACAGCAAGTAGCCGGTTTCCGCGAACGCGGCGAGCAGTGCGAGACCATCGCCGAACAGCGCGCGCCCCGAGAGTGCGAGATCCTGGTATGCCACGATCGTAATCCCGACAATGCCTACCGCAATGCCGAGGAGCATCAACGGAGTCGGACGCTCGCGGAAGATCGCCCACGCAAGGAGCGCGACGAAGATCGGATGCGTGCTCACGAACAGCGCAGCGCTGGCAACAGTCGTGAACTTGAGGCTGATCGCCCAGACGATCAGGTCGAGCGCGAAGAGCGCGCCCGCACCAGCCGTCGTCCACAGATCGGCACGAGTGAACGCAGCTCGCGTCTGCGGTGCGCCGCGGCCGCGAGCCACGAGCGCGACCGGCAGCATCAGCACAGCCGCGAACACCATGCGATACGCGACGACTGTGACGACCGGCGCATGCGCGAGCGAGTAAAAAATGCCGGCCATCGAAAGGCCGGCGATGCCCAGCGCGAGCAGCGCGTAGCGTGCGGTCAACTGGTGCTAGATGTGCGCAGCGCGCGTTCCTTTTCGCGCAGCTCTTTCCGGTGCCGGTAGCGCAGCTCGGCTTGGCGGTAGCGCAGTCGCTCTTCTTCAGTCTCCGGCAAGATCGGCGGCACTTCGACCGGCCGGCATTGATCGTCCAGCGCGACGAATATCAACAGCGCGGTGCCTGCCTGCCTGACTTCGCCCTCGCGCAGCGTCTCTGCCTCGATGCGTACGCCGACCTCCATCGACGTGCGGTGTGTGTAGTTGACCGCCGCCTTGAGCACAACCATATCACCGACATGAACGGGCCCGAAAAAGTCGAGGCGGTCGACTGCGACCGTCACGCAGATGCGGCCGGAATGACGGATCGCGGCGGCAGCGGCGGCCTGGTCGACCAGTTTCATAATAGCGCCGCCGTGGACGTTGCCCATGGGGTTGGCATCTTTGGGCTCCATCAGCGTCGCCAGCGTCGATGCCGATGCGGACACAGGTCGAGGCTCCAGCTGCTTGAGACTCTTGTCGGCCGCGCTCATCGCCCGCGGGGTTCGCCGGGGTTGTCCCGAAACTTTCCCGCCACACGGCGAGTACATTCACACATCATCGGGAGGTTGGACGATCGACGCTGGGGTGCCGGATGAGACGCTGGTCGCGCTTATCCTCCAGGGAGATTCGGGCGCATTCGCGCCGCTGGTCGAGCGGCACAAGCGGGGCATCGTGAACTTCCTATTCGGCACAGTGCGGTCGACCGAAGACGCCAACGATCTTGCGCAGGAGACATTCATACGAGCCTACACGCACCTCGGCACCTTCAACCCTCAACTCGCCAAATTCTCGACCTGGCTTTATCAAATCGCGCGCAACGCCGCGCGCACGCATCTGGGAAAGGAGCGCCGACGTCCCCAGCATGAGGAACTGTTCGAAGATGAGACGCTGGAACAGCGTCTCCCCGACACCCGGCGCGAGGCGTCGCCCGACGCGATGATCCTCGCTGACGAAGAGCAGCGCGCCGTGCGCGCAGCGCTGCTGTCGGTGCCCGAACGGATGCGGACGGCGCTTTCGCTGCGTTATTACCGACATATGGAGTATCAAGAGATCGCGGACACGATGAACGTGTCGCTCGGCAATGTGAAGACGCTGATCCATCGCGGCAAGGCCGCGCTCGCGCGAGCGTTGGGCCGGGCGCGCGGTGCACGAGACGAATCCACGCAGGAGGTGGGCGGACGTGAATTGCTCTGCCTGTGAAGCGCGGCTTGCCGCGTATCTCGACGGAGAACTTTCACCGAGCGAGGTGCGCGCGGTCGAGATGCATCTCAACACGTGCGCGACCTGCCGCGTGTTGACGAACGATCTGCGTGCCGTTGAGATCAAGCTGCAGGGTTTGCGCGGCATCGAGCCGCGTCCGGATTTCTCGATCGCCGTCATGGCGGCGATCAGCGCACTACCCGTGCCCAAGCCAGCCCGCTTGCGCGTGCGCTGGTTCGCCGGCTACGTCGCCGCTGCGTGGGCGCTGTTGATCGCGCTGTACTTCGCGCGGGTCATCGACTGGCACCACGCGCTTGCCGCTGTCGCGACAGAGTTCGGCAAGGTCGCAGTCGCCGGCTCGACGCTTGTCGGTGTAGGACTGCGTTTACATCTCACGACGTTCGTCGCTGCCGCCGTCGGCATCGAGCTGATTGTGCTCGTCCTCGGCGCGCTCGCATTGCGGCGTTTCTATCCTCAGCTGCGCGGCTGGCTCGCGGGAGCGCCGGCATGAAGCGCGCGGCCGCGAGCGCGCTCGTTGCGCTGTTCCTCTTTATTCCAGCCGCCGTCTTTGCGGCGGGCACATATCGCTACAGTCATGGCGACGTCGTAGAATTCGGAAGCGACGTCAACATCCCAGCGGATCAGGAAGTGCATGGCGATGTCGTCGTTTTCGGCGGCGACCTCAGCATCCACGGCAAGGTCGACGGCAGCGCGGTTGCGTTCGGCGGCGATCTTCACATCTATCCGGAGGGGTCGGTCGGTAAGGACACCGTTTCCTTCGGCGGCCAGATCATCAACGAGTCGACGTCGACGCCGCCCAAGAAGCACGAGACCGAAGTCCCACCGCCTCCGCCAATGACGCCGATGCCCGAGATGACGATGCCGCCGGAGTCGGAGACGCCGGAAATGCCGCGTGCGCTCCAATCATCGTTCCACCAGGCGGCGCTGCGCGCATCGATCCTCATACCCGATCTGCTGCTGACGCTGCTGGCGTTCTTCCTATTCCCGCTTCGTACGCGCAACGTCGAGGAGCACCTCAGCGCTCAGCCGCTGCTAACCATCGTCCTCGGCGTGCTTGCGCCATTCATGCTGATCTTCGTAGTGATCGTGCTGGCGTGTTTGGTGATCACCATTCCGCTGATCCCGGTTGCGATCATCGCATACATCATCGCGTACTTCATCGGCAAAGCGGCGGTCGCCGCGGCCCTGGGGCGCCGGCTGCTCGCGATCGCCAAAGAAACCGAACCTCAACCGTTGGCAGTCGTCGGGATCGGGCTTGCTGTCATCCTGATTTTCACCGGCTTCACGCCGACGTGGTTCGGGGTCATCATGTTCGGGATCATCGGCGCCGTAGCAACCGGTGCGGCGCTCCTCTCATTCATGCGCACGCGTCCTGGCTTGCTCGGCACGCCGGCCGCAACTCCGGTGCAGCCGCTGCCCTCGTTCACGCCGCCCGCTGGACCCGCGGCATCAGGACCGCCAGCGATCCCGCAGTAACGCGTTACTCGAGGCTGTTCAAGAGCAGGCCGTAGAGCAACTCGAAGCGCTTTTCGTCCAACGGTTTTGTATCGTTCCACGTCGCCGAAACGCAGTACGTCTTGCCGCTCTTGCTAACGACCTGCGTCGTCAGATTGAGCACACCCGGTTCTGAGCCGCCCTTGTAGGAGACGTGCGCCCATTGAGATGGGTCGGCGATCCCTGGATTGATGCTCATGAGCGGCAACGATGCGACGCGACTCATCAACCCGCACAACTCGCGCGTGCTGAACGACCACTCCACATCTTGCGCCGTCACGCCGCCGCTGAAGATCGCCGCGCTGGGGAGCGGCTTTGCATCGATCTGTGCGAGCAGCGCAGTCCGGGCGGTCGAGTTGCCGGCCCGCCATTTGGCGAGCAGCGCGGAATTCGCCGGGTCTTTGAGGATGAACGCTTCGCGCGTCGTCAAGAACGGCGTGTTGTGCGGCGATTCGGCTTCGACTGCCGAGCGGCCGACGGCATGGGCCAACAGATCGGCAGCTGTGTTGTCGCTTTGCGAGATCGCTAAGGCCGCGACGCTGTTGAGCGTGAGCGGCGATCCGTCGGGCCACGTCTGCAGCACGCCCGACGGCAAGCTCTTCCACTGAGTGCGAACCGTCAGGATCTGCGTCCAGGACATGCGGTGCGCATCGACCTGCTTCTTAACAGCGCTGAGCACCGCAAGTTTGAACGCGGACCCGACCGCAAGCGTTTGATCGGCAGCGATGCCTTGCATGGCCGTCGATCCGCTCTCGATGAACACGCTGATCTTCCCCGGCAGCGCCCGCATCTTGTCAAGCGCGCCGCTGAGATCTTTCGTCGTTGGCGCCGGCGGCCTAAAGATCAAGCTAAGGATGTGGCCCTCGCCATCAAGCGAGATGTACGTCGGCACGTAACCGGTCTCGAACACTGTATCGAAGTGGTCCCCATCCGGACGCACCTCTTTATACGCGCCGAGTTGGCCTTTTAACGAATCGATCACGGCCTGCACCTGCGCCACGGGCGCTTGCTGCAGTAGCGATGGCGCGAACCAATCGGGGTCGATCTTGTCTGACGTGAAGAGCCGCGCGATCGCGGCTTGGGGCGTGATCGTCTCCGCGGCGACCGGTGTACCAAGTGCGAGCGCCGCTACGAACGACAAGGCGATGAAACGTCTCATTGTACGAACGCGATTACAAGATCGCTCGCCTACACCTGCAAATGCGACGAGAGCGCCGGCCTTTAGTCGAGGCCCGCGCTCCCGCTGTAGCGTCACGAAGCTTGTTGTGTCTTACTTCGAGCTCGCGATGCCCAGGTCGCGATAGAACGCGTCGTAATTGACCTCGCGGCCGAGGAAGGTGCGCAGCAATTGATCCGGTTCCTGACTGCCGCCCGGCTGCAGGATGTCTTGGCGGTAGCGCGCGCCCACGACCGGGCTCTCCAGCCCTCCCTTTTGGAAAACCGTGAACATGTCTTGAGCGAACACGCGTGACCAGAGATACCCGTAATAACCCGCGTCGTAGCCTCCCATCAAGTGCCCGAATCCCGCTTCAGGTAGCGTGCCCGCGACCGCGGGCGTTGGCGTCAATCTCTTCTTGAGATCGAACCACGTCGTGGTCACGTTGGACTCCGGCCCCGAGCTATGGATCTTCATGTCGTAGGCGGCGAAGAACGCTTGCCCAGTCCACTGCACGCCGTCGGAGACGTGCTTGAGCGCGATCATCCTCGTGATCAGATCGTCCGGCAGCGGCTTACCGGTATCGACGTTGGCAGACATGTCCTTGAGGATCGAAGGCTGCCACATCCAGTTCTCGAGCATCTGCGAGGGCGCTTCGACGAAGTCGCCGCGCACGGCCGTGCCGTAATACGTCTCGTACGGCGCGGTCGATAGCGTGCTATGCATTAGGTGGCCGAACTCGTGGAAGAACGTCACGACGTCGTCGTGGCTGAGCAGCGCAGGCTTGCCCGGAGCGCCCACGGGCCAGTTGCCGATGATCGATGAGATCGGCATCTGCCAACCACCGTCAGGCAGCACGCGCCCGGCACGCAACGGGAAGTTCGCGAAGTGATCGTACTTGCCGGGCCGCGGATAGAGGTCCAGGAAGAACCAA
Organism: Binatus sp. (SeqCode); assembly: GCA_035654355.1. Classification (GTDB taxonomy): domain Bacteria; phylum Vulcanimicrobiota; class Vulcanimicrobiia; order Eremiobacterales; family Eremiobacteraceae; genus JAFAHD01. Next base: position 33,417 of record DASRXC010000030.1, read on the forward strand.
CCGATCGGCTTGCCCGTCGCTGCGTCGCTGATCGAGTACTCGAGCACGCTCGGCGCCCACGTGTCCGCCGGCACGATCGGGTGGAACGTCACGCCCAACAGTTTTTGGTAGAGACCCATCACCGCCGGCAACACCTTGGTCACGGGGAAGTACTGGCGCACGACGTCGTCGTTGACTGCGAACTTCGTTTTGATCAGCAGGTTCTCGTAGTACGCGTAATCCCAAGCCTGCCACGGCGACGAATCACCCGTTGACTTCTTGAGCGCTTGGAGAACCGCGATCTCGCTGTTGGCTTTGGGCAGCAGCTTTGTATCGATCTGTGCGAGGAACGTGTCGACGCGCTGCGGCGTCTTGGCCATCTTCGCGTCGAGCTGGTATGCGGCCCATGTCGGATAGCCGAGCAGATGCGCGAGCTCCGATCGGATCGCCACCGCCTGTTGGAGGCGCTTGACGTTGGCCGGGCCGCCGCGATTGAAGTACGCCATGTAGAAGCGCTGACGAGCGGCGCTCGAGCGTTGGTTCTGAAGGAACAGCGAATACGTGCTCTCGTTGACGGGAACGCTGAATCCGTCGCCCTCAGCTTTGAGCGTCTTGACGAACGACGGAGGAAGCGATGCCGCCTCCGCTTTGCTGATGGTGATCGTGATCGTCTCTTCGCCGAGCGCGCGTCCGAACGCGATCTCCAAGTCGTTGAGCTCGTTGAACAGCTTAGTCGTCTGCGCACGGGTCGCTGGATCGAGACCCGCGCCCGACCGCCGACCGCTTTCCATATAGAGCTCTGCGAGCTTGCGGTCGTACGCGTTGGTCGCCGTCGCCGCACCGAGCTGCGCGAGCGCATAGATGAACGGATCCGATCCCAGCTCGACGGCGAACTGCGACTCTTCTTCGTTGCACGCGGTTGAGGCGTCGCGCACGGTTTTGTCGACCGCGACCTGTGAAAGAATGCTCTGGGCGACTAGCGTGTCGTTGAATGTCGCCATCGTGTTCTCGACCTGCTTGATGCCGGTGTTGAAGCCGGCTTGGCCGATCGGCGTCGCCTCGATCTGCTTGATGCTGTCTCGTGCCGTCTTGATCGCGGCGTCGCACGTCGTCTTGATCTGGTCTGGCGGCAGATTCCAATTGACGCCGGTGTTTGCGGGCAGCAGCGACCCTCCGGCAGCCGGCGCGGCGGCCGGCATGGCGGGTGCGGCGCTCGACGTGGGAGCTGCTGGTGCTGTGGCCGGTGCGGCCGAGGCTGCGGGCGCGGCGGACGGCGCCGCACTCGGGGCAGGCGACGCGGCAGGCGCCGTGCTGGCTGCGCTGCTCGCGATCGGCAGTACGCCGGTCAAGAGGGCGGCGCTCAATGCGGCCGCCGTGACGCGGTGGCTGATGTTCACAGATGAGTTCCTTTTTCTAGCCGTGGACGCGCGTGCGATCGACGCGCTCTCTACTGTAATACGAAGCAATGCGCCCTAAAGATACAAGTGCTGTGGGTCCAATACGTCGCGCAGCAGGGTCAGTTCCTCGGCGGTAGGCGGCTCGATGGGCTCCAGCTCGGCCGAGACGCGCAGCGGCCAACCTACTTTTGTCTTTATCTCGGCAATCTGGACACCGGGGTACGCGGCGACGAGCTCGAGCTCGCCGTCGTGCTTGGCGGGCGCGAGAATGCCGACATCGGTCACGATGCGGGTCGGTCCGCCGCCTGGAAGTTTCAGCTGCGTGCGCGTGCCGTACTTGCCTGCCTGGCCGGGCGATGTGTAGAAGTCGACGCTCGCCGGAAACGAGCGCGCCGACAGCGGCGCGACGACGATGACGCGCGACGCGTGAACTGCGATCTCACATGCGCCGCCGCTGCCCGGCAGCCGCACCTTGGGCTGGGCGTACGAGCCGATGACTGTCGAATTGATGTTGGCGTAGCGGTCGACTTGCGCGCCGCCTAAGAACCCGACGTCGATACGTCGACCCTGAAGATAGAACTGGAAGATGTCGGCCATCGAGGCGACCGCGAGCGAATCGGTGACGAGCGCTGGATCGCCGATCGATACAGGCAAACGTTCGGGGACTGCGCCGACCGCCCCGGACTCGTAGATCAGCACGAGATTCGGCGCATGCGTTGCGCGCGCAAGATTGCACGCGAGATTCGGCAGGCCGATGCCGACGAAAACTACGTCGCCGTCGGCGAGCTCGCGCGCCGCGCGCACGGCCATCAGTTCGCGGTTGGTGTACGCTTGCGTGGCCGTAGCCCGTTCAGAAGCCGTAGTTGACTCCTTCGCTCATCCGCGGTTTTGCCGACAAGCGCGCGGTGACGTCTTCGCCGAGCTTATCGAAATATTCAGCGCGGCTGCCGACGCCATAGACCCACTCGTTGAGCCACGCCTCCAAGCCCTTGGCGTCGCGCGAGACCGTATCCCACGCGACGTAGAAATCGTTGTCGCGATCGTAGTAACCTTGTGCGTACGACGGATGCGCGCCCCACGGCTCGCACACGACGGCGTCGACGATGAACCCTGGAATAATGGTACGGTTCGGATCCGCGCGTATCACGGACTCGGGCACGATCTCTTCGACGACGACGATGACGCGCGACGCGGCGAATGCTGCTTCCTTCTGCACGCCGTACAGACCCCAGATCTGCGTGTTTCCGGCGGAATCTGCGCGCTGCGCGTGCACGATCGTCACATCCGGGTTGAGCGCCGGCACGGTCGCAAGCTCTTCACCGGTGTACGGGCAGTCGATCGTGCGTATCGCGCTGTTCACCGCGGGCAGATCGCTGCCGCGATAATCGCGCAACGGCCAGAACGGCAGTTTCGCTGCGCCAGCTGACAAGCGCGCGACGAGTCCGAAATGCGAATACTCCTCGAGCGCCAGCGGTTGCGGGTCGGACTGTTCGACGGCGCGCCGCATGCCGTGCAGCGAGCCGACGCCGGGATTGCCCGCCCACGAGAAGATGAGCTTCTTGGCGCAGCCCGCGGCGATGAGCTGGTCATAGATGAGATCGGGCGTCAGGCGCGCGAGCGTCAGATCGCGTCGTTGCTGCCGGATGATCTCATGGGCTGCCGCGAAGCAGATGAGGTGCGTGAAGCCTTCGATGACGACGGTGTCGCCGTCATGCACGAAGCGGCTGACCGCATCGCGCATGTCCATGACCTTGGGCGCGACTGAGGTGACCGGGCTCAAGCGACGACGCGCAGCTCCGCGAGTGCTTCTTCGAAAATGCGTAGACCCGTGGCGACGTCTTCTTCGTCGATCACGAGCGGCGGCGCGACGCGGATCGTGCTCTGGCCGCATCCCAACAACAGCAGCCCGCGCTTGAACGCGGCAAGCTCGAGCTCGTGCACGATGTGATGATAGACCTCTTTGGTCGCGCGATCGGTGACGAACTCAATGCCAAGCATGAGACCTACGCCACGCACGTCGCCTATGGCGTCGTGCTTGGCCGCGATCTTGCGGAATCCGGCGAGCAGCAGCGACCCCATGCGAGCCGCGTTCCGCATTAAGCCGCCCTCGACCAGATCGAGCGTCGCTAACGCGGCGGCGCAGCATACCGGATTGCCGCCGAACGTGCTGCCGTGGCTGCCGTGATCCCATGTCATGACCGCCTCGCGCGCGACGATCGCGCCGATCGGCATGCCCGAACCGAGTCCCTTCGCCAAGCAGATGACGTCCGGCGCGACATCGAGCAAATCCGCGGCGAACATGCGCCCGGTGCGGCCGATGCCGGTCTGCACTTCATCGTAGATCAGGACGGCACCGTGTTCGTCGCAGAAGTCGCGCCAGTACTGCAAGAACGCGCGCGGCGGAATGACGTACCCGCCTTCGCCGAGGATCGGCTCGATGACGACCGCGGCGATCTCGTCGACGCCGACGCGCTCGCGGAACAGACGCTCGGCAGGTAGACGCCAGCAATCGCAACCGTCGGCGCATTCCTGCGCGCTCCGCCCGAGCGTGCAACGATACGTATTCGCAAACGGCAGGTGATAAATGCCCGGCAGCAGTGGTCCGAAATGACGGCGATATTTCACCTTGCTGGAGCCCAGCGAGATCGAGCCCATCGTGCGGCCGTGGAACGAACCCTCAAACGCGATGATGTTCTGCCGGTTCGTGTGCGCGCGCGCGAGCTTGATGGCGCCCTCAACCGCCTCGGCGCCGGAGTTGGTAAGAAACGTGCGCTTGGCACCAGGCCCGGGGGCGAGTTTCGCGAGCCGTTCGCACAGCTCGGCGAATGCGGGATAATAGAAGTCGGTCGAGCAGATGTGCAAGAACTTGCGGCTCGCCTCTTCGATCGCGGCGACCACTTTTGGATGTGAATGCCCGGTGGACGCGACTGCGATCCCGGCCATGAAGTCGAGGTAGCGGTTGCCGTCGACATCTTCGATCATCGCGCCGGCGCCGCGCTCGACGACGAGCGGATACTCCTTGATATAGGAAGGCGAGGAGTAGAGCTTGTCCTTAGCGATGACCGCCTGAGCCTTGGGGCCCGGGGGCGTGACGACGATATTCGGATAGTTTTTGGCCATGATGCCTCAACAAGGCGAAGTGAACGAAGCTCGCAGCTTGCTAGCTTTCATCTTCGTTCTTTAGACCAATAGCCCTCTACGCCTAATATTATTCGGACTAGGCGGCAATCGGGGAACGCGATGCGCTGTTAGAGCATCCTCGTTCGCGATTGCTCGCGCATGAACTGCTCGACGTAGAACGGACCGCAGCCACCCTTGCCGGTGACACCAGAGCCCTTCCATCCGCAGAACGACTGGACGCCCGGCCACGCGCCGGTCGTCGCTCCGGAGCGGCGGTTGACGTACAGCACGCCGGCTTCCATCTCGTCGAAAAAGCGCTCGATCTGGCGGTCGTCGTTGCTGAACAGGCCGCCGGTAAGGCCGAGCTTGGGCCGATTTGATTCTTCGAGCCCGCGGTCGAACGACGGCACGATGCCGACTGCGAGGAAGGGCAAGAACAGCTCGCGCTGATACAGCTCGTGATCGAGCGGCAGCTTGACGATGGTCGGCTCGACGTAATTGCCGCGCTCGAGACCGTCACCCGAGAGGCGCTCGCCGCCCACAAGCATCGTGCCTGCGCGACGCGCGGTGGATGCGGCCTCTTCGAACTTGCGAACGGCCGCGTCGTTGATGACCGGACCGAACCACACTTCGCGCCGCGACGGATCGCCGATCGCGATCTTCTCCGTTCTCTCGAGCAGACGCGCGATGAAGTCATCCGCGACGCCTTCCTCGACGTACACGCGCGAGCACGCGCTGCATTTTTGGCCTTGATAACCGAACGCTGACCGCATCACGCCCTCAGCGGCCATATCGAGATCCGCGGTCGCCGTCACGATCGCGGCATTCTTGCCACCAAGTTCGCCGAGCACAGGTTTTGCATATGCGCCTGACGCGCCGACGTCGCGCAAGATCTGCATGCCGACTTCATGCGAGCCGGTGAAGGCAACGCCGTCGATGCCGGCGTGATGCAGCAGCGGTTGGCCGACGCCCTCACCAGAACCGTAGACCAAATTGAAGGTGCCTGCCGGCATCCCAGCATCGTGATACGCTTGCGCGAGCTTTGATCCGGTGAGCGATGCCATGACCGACGGCTTGAGCACGACGGTGTTGCCGGCAAGCAGCGCGGCACTCGACATACCCGTCGCGAGCGCGAGCGGGAAATTAAACGGCGAAATCACCGCGAACACGCCGTACGGGCGTAGCGCATCTTGCGTCTGCTCGTTCGGCGAAAGCTGGCCGAGCGGGCGGCGGTAGCCGTCCGCGTTCGCGACTTGATCCGCGTAGTAATCGATGAGGTCGGCTGCTTCTTCGGCGTCGCCGAGCGACTCGATGCGGTTCTTGCCGACTTCGATGCTCATGAGAGCGGCGATGTCGTAGCGGCGCTCGCGGATGTTCTCGGCGGCGCGTCTCAAAATCGCGACGCGCTCCGTCCACGGCAGCGATGCCCACTGCTTGCGAGCGGTGCGCGCGGCTGCGACGGCGGCGTCTATCTGCGCGGGGCTCGCGCTTTGGAACTTACCGATGCGCAGCCCTGAGTCGATCGGGCTGTGCCACTCGAGCGCCGGGCCTTCGCCTTTGGCCTCACGCCCGTTGATGAACGGATGGTGGGTCTTGCCAAGCTCGGCGCGCACGCGTTCGAGCGCCGCGTCAAACGCGGCGTGAATCTCGTCGAGATTACCACCGACGCCCGAGTACGTGATCTTTGGCTGCTTGCGGGGCGCTTGCACGCTCATGATTTCACCTCTGCGACATTTGCCGTCGCATTCTTGGCTGCAACCGGCTTCGTCGCGCCGGCCGATTCTTGCATGACGTTTACGATCGTCGCGCGCAGCGCGTCGACCAGCTCGTCGATCTGTCCGCGTTCGATGATGAATGGCGGCGCGATCATCACGAGATCGCCGTTTCGGCCGTCGGCGTGGCCGACGTTCGGCCACAACACGAGGCCGCGCTCGCGAGCACGCGTGACGATCCGTTCGGCAAATTTCTGTTCGCGCGGGAAGGGTCGCTTGTTGGCGGGATCTTCGACGAACTCGACCGCGGCCAGCATGCCGATGCCGCGCACGTCGCCGACGACGCTCGCGACCGCCCGGTCGTCGAGCAGCGAACGCAGCGCGCTCTGCAGATATTCGCCGGTTTGACGGGCGCGAGTGATGAGATCGTGGCGCTCCATGTACTGCATCACTGCCAGCGCCGCCGCGCACATCACGGCGTGGTGCGAGTACGTCTGCGCGTGCACGAGGCCGCCGAAACGGCCGCGCTCCAGCGTCTCGACGAGCTTGCGGCTCGCCAGCATTGCCGAAAGCGGCGCATAGCCGCCGTTGAGTCCCTTGCCGAGAGTGATGATGTCGGGCACGATCGGATTGCCCGACTTGTCTTTGAAATGCTCGAGGGCGAAGAACGTGCCTGTTCGTCCTGCGCCGGTCAACACTTCATCGGCGACGAACAGGACGCCGTAGCGATCGCAGATGTCGCGCACTCGTGCGTAGTAGCTTGGCACCGGCACGGAAGCGCCTGTCGACGACCCACCGATGGGTTCGGCGATATACGCCGCGACGTTTTCGGGCCCGGCTTTAAGGATCGCCGTCTCCAGTGCAACGCCGGTCATCGCGTCCGAATCCGGTCTTTCGGCGCGGTATGGATACGGCGCATCGATCATCCGCACGTCGACGAGCCACGGCGAATACACCGCGCGGTAATGCGCGCGCGCCGACGCCGACAGCGCGAGCAACGTGTTACCGTGATATCCGGGTGTCCGCGCGATGACGATGCTTCGGCCGGCGTCGCCGCGCTCGACGTGGTACTGGCGCGCGAGCTTGAGCGCCGCCTCGACCGCTTCCGAGCCGCTTCCTAAGAAGTAGGCGCGGTCCACGCCCGCTGGCGCCTTCGCTGCTAGGAAATCGGCGAGCGCTTCGACCGGAGGCGTTGTGAATGCGGTGCCGTTGACATAGGCGACCGACGCGGCCTGAGCGGCCATCGCGGCGCCGATCTCTTTGACGCCGTGTCCGATCGAGGCGACCATTGCGCCGCCGCACGCGTCGAGATAGCGTTTGCCCTTGTCGTCGTACAGATACACGCCTTGCGCGCGCACGATGACGGGCGGCTGAACGCCGAGCTTCCTATAGAAGACGTGGCTCATCGAGCAAAAGCGCTTCGTCAGGCGGGGGGCCGCCTGCCTGCGGCGCCTCGCGCAGAGTCGCAATCACATATGTCGCGACGACCGGCAGCAGCGCCAGGTTGACCAGGCCGGCGATGAGGATCAGCCGCTGCCCCGTGACACCGAAGATCGCCATGAGCACCGCTTCCACGACGACTGCGCCGACGAGTGCGATCGTGATGCGATAGCTTCCAACTGCTTGCAGATACGCGATGCCAAGTGCGCCCAGGGCGAGCAGCGCCTGCGCGCCGGCATACGCGCGCAACAAAAACTGCGCTTGCGCGAAAGCGGGTCCGTAGGTGATGCTCAGCAGTTGCGCCGGCAGAAGCGCGGCAATCGCGAAACCGGTGAGCGCAATCGCAGCGCCGGCGCCGAACGTGAGCGCGAGCAAGCGGCGCAAACTATCCCGGCTGACATGCTGGGCGGCGGCGGCCTTCGGCGCCATGACCAGCGCGATCAAACCGACTCCAAACGGCAGCGTGCGCGCGATCGTGCCTGCTGCCCCGTAAAATCCGGCCTGCGCGCCGGTCAAATGGTGCTTCGCGAACAGCTGATCCATGAACAACAACAGCAGCACGCAGATCGAAATCCACAAGACCGAAAGCGCGCGCCCTCCCAATTCGAGATGATCGTGCTGCGAGGCAGCTTGAGAGTCTCCGCGCGGCAACGCCATCGGCGGCGCGACCACGGTTAGACCGACGATCGCGCCAACGACGAATCCGCCGATCGCGCCGAGCACGGCAAAGCCCGCCGCCACCAGCGCGAGCGCGGCAATGAGCTTGCATGCCATCTCCGCGATCGCCGAACCCGCGAAGAGCGTGAAATGATGCGCGCCTTGGGCGGCTCCACGGAAAAACGCGGTGAAGATCGCAAAACCGATGTAGGCCGCGAACGCGAACCACAGCGCGGTACGCTCGATGTGCAGATAGGGGCCGGCGATCAGCCCGGTGCCGAGCGCGAAGGCGGCGATCAACAGCGCGGCGCCGAGCGCCGCCGGCATGACGGCGCGGACGAAAGGAGCGATATGGCGGTCTTGGCCGGTCGCCCACAATCGCGCGGTGTCTTGCATCGCGACCAGGCCGATGGTGTTGCCGAACACCCCGACGATCATCGCACCTGCGGCCAGCGTCGCGAGCGTGCCGTAATCGTCGGGGCCAAGCCGCCGGGAGATCAAGAAATGATAAAGATAATTGAACGCGTTGGCGATCAGAGAGCCGCCGACGATGATCGCGGCGTCGCTGCTGATGCGCGCCACGCTGAAGCCGACGGCGACGCCGGCGCGTTGCGACATCTACGCGTTCGCTTCGTTGAGACTGCCGGTGCGATAGCCGCGAGGATCGATGTCGACGTGCGTGTAGCCGACGTCGCGCAGTGCGCTCTCGACTCGAGTGCGTCGCGCGCTGAGCGCCGCGACGTCTGCAAGCGGCACTTCGATGCGCGCACGCTCGCCGAAATGGCGCACGCGCACGACCGGAAACCCGCTTGCGCGCAAGTAGCGCTCGGCCAGATCGATGCGGCGTAGATCGTCGAGCTCGATCGGCGTGCCGTGCGGCACGCGCGAGGACAGGCACGGCGTCGCTGGCTTATCCCACACCGGCAAGTCGAGCTCGCGCGCGAGTGCACGGACGTCGTCCTTCGTGAGCCCGGCCTCTGCGAGCGGGCTGCGAACGCCGTGCGCGCGTGCGGCGGCGCCGCCAGGGCGACGATCGAGCGGCGAGCGGCCATCGTCGGCGTTCGTGCCATCGGCGACATGGAGAAAGCCGCGCGCTCGCGCGAGTGCGCCGAGCGTTTCGAACAGTTCGTCCTTGCAATGAAAACACCGATCGGATTTATTCGCGCGATATGATGGATCGTCGAACTCAGAGGTGGCGACGGTCTCGTGCGCGATGCCGATGCGTTCGGCGAGCTGCGCTGCGGCCTCGAGTTCGCCGCTCGCGAGCGATGCCGACACGCCGGTGACGGCGAGCGCGCGACCGCCGAGCCGTTCGTTCGCAATGGCGGCGACCAGCGCGCTGTCGACGCCGCCGGAGTATGCGATCACCGCGCTGTCCAGCCGGTCGACGCAGGCGCGGAGGGCGTTCGCGCGCCACCGCAATGCGTGCGCGCTCACGTCTGCTGTTTGCTCCACTCGTCAAGCTGCGCTTCGATGCGCCGCATGACGTCGACGAGCGGCATTCCGGTGCGCTGCGCGATCTCGCGGCAGTCTTCGTATTCAGCCCTTGCGCGAACTCCGCTCGGCGACGTGATGACTTTGACGCGCACCGGACCGAACGACGTAGCGACGAGTTCCAGCGCGCGCGGCGCCACTCGGCGCTGCACCGGCCAGCGGCGCACGCCGATGGTCGTCGTCTCCGCCATCATCAGATCGGACAGTTCGTCGGCCAAATGCGGCGGGGCTAATACGCACAACAACGTGCCGGGGCGGCCCTTCTTCATCTGGATCGATTGCAGCCAGACATCCAGCGCGCCGCTTGCCATGAGCCGCTCCAGCACATGCTCGTAGACCTGCGGGCTCATGTCGTCGATGTTCGTCTCGAGCTGCACCGCGTCGCGTTCGTCCGTTCCGCTGTCGCGACCGTTGCCGCGTGATCGTTCGTCCACCGGCCCGAGTGCGCGCGCTCGCTGCCCGATGGACATGCGCAGGACGTTCGGGAACGGAAAGTCGGAGCGTCCCGCACCGTACCCGATGCGTTCGACGGTCATCGGCGGGCGGACGCCAAAGCTCGCGAGGCTCGTAAGGATCGCGGCGCCGGTCGGCGTCACCATTTCTGCGTCAAGATCGACCGAATAGGTCGGCACATCGCGCAAGAGGTCTAACGTCGCGGGTGACGGTGATGGGAGTGAACCATGCGCGCTGCGCACCGTTCCTCGTCCGCAGGGCAGCGGAGAGCAGAATACATCGTCGACGTCGAGCATGCGCAAGCCCAACACGGCGGCGGAGACATCGACGATCGCGTCGATCTGCCCCACTTCGTGAAACGCGATCTTGTCCACCGGCACCCGATGGACGCGCGCTTCTGCCGCCGCCAGCCGCTCGAAGATCGCGATCATCCTGGCTTCGATGTCGTGCGCAAACCTTGCCGCGCGGATGATGTCGAGCACGTCGGCGAGCGACCGATGTGCGTGACCTTCGTGGTGGTGATCCGCCGCGTGTGAGTCTTCTCCGGCGACGACGACGTCCAGATACAGCGCCCCGAGCCCCGCTTTGTGGACTGGCCGGCGCTCAATCGTCCAGCCGCTCACGGGCAAGCGGCGCAGTTCGCGCTCGAGCGCGTCGATGTCCAAACCCACGTCGGCGAGCGCCCCGAGGATCATGTTGCCGCTGGCCCCGCCGAAGCAGTCGAAGAACGCGATGCTCATCGCGCTATGCGCTCCCCCGCCGCCAGGTGATTGATGCGCGACGCGACGCACGCGGCGCCGAAACCGTTGTCGATGTTGACGACGCCGACACCGCCCGCGCACGCGTTGAGCATGGTGAGCAGCGCAGCGAGGCCGCCGAACGACGCGCCGTAGCCCACGCTTGTCGGCACGGCGATCACCGGCCGGTCGGTGAGCCCCGCGATGACCCCGGGCAGCGCGCCATCCATGCCGGCGACCGCGACGATTGCGTTGCACGTGCGCAACGCGCCGACGTGACCGAGCACGCGATGCAGTCCGGCGACGCCGACGTCGTCGATGCGCGCGACGACGTTGCCCATGACGTCGAGCGCGCATGCCGCTTCGGCTGCGACGGCGCGATCCGACGTGCCGGCGCTGACGACGCACACCAGTCCGACGCGCTCGAGCGGGTCGCGCTCGAAGACGATGGCGCGTGCGTCCGCAGCGAAGCGAGCGCCTTCGACTTGGACGCACACGGCCTCGTACGCGCTTTCGCTCGCCCGCGTGGCCAAAAAACGTCCGCTTGAGGCCGCGAGCCGCGCGGCGATCGCTGCGATCTCGTCATCGCGTTTGCCGGGGCAGTAGATGACCTCCGGAAAACCCGTGCGCTCGGCCCGCAAGTGGTCGACCGTGACCGACGGGATGTCGCTCGGCTGCGCCCCGCGTAAGTGAGAGAGCACATCGTCGACCGAGATCGTGCCACCCGCGAGCGCGTCGAGCAGCCCGCGCAACGTATCGTCCATCGCGACTTGTAGTTTGCGCTCGCGCGCTAGCGCGCCTTTCCTAGATCGGGTCCGGCGGCTCCGACGACCGCGGCTGGCGCAAGAAGTCTGCCGGATGCATGAACGTCTTGACCGGCTGCAATGGCGTTACCGTCTGCGTGAAGTCGAAGCAGTCCGTGAGCTCGTCGGCGCGCGCGTCGGAAACCGAGAGTGGACTCAGCCCGAACGTCGCTTCGGTGAAATGCAAGATGCTGCCGAACTCGTGCCGGACATGCGAGACGTATCCGTGCTTCGCGTACGGCGACACGACGATGAGCGGCACGCGAAATCCGAGGCCCATCACGTCCAGTTGCGGCGGCGGCACGTGATCGTACCAGCCGCCCCAGTCATCCCACACGATGAGAATGGCCGTATCTTTCCAGTAGGGGCTCGCGCCGATCGCATCGACCACGGACGCGACCCACTGCGGTCCAGTATTGCTGTTGGCGAGAACGTGATCGGAATTCGCCAGCTGTGGGATCACCCAACTGACCTGCTGTAGCGTGCCGCCCGAGATATCGTTGAAGATGTTCGTCTCCGGCGTGCTGATGTCGCTCGACCAGTCGGCATCGTAGCGGATGTGGCGTATCGCGCCGTAGGCGTTGAAGAAATAGATCGGACCGGGCGTGTAATAGCGCCAACTGATGCCCGCCGCATCGAGTTCGTCGCCAAGCGTCTGATAATCAAAGCAAGGAAACACCCCGGGCACTTCGGTGCCGTCGCTCAGCAATTGCGCGACTGTCGTGCCCGTCGGCGCGTCGCATCCCCAGATGATACCGGTCGGAACCTCATCGGCGTTGGCCGATTGCGCGGCGATCAGGTATTGATGTGCCGGATAGCTGGGACCGCTGTTCGACTGGAACATGCGATCGGCCAGCGTGAACTGCTTGGCCAAATTCCAATCCGGCACGGTGTCGGATTGCGGCAGGTACGAATATGCATAGTTGGGCGGGCCTGGGGTCGCGGCGTATCCGCCCCCTGCTGTCGTGTACGTACCTTCTGAGTTGAAATCGTTCATGTTGCCGACGTTGTACGCCGCATTAAAGCTGGTATGGAAATGGCCGACATCGAGCCCGCCGCCTGCGGTGAATCCTAACGGCGACAGCGGGATCGAACCGCCGAGCGTCTTGCCGTTCTGCACGGTGTCGGCGCCGGGGAACCCGTTGAACAAATTGTCGAAGCTGCGGTTCTCCTGAACGATGATGACGACGTGCTTGATGATGCCCGCGTCTTGAATCGGCTGGAACTTAGGAGTTTGGATGGTGCCGGGCCCGGCGTGCGAGCAGGCGGCGATCGCGCTGACGCACGCGACGATGCATGCCGATGCGATGAGACGGAGTTTTCTCATGGATCGATCCCCTTTACCGATGTCATGCGACGAGATATGCCTTGTCCGTGTATGGTTTTGCCGATCATGTCAGATCGGATCCGGCGGTTGCGATGAGCGCGGCTGGCGCAAGAAGTCGGCCGGGCGCATAAACGTGCTCACCGGCTGCAGCGGCAGCGGCGTCTGCGTGTAGTCGAAGCAGTCGCGCAGGTCATCGGCGCGCGCGTCCGATGCCGACAGCGTCGCCAACCCGAAGGTCTCCTCGGTGAAGCGCAGGATGCTGCCGAATTCGTGCTGGACGTGCGACACGTAGCCGCGCTTCGCGTAGGGTGAGATGACGATCAGCGGCACGCGAAAGCCAAGACCCATCGTGTCGAGTTGCGGCGGCGGCACGTGATCGTACCAGCCGCCCCAGTCATCCCACACGATAAAGATGACGGTGTTGTTCCAGTACTTGCTCGCACCGACTGCGTCGACGATCGACGCGACCCATTGAGGCCCGGTCGGGCTCGCGGCCAGCGCGTGGTCCGAGTTGGTCAGCTGCGGCGTCACCCAGCTGACTTGCGCTAGCTTGCCTGACGCGATGTCGGTGAGTATGGACGTCTCAGGGATCGCAAGATCGGTGGTCCAGTCGTTGCTATAGCGGATATTGCGGAGCGCGTCGAGCCCGTTGAAGATGTACGTGGGCCCGGGCGTGTAGTAGCGCCACGAGATCCCGGCAGCATCGAGCTCGTCCCCGAGCGATGTGTAATCGAAGCATGGGAACACGCCGGTCGACTCGGAACCATCCGACTGCAGCTGCGGCACGAGCGTGCCAGGAGGTGCGTCACATCCCCAGATCAGGCCGCTCGGAACTTCATCGGCATTGTTCGATTGAGCGGCGATCAGATATTGATGAGCCGGAAAGCTCGGACCGCTGTTCGAGGTGAACATGCGATCGGCCAGTGTGAACTGCTTAGCGAGGTTCCAATACGGCTTGGTCTCCGATTGCGGCAGATACGCGTACGGGTAATTCGTCGGCTCGGGAACGGGGTGGTAGCCGCCGACGGCGCTGAACGTGCCCTCGCCATTGAATCCGTCCATCTTGCCGCCGTCATACGCCGCCGTGTAACTATAATGGAAGTGACCCGGATCAAGCGTGCCGTTTTCGAACGGCACGGCCGCGAGCGGCACGCCGCCACCCGGCGTCATTCCGCGCTGCACGGTGTCTGCACCGGGAAAACCGTTGAACATATTGTCGAAGCTGCGATTCTCTTGGATGATGATAATGATGTGCTTTTTCGATGCGGGCGCTATCGCGCGGGTGATGTCACCTGGACCCGATTGCGTGCATGCTGCGACCGCGATCGACGATAACAATGCGGTCGCCGCAGCAGCGTGAATGAAGCGCACGTGCATATGTGCCCAGCTCCTCTTCGACTTTGGGCCCATGCGACGTTGAACGTGTCGTCCCTGTCGCCAAGCTCATGAGGATTCTCTGAGAGACCGATATAGTGGTTGGCGGGGGAGCCGCACTGGACGCGCCGAACGAGGCGTGGGAGGGTTCGCATGTCACTCGCCGCTCCGTCGAACCGCGCCGATCTTCACGTCTTCAGGTATGCACAGCGCATGGGCCGGCTCAAGGCCAGCGCCATCCGCGAGATCCTCAAAGTCACCGAACTTCCCGACGTCATCTCGTTCGCCGGTGGCTTGCCGGCCCCCGAATTGTTCCCCGTGCGCGAGTTCGGCCGCGCGTGTCAAGAGGTGCTCGACGAGGCGGGCGCCGCCGCGTTGCAATACAGCGTCACCGAGGGCTACACGCCACTGCGCTCGTGGATCTGCGAGTATCTGCGCACCAGCAACTCGATCGAGTGCGAGCCGGAGCAAGTTCTCATCATCAGCGGCTCGCAACAGGGCCTGGATCTCATCGGCAAAGTGCTGCTCGACCCCGGCGACTACGTGGTGATCGAGAACCCGGCATACCTAGGCGCCATCCAAGCCTTCGACGCGTACCAAGCGCGCTATCTCAACGTGCCCTCCGATGATAACGGCATGCGCACCGAGGATCTCGACCGATTGTTGCGCCAGGCGCCGGCCAAGCCGAAACTGGTCTACCTCGTGCCGAACTTCGAAAATCCCACCGGGGTCACGCTGAGTTTGCGGCGGCGCCACGAGTTGATCCAGGTTTGCGCCGATCACGGCATCCCGATCTTCGAAGACGATCCGTACGGGCGTCTGCGCTACTCAGGCGAAGCGCTGCCGTCGATCATGGCGCTCGCGCGCGGGCGCAACACGATCTATATGAGCACCGTGAGCAAGATCATCGCGCCGGGCATGCGCGTCGCGTGGCTCGTACTGCCCGAACCCGGTCTATATGAACGGGTCGTCCCGGCTAAACAGGCAGCCGATCTTCACACCTCTAGCTTCACGCAGCGCGCGGTATACGCATACGCGCGCGTTCCTGGACAAGTCGAAGGGCACATCGCCGAAATGCTGCCGGTGTATCGCCGGCGGCGCGATCTCATGCTTGAAACGCTCGCGCGCGCGATGCCGCCCGGCTCGTCCTGGACGCGCCCCGACGGCGGCTTGTTCCTCTGGGCTCGCGTGCCCGAAGGCGTCGACACGCAAGAACTGCTCGGCCATGCGTCTGAGAAAAAAGTGGCCTTCGTCCCCGGCGCGCCATTCTGGGTGAATGCAGACGTGCGCAATACGATGCGCCTTAACTTCAGCAACGCTTCCGAAGATGCGCTCGTGACCGGGATCGAGCGTCTCGGAGACTTGGTGAAGACGCATCTGTCAAAAGCGTAACCTTCAGGCGAGTAGCGCGGCGCTTGCGCTCGCGCTGCTGGTCTTGTCGACGGCCGCGACTGCGCGGGCCAACGGCCAAGGCCAAACCGTCACCGTTTCCGGGACCAGCGTCCGCTTCTACGCATCGCACCTGGTGCTCGATGTGAACGGCAGCGCCTATCTCGATGACGGCGTCGTCCACGTCCAGGCCGAGCACATCACGCTCGACCTGCGCGCAAAGCGTTATCTCGCGGTTGGAAACGTCACCGTCTCTTCAGCGCGCGCGTTGCCTGCGTCGGCCGGCGCAGGGACCGTCGTCGAAAGCGCGCAGGGCGACGTGTTCGGAGATGAGCTTGCGACGCATCAGGGGCTGCTCGTCGCGCTCGACGAGCCGCCGCAGCGGCGAGTCGTGACCGGGGGGCAGATCGGAGGCGAGCCGACCGGTCCGTCGCCAGCGGCAGAACCGCTGCACGTGCCGGACTTCGGCAATGAAGTGCCCTTTGCGACCGCCCGGCGCGCGACCGCGCATGTCGGCACCGATGTAAGGCTCAGCGACGTGCGCGTCGCGCTGCCGGGTGCGCGCAGCTTACCGCTACCGTCCTACGTCTACACGTACTCATCCGACCCGGGCTATGCGATCAGCAACCTCGCCGGTGCGAGCGAGGACGTGCCGGTCTACTTCGGCAGCACGCGCGACTCGATGCAGGGGCTGCACTTCATCTACCGGCCCGACGTCAAGTTCGCGTTCGGGCTCGACGATCGCATCGTCGATACGTCCCACGGCTACGCGATCGCGTCTGTCGCACCGATCTTCGGAAACGAGAAGACGCTCAACTTCAACTGGCAAGATCGCATCAACAGCCACACGCAGCAAACGCTGACGTCCGCGAGCATCCAGGGGATCGGGACGATCAATTCGTACGACGTACGCGACGGCATCCACCGCTCGTTCCTCGAACTCGACGGTTCGCAGTACCATCAGAACTTCGGCGCGCTGTTCGCCTGGCAAGGCTATGACCAAGCGATTGCGCAGCAAGGCGCCCTGTCCGATCTCGTCTTCCACCTGCGTTCAGAGGTCGGCGAGACGCACACGCCGGTGACGCCCGGCTTCTCGCCGTTTCCGCCGGACATCTTTCTGCCGCAATGGTACTCGCATCTCGCGTTCGAGGGCTACCTCGCCACTAAGCCGCTCGCGCTCGGGCGGGGGACGACGCTGAATATGTCAGCCGACGATCGCTTCTCGCATGACACGCTACCGCATCTCGAAAGCATTCAGACCTACATCCTCAACCTGACGCAACGCGTGAATCCGTTTGTGACGTTGACCGGCGGCATCATCGACACGCCGATCCACGACGGCTATCCGACGCTCGACGCTTCGTATGCGAGCCACTTCACATCGGAGAACGCAACGCTACAGTACAATCACAACAACGAGTTTTCGCTGCTGCTCACGGGTTCTCACGGCACGGGTTCGACGCAACTGCCGGCAGGCGTCACCGTCACGCCGTGGGTCGTCGGCGCGGATGTGCGTTTCCGAGTCTATCAAGGTCTCACGGTGGAGCTCGGCAGGTCCTACTATTTCGGGTTCGAAGGTCAACGCTTTGGAACCGTCACGTTCCAGCTCTTCCCATAGGCGAAAATCGGCGTGAAGATCCTCGTCACCGGCGGAGGCGGATACATCGGCGTCGTGCTCTGCGAGCGCCTGCTCGCGGCGGGCCACGACGTGCGCGTGCTCGACCGTTTGTATTGGGGCCACGCGCCGCTTTTGCACCTGCGAGATCGCATCGAGCTGGTTCAGGAAGACGTTCGCGCTATCGACAGCAGCGTGCTCGACGGCATCGATGGGGTGGCGCATCTCGCAGGCTTATCCAACGATCCGACTGCCGAATACAATCCCGATGCGAACTGGCAGATGAACGCTGAGGCGACTACTCACCTTGCGGCGGCGTGCAAAGAGCGCCGCATCTCGCGCTTTTCCTTCGGATCGAGCGCGTCGATCTACGACGGCCTCGGCGACGGGCCGTTCGACGAGTCCGCCGACGTGCAGCCGCGGGGAGCATACTCTACGTCGAAGTTCGCAGCTGAGCAATCATTGCGCGAACTTGCCGGCGACGGTTTCCATCCGGCGATCTTGCGGCAGGGGACTGTGTACGGTTACAGCCCGCGCATGCGTTTGGATCTGGTCGTCAACACGTTCATCAAGGATGCGCTGTTGCGCGGAACCCTCTTCTTGCATGGCGGCGGGTGGATGTGGCGGCCGCTGGTCGACGTCACCGATGTAGCCGAAGCCCACATGCGCTGTCTCGAAGCTGATCCGTTGACCGTGAGCGGCGAGATCTTCAATGTCGTCCACGGCAATTTCCAGATCCGCCAGCTGGCGATGCTCGTCTCGGGCTCGCTGTCGCTGCACGAGCGCGCTGTGCGGCTCGAAGATGCACCGCTTCCGAAGATCAATCGGAATTATCGCTGCGCGAACGCCAAGCTGACGCAAGCGCTGGGCTTCACTCCGCATGTCACTGTGCTCGAATCGATCGAGCGCATGCTCTCAAAACTGCCGGTGAAGGATCCGGCGGGCTTGGCGCATCCGCGTTACTACAACATCGATTGGATGACGCTGCTCGAAGACGTCGTCGCGACGCACGCAGGCGAGCGTTCGATTTGGGATGCCACTACCGCGGCGTCCGTGAATGGCGCGACTACGGCGCCCGCAAAATCCGCCGAACCAACCCCATCCAAAAGCCTGCGCTCGCGTTGAACGCGTGCGCGTCATCCCTTGATATGGCCCTTCGCCTTCAGGTAATCGCGTAGCGCGTCGCGCCATGGGCGCGGGCGAAGACCGAGGCCGGCGAGCTTCTCGCTCGCGAGCGCCGAATACGCCGGCCGGCGCAAACCCATGAGGTCTTTCGCTTTGATCGGATCGGCACGCACCGGCAAACCGGTTTGCGTGAAGATCTCGTCGGCGAACTCCCGCCAGGTAGCTGCGCCCTCATTCGAGAGATGATAGGTGCCAAACGGCGCCTTGCGCTCCACCAACTCGACGAGCAGTGCCGCGGCGTCGGCCGTGGAGGTCGGCGACGACACGACGTCGTCGACCACGCGCGGGCGCTCACCCCCACGCCCGCGCGCGAACATCGTCTCGACGAAGTTGCCGCCCTTGCCGCTCGACCCCGCGACGCCGAATAAGCTGCTCACGCGTACGATGTAGTGCGACCCGACGAGACGGACGAGCGCTTCGCCCGCGGCCTTGCTCGAACCATAAACCTGAAGAGGCAGGGGCGCATCGCTTTCCACGTACGGTGCGCGTTTGGCACCGTCAAAGACGTAATCGGTGCTGACGTACATCGGGATCGCGCCGCGCGCGGCTGCCGCCAGCGCCGCGTGATACGCGCCGTGCACGTTGACTTCCACCGCCGCGGCCGGACGCAGCTCGCATTCGTCGGTCTTGTGCATCGCGGCGGTGTTGACGACGACGTCGCCCGGCGCGACTGTCGAGAGCGCGCGGTCGAGCGAGGCTCGGTCGCGCACGTCGCAATCTTGATGCGTCAGCTCGATGACTTCAAGATTGCGCGCACGCGCCGCGCGCACGATGTCGCTGCCGAATTGTCCGTTCGCGCCGATGATCGCGAGCTTCAACGCGGGGTCGCGGCGGCAGACGCTGCGCGCCGCTCGACGTATTCAGCCCCCATCGCTAAGAGCGTCGCGAGCTCGCGCACGCGCAGCGCCGTGCCGACGCCGAGGAAGACGATGCCGCCGACGACGATCGCGGCGACCAGCGACGCCGCGTGTTGGAAGAGCGTGCCGGCATCGTGCCACAGCAGTCGGTGCACGACAAACGCGGCAGCCGCCATCGCTCCCGACGCGATGCCGACGCGCAAGATGCACGATCCGATGAGATCCCCGCCCTCATCGACTGGCCCGATGCGCTTGTGCAGCAGCCAGAAGAGGATGAGTGTCTCGGTCAGGGACGACGCCGAGTTGGCGATCGCGAGGCCGTTGACGCCGTACGGACCCACGAGCAGCGCAGACAGCACGATGTTCTGCGCCATCACGCAGATCGCAACGATGACCGGCGTGCGCGAGTCACGCATCGCGAAGAAGGTGCGCGTCAGCACGAGGCTGGCAGCGATGCCGAGCAGGCCGACGGCGAAATACTGCATCGCGCCCGCGGTGCGCACGACATCGCCCGACGTGAAGGCGCCGCGCTCGAACAGCACGCTCAAGATCGGCTGCGCGAGAACGATAAGCCCGGCCGCTGCCGGAATCGTGATGAGCGCCGTCATGCGCAAACCGGTCGATGCGGTTTGGCGCAGCGCCGAGGTTTCGCGCGTGGCGAATTGCGCGGAGAGGATCGGGAAGATCACCGTCGCGATGGCGACGGCGAACAGCTGCTGCGGAAAACCGACCAGTTTCGTCGCGTAGTTCATCGCGCTGATGGCGCCGGCCGGCAGCGATGACGCGAAATATTTGTCGACGAGCAGATTCACCTGACCAACGGCCGACCCGACGATGATCGGACCGAGAATAACGAACAGCGCCGTGATGCCGGGGTGCTTGAGATCGATGACCAGCAGATATTTGGAGCGCCGTAGATAGCTCGGGACCTGCACGAGCAGCTGCGCGACCAAACCAGCGGCTGTGCCGAAGACGAG
Organism: Binatus sp. (SeqCode); assembly: GCA_035654355.1. Classification (GTDB taxonomy): domain Bacteria; phylum Vulcanimicrobiota; class Vulcanimicrobiia; order Eremiobacterales; family Eremiobacteraceae; genus JAFAHD01. The sequence goes on from DASRXC010000030.1 coordinate 53,933, forward strand.
CGCGTAGATGCCGTATTGTCTGAAGAACAGCAAGACGCCGGCGATCGTGAAGACGTTGATCGCGATCCCTTGCAGGGCTGCTGCGCGATAGCGTTGCTGCGCGTTGAGCACGGCTTGCAGCACGCCGGCGATCGACGTCGCGATGATGGTCGGCATCAGAATACGCGTCATGCGCACGGTTTCGGCGGCGTGGTCCGCTGGAAAACCTTTCGCCACGATCCCGACAAGCAGCGGCGCTGCGAGCCACCCAAGCCATGCGCCGAGCGCAAGCAAGATGAGCAGCGCGTTGATGACGGTGCTCGACAGCCGCCATGCGTCGTTTTCGCGCCGCGACGCGAAATATTCGGAGAAGACCGGCACGAGCGCGCTCACCAGCGCCCCGTTGAAAACCCCGAAGACGAGCGTGGGGATGATCGCGGCCACGAGAAACGCGTCATATTCCCAGGACTCGCCGAAGTATTTCGCGTTGACGACTTCGCGCGCGAAACCGAGCAGCATGCTCGCAAGCGTCGCGATCATCACGGCCAAGGTCGACGCCGCGACCGCGCGGTGGGCCGGCCTGACGCCGCGCAGCGGCGTTGGTTCGGCGCGTTGTCCGGCGCTGCGCAATGCCATCGGGGAGCCGTTCTCAGTGCGGCGCGCGGCTGCCTACTTCGCCCTCGTTTCGCGCTGCGCCGGCACGAGGAATCGGTCGTCCCCGGCATCAAAGCGCGGCGCGATATGCCCTCCTCGATGACGCCGGGCGAACAGCCTTCCGAGCCATCGGCGGCGCGCGTCGCCGCGATCGTCGTGACGTTCAACCGCACGGACGATCTCATGCGATGCTTGGAAGCGCTCGATCGTCAGACCAGGCGTGTCGATCGCGTCTATCTCATCGACAACGGCGACCCGGAACAAACGGCTCGGGCACTCGAAACCTCGCGCCTTTCCATCGTGTCGCGCCTGGACCATATCAAGCCGGCCGCGAACGTCGGCGGCGCCGGCGGTTTTTGCATCGGGATGGAGCGCGCGTACGAGGACGGCTTCGACTGGCTGTGGCTCATGGACGACGATGTCGTCCCCGAGCCGAGCGCGCTCGCAGAACTCTTCGATGCACACAGCCGCATGCCGATCGATCGTAAGCCGCTAATCGTAGCGAGCCGCGTCGTGTGGCTCGATGGCCGGCCGTTGCGTGCCAACGATCCCAAACCGAAGCGCCGCAGTATCGCGCGCGGTCTTGCGCTCGATGACGACATCAAGGTCATCCGGCTGTGCACGTTCGCGTCGGTCATGATCGGTCGTGCCGCAATCGCGCGCTACGGCTATCCGTTTGCGGATTATTTCACGATCGCGGACGACACCGAATACACCTATCGTGTCTTGAAGACTGAACTGGGCGTCGTCGCGCGGCGCAGCATCGCGTGGCATAATACGACGCCACAGCGGGTGTTCAGCCGTAAGCCCGAGCGCTTCTATTTCCTCGCGCGCAACTACATCTGGATGATGCGCGACAGCGATGCGCTGACCCGCGGCGAGAATCTCTGGATGTCCGTGTTGTACGTCGGCGCGCTGGCAAGGTACGTCATTAGCCAATGGTTCGCGCCGAATGCGCTGTCTTCTACAGCGCGCGGAGTCATGGACGGCCTACGCCGCCGGCCTGCGCCCCATGCGCGCGCCGGCGGGAGCCATCACGTTCTGACGAACGTTGCCGCGAGCGAGCGTCCATCGCGGATCGAATCGGCGATCCCCTGATACGTCCAGCGGCCGTATCTGCCGGCCGCATAGATCCCTTTTTCGGCGAGCGCTTCCAGTGCGCGCTCGCGCCACTTCGAGCCAGGCCAGGTCCACGTGTACGCGACCTCGATCCAGCTCGGGTCGACGATCTCGATCGCGTCGATAAATCCCCAGTCGCGCAATTCTTGGACGACGGCTTCGATGTAGGATGCAAGCTCCGCGTGGCCAGGGGCATCTCCATCCGCGTACGCGCGCTCGACATAGAAACTCGCGCGCGCGCGCGTGTCTGCCGTCCTTGGAAGAAAATCACGATCGACGTTGCTGTAGATGCCGACCCGGTGAAAGCCGGCGCGCGCGTCAGGCACGTACAGCCAATGATGATCCGGCAGCGCGCTTCCGCGCACCGCACCGATATTCAGCACGAGCGCCGAGGTGTGGGGATCCGCGGGTGCATTAGCCTTGAGGCCCGCCAAACGCATGGTCGCGTTTAGCGGCAGCGTTGAGACGAGGCGCTCGTAGCGCACCGTGGTGCCGTCGTCGAGCGTGACGTGGCGCGCAGCCGGATCGATCGAGACGACTCGCTTCCCGTAGTTGACGTGACAGCGTTGCGCGAACCGCTGCGCGAGCACGTCAAGTCCGTCCTCCGGGTAGACGAACGTCGCGTTATACCCGGTTGACGGCGTGCCGTTACCGCCGCGCGGCGATTTGTAGGCGTCTTGCGGCGCGATGCGATCGTACAGACCAGCTGTATAACGCTCGTTGAATGGGTGGAAGAATAGATCGCATAGCGTCGGGCCGAAGCGCGCCGTCAACCAATCCTTTTGCGACATCGCCGGCGTACCATTGCGTTGACCGGCTGCGGCGAGCTCTGCGCGTGCACGGCGTGCCTCGTGCGGCTCGATCTGCTCGAGATGATCTTGCAGTGGGTACTCGACGTAGATGCGCGAGCGTGAGAAGAACACCGCCGAGCGCCGCTCATATCGGCGCAGCGGTGCCAGACCGTGCAAGAACTGCACGAGCGAGGGATCGCCGCCGAATATCCAGTGGCCGCCGCCGATCTCAAAGCGGTATGCGCGGCCGTTAGCATCGGCAGCCGCTATTCGTTCGGCACTGCCGGGCTGCATGTAATACGACGCGCAGATGCCACCTGGCCGATCGGCGGCTTCGAGGACCGCGCGCTCCGATTCGTACGCGGCCGCAAGGCCGGTGAACCCCGCGCCGATGATAACTGTGCCGTCGGATCTCGCTGGGGCGACGCCCTTCAAAAGAGGATCGGCTTTGGAAACGCCTGCTCGACGAGCTCTCGATACGCCGCGATCTTTTTACGCGGCGGGCGAAATGCAGATTTCGAGCCCTGATCGTAGCGCTGGAACGGCACCAAGTAGCGACGGGCGTAGTCGCGATCGCGCTCATTCATGAGCGGCTCGCAGCGCGCTGCGTCGATAGAATGATAGCGGATCAACCACGCGATGTGCTCGGGCACGTTGCCCGCGAGGCGCGAATATGCGAACTCATCGTGATTCCATTGGAACACGCAGCGGCCGAGCCCGATTCCCGGCGCGTACTCGCCGATCGGATCGTTCATGCAGACGACATTCTCGGGATCCTCGTCGTCGAGCAGCAGCAATTTCCCGATGTCATGCACGAGCGCAGCGACCTTCATGTCTGGATCGTCGACACCGTCTCGTTCCATCGCCTCGAGCACTTGCAGAACGTGCACTTGTTGGCTCGTGCAGCCTAAACTCGTGTCCGTCGGATCGACGCAGTGCGCGAGGCGTTCGATCAAATCCCACGCTCGCACCGGACCGGACACCGGCCCTTCGTACTTGCGCTTGAGCGCCGCGACGGTCTCCAACGTCTGTTGACGATGGAGGCGTTGAATGCGCCGTGAATCGCGCATGAACGCGAGCTGTTCGCGCGCAGCACGAATCCCGGCCTTGATCCTCACCGTGTGTTATCTCCCGGTTGGGGGTCCAATGGCAAAGCCCTTACGGGCCGGGCTTCGCAGCGCGGACGCCTCCTGCCTACCTCTCGATGTCCGCGCACGCTATCGCCCAGCATACTAAATCGGCCCGTTCGCCAGGGCTTGGGCGACAAGGCCGACGAATGGGCCGCCGCGGTGCCGAAATATTCGGTCATTATTCCGGCCTACAATGAAGCGGATCGCATCGAGCGGACGCTGCGCGAATACGCCGACGAGTTCAGCGACGGCGAGCTTATCGTCGTGCTCAACGCATGCACCGATGAGACGGCGGATACCGTGTACCGTGTGCGCACCCCACGCCTGCGCGCGATCCAGATCAAGCAGGGCATTGGCAAAGGCGGAGCCGTGCGCGCAGGCTTTTTACTCGCACGCGCGCCGCTGGTCGGGTATGTCGACGCTGATGGCTCGACGCCCGCGCGCGAGATGCGGCGCCTCTTCGGATTGCTGGCCGATGCGCATGCTGCGATCGGGTCGCGATGGATCGCCGGCGCGCGCCTGGATCCGCCGCAACCGATCGTACGGCGCGTGGCGAGCCGAACATTCAATCTCTTGGCGCGCACGCTGACGCGGTTGCCGTTTTCGGACACGCAATGCGGCGCGAAAACGTTTCGTGCCGATGCGCTCGCGGCCGTGCTGCCGTCGGTCGAGACTGCGAATTTCGCGTTCGACGTCGATTTGCTCGCCGCGCTCGCGCGCCGCGGAGCTCGTATTCTCGAAGTGCCGATCGAATGGCACGACCGCTCGGTGTCACGACTGCGCGTCGTCAGCGCGTCGCTGCGCATGGCGGCGGCGCTGGCGCGTCTTGCGATCGTTCGCTCCAACGCGTCGTGGATGTTGCCCGTGTTCGACCGGCTGATTCCGACGGGATCGATGACCGCTCAACAGGTTCGCGCCGCGTGCTCGAGCGGCGTTATGCTTCAGATCCCTGAGCCCGAAGAGACGTAAGCGGCGGGCCAACCGAGCGAGCACGCAGAAGCCGCGAGCGTGGGCACTCTTCCCGGTAAGATCAGCGTCGTGATGCCCGCCTTTAACGAGGCGCCGCACATCGAGCGTAATCTGCGCGAAACGGTCGACACGCTCACCCGCCTGGGCTACGATTTTGAGGTCATCGTCGTCGACGACGGCAGCGCCGACGACACCGGGCGTATCGCCGGCGAGTCGCTTGTCGAGCACTATTCGAACGTGCGGCTACTGCGCTATGACCGCAACGAGGGCAAAGGGAATGCGGTCATGCGCGGCACCGCTATCGCGACCGGCGACTACGTCGTCTTTCTCGACGCCGACATGGATCTGCACCCCGCGCAGCTCCCGGTGTTCTTCGACATCATGGAACGCGACGGCGCCGACGTCGTCATCGGCAGCAAGCTCCACCCGCAGTCCAACGTGAATTATCCGCTGACGCGGCGCGTGGTCACGATGGGGTACTACAGCATCGTGCGCCTTCTCTTCGGCCTGCCACTGCGTGACACGCAGACCGGCTTGAAACTCTTCAAGGCGGCCGTGTTGCGTCGCGTGTTTCCAAAAGTGCTCGTCAAGCGCTTTGCCGCTGACATCGAAGTGCTCGTCGTCGCACACTCGCTCGGCTACCGCATCCGCGAAGCGCCGGTTAGGTTGCGCTTCCAGCGACGCTTCGGCAGGATCAAGCCTTGGGACATCAAGCTGATCTTGCAGGATACGCTTGCGATCTTCTATCGCCTCAACATCCTGCGTTATTACGACTCCATTCACGAGGAGTGGCCGACACCAGTTCAAGAGATCAGGGTGCTCACCGGCGCAAAGCCGCGCTGATCTCCGGCCGCAGCTCCTGGAGTGCGGCGACGAACTCATCGTAGGTCCGCTCCCAACTATACTGCGCTGCATCCGCGCGCGCGTTTGCGGACATTGCGGACAAATGTGGTTGATCGAGCAGCAGCTGTGCGACCGCTCCACCTAAGGCTCGCGCGTCTCCCGACGGCACGAGCGTTCCAAGTCCCGGCTTGATGCTGTCGCGCAGGCCTGGGACGTCGTAGCCTGCCGCGGGGGTTCCGAGGATGTTGGCCTCAGTGACGACCAGGCCCCAGCCTTCGCGAACCGATGTCGCGAGCAGCACGTGGGCAGCCGACATCACGCGCTGGCGCTCGCGCTGATCGACGCGGCCCATGAAATGGATGTTCGGCGATGAACCCGCGCGCTCGCGCAATCGCCGCTCGTAGCGCCGGTCATCGCCAACCCCTGCGATCCAAAGCTGCGCATCCGGCACCTGCGCGCGCACGACGTCGAACGCGTCAATCGCATCTTCAACTCGTTTGGACGGCGTCAATCTGCCGACGAACAAGAGCGTCGGCCGTTGTTCTTTTTGCGCCGACGGCTCGCGCTGATCGACGGGCATCGCGATCGTGCGCAGCGGGCCGCGCCAGCCGAACGCCCGCAAGTCGCGCTGCGAGGACGGCGAAATCGTCACACCCGGAGTAGAGCGGTACGCAGCGTGGTAGACTCGTTCGGCCACCACACCGGCGGCCGCCATCGCAGCGGGCGCTTCGTACCACCAGACATCGCGCGCGAGCTGCGGCACGAGCGCGATCGATCGGGCGCGTTCGTAGAGCGGGGTGAAGAACGGCACCGTGTTGATGTGATCGATGAGCAGATCGTATTGGATGCCGCTTCCGCGCAGCCACGCGTACGCCTCGCGGTACACGCCGTAGCGTCCGCCGCGCCGTACGTGCTTGAGTCCGTCGACTGTCTCGTCGTCGGGGCGGCCGGCGACGCGCGCGGAGTAGTAGGTGACTTCGTTGCCCGCGGCCGCGAGACGCGACGCGAGCCCCTGCGAGAGCACCTCTGCGCCGCCGCTGCGTGGGTGTGCGAGATCGCGCCAATTCAGAAAGACGATTCGCACCCTTTGCGCCTTAGCGGGCCGCCGAGCGGTAGACGGAATCGTTGCGTCGCGGACGCGCGTCGAGCATACCAGCAGCGCCACCAATCGCTTCTGTAGTTTTCATGACGATGAGCCCGGCGGCTAGCACCGGCCGGCGTACCATCGCGCCCATGCCACGCACAAGCGAAGGGCGCAACGGATTGAGGCGCGCGAGCGCCGATCGTCCGTGCTTGCGGACGAACGCCGGCATGCTGCGGCCATAGTAATATTTTTTCTTGAAGAGCTCCGACAGAGTTTGCCGGCCTTCATCGTGCCGGATGCGCGCGTGCGCGAACGCGATGGCGGACGAGCCGGCGAGCCGCATCGAGAGATCCCAATCCTCAGGGCCGGTGAGCGTCTCGTCGTATCCACCGGCTTCGAGCGCATCGCTTTTGGAGAAGAAACGGCCTGCGCTGATGAGCGCGTCCTCGCGGTAGAAAGATCGCTCGAACGTCTTGCACACCGACCAAAATCCTTGACCGAACGATTCTTCGGGGATGGCGACGACACGCGCGCCGGCGTTCGACGCAGCGAGCGCGGCCTCGACGACGTCCGGGTCGAGCACCATATCTGAATCGAGGACGAGAACGTACCCGCCGCGCGCAGCGCGCATGCCGGCGTTGCGCTGCGCAGAGCGTTCCGGACCAGCTTCGATCACGCTGTCCGCCAGCCGGCGCGCGATCTCGGGCGTCGCGTCGCTCGAGCCATTGTCGACGACGATGATCTCCACCGGCTGATGCGTCTGTGCGCGCGCGCTGCGCAAACACGCTTCGAGCGTGCGTTGCGAATTTTTCGTCGTCACGATCATCGACACGAGTTGCGGCATAGCTCGGCGCATGCGCGCCGATTCCAGGACTTGCCGTTGCCGGGCGGAACCTCCTGGCCCATCGTGGCGCGCCTGCGACGGCCTCTGTTCGCGGCTTTTGTATCCGTGGAAGAACGCGGATTCGTGTTCGTCTCGCTCGCGTCGCTGCTCTTGATCGCGCTCGGTTGGGTGCACCCCGGAACGATCATCGCGCAGGGCGACCGTTCGCCGCTGATTGATCCGTTCAACGAGGCGACGAAGATCGCGACCGCATGGAGCAATAACGTCGCGTACGTCGGCGAAGCGAGCCCGTACTTCGGGTTTGCGTTGTATCTGTTCGCGTATGCGGCGTTCACTGCGGTGTTCGGCGTATCGTACGGACAGGCGTTGGTGGTCGCCCTCGAGCTCGGGCTGTGCTGGCTCGGCGCGTTCCGGTGCGCGCGCATACTCGGACTCTCACCGCTTGCGGCGTCTGTGGCAGCGTGGGCGTACACTCTGAATCCGACGCGCCAGATCTACGTGCTGATTTTGCCGACCTTCGACTTGATGGCGGCGATCATCCCATGGCTGTTCTATCTTCTTCTCCAAGCAGCCGACCCGCAGCGGCGGCGCGCGGCGACGTTGTGGATCTGTCTGATCGCGGCGCTCATCGCGGCGCCCCTCGCGCCGTCTGCGCATCTCATCTTCGAGATCGTCCTCGGCTCGATCGCGTGGACGTTCTTTGCAGCGACATTCGCAGCGGACCGGCGCGCGTATGCATTGTGGGCGACGCGCACGTTCGCGCTCGCGGCGCTCGCAAGCGTGTGGTGGACGCTGCCCACTGCAGTCGCGTACAAGTCAGGCGAAATCCTACGTCCGATCACGCTTGCCGGCAACGGCTGGATCTTCGCGCGGGCAAGCCTCCTCAACGAACTGCGTTTCATGCCGGTCTGGCAGTGGAGGGTGCAAGATTATTTCCCGTGGGCGCACATCGCGGATCGCTCGCCGGTCTTGTACGCGTCTACATTGCTGCTGACCGCCGGTCTCATCGTGGCGCTATGGTTCGCACGCGGGGCGCCGCTGCGCGCGGCGAGGTTCTGCGGTGCGCTCGCGCTCATCGCGCTGTTCGTCAGCAAAGGCACGCACAAGCCGCTCGAGTGGATCAACCTCGCGCTCTCTCATCTGCCTGGGATGTTCTTGTTCATCGAATCGCTCGGTGCAGTGACGGTCGCGGCTTTGTGCCTCGCGCTTTGTCTTGGGATCGCGCTTGACTCGCTGCCGCAACCCGCGTGGCGTGTCAGCGTGCGCGCGACGGCTGCAGTAATCGCGCTCGCGGCCACCGCGGGCGGGAGCGCCGCCGTGATCACTGGAGCGGTGTTCCACGAAGCGTCGGGATTCGAGCCTGCAATGCACGTGCGCGTGCCTGACAGCTGGCGAGATCTCGCGTCATATATGAATACGTCCGCGCCGCCCGGCGCGGTCCTCGTGTTGCCGGCTGACCCTTCCTATCAAGTCGAATACGCGTGGGGTTATTTTGGCGCCGACGGTTTGGCGCGCAATCTCTTGCACCGAGAAGTTTTTGTGCCGGGCGCACCAGCCGGCTACGTCGCGCCCCACGCGCAGCTCTCGATCGAACGGCGCCTGACCGGCATGCTCGCTGTGCGCTCAGCGCTCATCGTTCCGGTGCTGCACGATCTCGGCGTGCGCTTCGTGCTCTACCGCAACGACGTGAGTGTCTCGGCCGGCTTTCCATTCTCGGCCGGCGATGTGCACGCCGTGTTCGGCGGAAACGCGGAGCGGCGCTTTGGTGAGCTCGATCTTTACGACCTCGGAGCGCCGGCGGCGGCCATCACGACATCGGCAGCGATCGTGTTGAACGACGCGGTGACGCGCCAGCCGGGTGACCAGGTCGAACTGCGTGCCCTCGAGGAGCGCCTGCCGCGCGTCGATCCGACGTCGTTGAGCGTGTTGCGCGACACGTCGCCGTCATTCGGCGAAAATGAGCCTCCTGCGCGGTCCGTCAATCGCGTGCTGTGGCGCGCGACCGGCGGCAATGGGTCCGCAACGATGAGCGCCGGCTCCGCCGAATTGCGCGCGTCGTTCGCGGCGGATCGCACTCCGAATAGGCAGCTAATACGCTCGTACAGCCAGTTAC
>DASRXC010000031.1:0-6799 GCA_035654355.1 Binatus sp. (SeqCode)
TGGATCGATCGCTAAGAACTCCGGTTTATGGCCGGGCAGCGGCACGCTCGCGGCTTGCTTCATCGTCGTCGTGTCGACAACGTACAGATGCGTGCCGTCATCTTCGTCGGCATACACGCGATGCAGGACCGGGTCGTACGCGATCGCGTCGATCGTGCCGTCGACGTCGGCAGTTGCCACGACCTTCATCGTCACGGGATCCACTTCTGAGACCGTCCGCGCCTCACCGTCGCCCGTGAAGACGTGACCGGTAGCCGGGTCGACCGCGACTCCGTGCATTGGGCCGACCCGAACCTGCCCGAGCACCTCGCCGCTGTCGGCATTGACGATGAGCAGCGCACGGCTGCCGGTGTGCGCGGCATAGACGCGCCGGCGCTGCGCGTCGACTGTCACATAGTCGAAGCCGCTATACACAGGGACAGGCGCGGGCGGGGCGACCGCGGCGAAGAACATCGGAATATTCCTTTCGTTACATGGGTGACAAAATGTGATAAGTAATCACACGCCGAACGGCGCGACCGCAAACCTGACTAAGAGGTCTGCTCAACGGGCATTGTAGCCGTTGGCAGACACCTTAGAGGAGGTCTCGACGCGTGTTGCAGTGGGTCTTGGTACTGGTGGTCGCATACCTTGCCTACCATTATCTAGGTGGTCAGGACTGGCTGGCAGCAGGGGGCGTGATCCTCATCTATCTGCTCGCGTCGTGGTGGTTTCGCGTCTCGCGAGAGCGCTCAAACCGCCTTAAAGGCGCGGAGATCGTCGGCAGGCCGCTTTCCGATTCCGAAAAAGTGCACTTCGGCGATATGTCCGAGCGCAACGACCGGCTCGCGGAGCGTCAGACGCAGCGCAAGTAGCGGCCACGGCGTCGGCCGCTTTTGTTACGCCGGCGCGGCCACCTTCTTGGGCGCCTTCTTCCACGCACCGTGGAGCGCGCCCAGGATCATTAACCCAAGCACAATGTAACCGGCATTGATGAGCCACAGGCTCAAGGGATGGCCCTCGTAGAGCGTGCCGGTAAGCATCGTACTTGCCATGAAAAATATGCCGAAGAACACGCCGAACTCGACGCCGTGCCGCGCGGTTCGGTTGTCGTCGTGGCTGAGTGCGATTGCGACACCGAACGACAGCACAAACGCCATGATGAGCGAGACCACGTACGGCACCGGATCTTTCGGATTCACGTGATCGGCCATCGGACCGATTGACGCGAGCCATTGCCGTCCGAAAATCGTGTACCACAGCGCGCCCCACGCGTAAAAGACGATGCCGCCGACAATGACGGCAAGCCAATTGATACGATCGATCGGCATGAAGGTCTCCCTCTCCCTGCGCGCGTCAAGTTGCGCTCGGCCGTCATGCAACCCTGCGGAGGATGCCGCGGGACGGCGCGGGAAGCGGACTCGCGGACACGGGACGGCGTCGTGTATCGACTCGTCCCCGCTTTTCGCGCGCTGACATTCCAGAGCGCGGGCTATGGACGTTCGGTTGGCACTATCGTTCGCATGATACAAGTCATCGAGACGGATTTTCCCGAGGCGCGCATCTTCATACCAGACGTCTTTCCGGACGAGCGGGGCTATTTCAAAGAGACATACGCGCGCGACAAATACGAAGCGGCCGGCTTGAGAGAGGCGTGGCTGCAAGACAGCGTCTCCGCCTCCAAGCGCAATGTCGTGCGCGGAATGCATTACGACATGCGCATGGCTAAGCTCGTCCAGTGCTTGAGCGGGCGCATCTTCGACGTCATCGTCGACGTGCGGCCCGGTTCGTCGACCTTCCACCGCTGGCAAGGATTCGAACTGACCTCGGACAACCACCGGCAGTTATACGTGCCGCGCGGTTTTGCGCACGGCTTTTTGGCGCTTGAGGATTGCATCGTGCACTACAAGATGACCGAGCAATACGATCCGGCGCATGAGGGCGTGCTGAGCTGGAAAGACCCGTCGATCGGGATCCGCTGGCCGCTGCAAGGCAAGCCGATTCTTTCGAACAAGGATGCGAATGCCTGATCCGCAGCAGCGCTTGACCGATCTCGTGGCGGCGCTTGGCGAACACGTCGTCGACCTCGAACGGCGCATCAGTGCTTTAGAATCCGGTGAAGCGCCACCGAAGCGGATCGCGGCCTCGGATCTGCGGCGCATCGCAAAAGCGCTCATGCGGCTTTCGCTAGGGGTGGCCGACACCAACGGTGAGGGCGGCAAGCCCTCGGAGGGCAGCTGATGGGTCTGTTCGTCACGCGGTCGATCGACGCGCTCAACAGAGAGACAGAAGAAGTCGAAGGACCGCGGCTGCGCCGCGTGCTCGGCCCGTGGCAGCTGATCGCGTTCGGACTCGGCAGTATGGTCGGCGGCGGCATCTTCGCCACCATCGGCCTTGGCGTGCACACGTACGCAGGTCCATCGGTCATCATCTCATTTATTCTCGCGGGTTTTGCGTGCATGTTCGCGGCATTCGCGTACGCGGAGATCGCGTCGATGGTTCCGGTCGCGGGCAGCGCGTACACGTACACATATGCCACGCTGGGTGAGTTCATCGCGTGGATCGTCGGCTGGAACCTTATATTGGAGTACGCGCTCTCAGCTGCGCCGGACGCGAACATCTTGTCGGGCAACGCGCAACAGTGGCTCGCGGGCTTCAACATCCACCTGCCGCTCTGGGCGACTGCGTTCTACTCACCGGGTCAGCACACGTACTTCGACGTCATCGCGTTTTTGGCTTGCATCATCATCGGCATACTCGTTGCCGTCGGCATCCGCGAGTCCGCGGGGACGAACTCGGTGCTCGTCGTGATCAAGATGGGCGTCCTCGTCATCTTCGTGCTGGCGGCGCTGCCGTTCTTCCATTCGACCAATCTCCATCCGTTCGCGCCGCACGCCGTCCACGGGATCATCGGCGCCGCATTCATCGTGTTCTTCGCCTTCATCGGATTCGACGCGACGACCACAACCGCGGAAGAGGCCAACGATCCGCAACGCGACATGCCGATCGCGATCCTCGGTTCTCTAGGGCTCGGATCGCTGTTCTACATCGCGGTCGCACTTGCGCTCACGGGCATGGTGCCTGCCACCGCGGTGAGCGAGAATACGCCGCTGTCGAGCGCGTTCGTCTCCGTCGGGCTCGGTCGCTGGGCATGGCTGCTGAACTGGGGCGCGGGGTTCGGCGCCGTCTCGATCATCCTCACCGCGTTCATCGGGCAAGCGCGCATCTTCTACGTCATGGCGCGCGACGGTTTGCTGCCCAAGGGCGTGGCCAAGATCCACCCGGTCTTCCGCACGCCGGCGGCGACGACGTTGATCATGAGTATCGTGGTCGGCATCTTCGCCGCGATGTTCGATCTGAACACTCTGCTCGATTTCGTCAATATCGGCACGCTCGCAGCGTTCATCTGCGTGTGCCTTGGCGTGATCATCCTCCGCTACACACAGCCCGATCGTCCGCGCCGCTTCCGCTCGCCGTTCGTGCCGGTCTTTCCGGCGATCGGCGTGATCCTTTCGCTCATCTTAGTTTTCTACGGTACGGATTGGGTCGTGTGGACGCGGTTCGGCGTGTGGATGATAATCGGACTGATCATCTATGCGCTGTACGGCTACCGGCACTCAGAAGCGCGCAAGCAAGCGCTCGCGGCAAAGACCGACTCCTAAGGGCGAAGGTAGTTCTTAGAACGACTCCCGCGAGCGGCGCAGGGCCTAGTGCTGGATGAGCGGAGCGTCGACCTGGGGTGTCGTCACGTCGTTCTGGCCAGATCCGACCTCTAGCGACGACGGGTCCAACTCGACCGTGTAGTGCTGGTGATCTTCGACAGTACCGGTGCGTTTGCCTGAGGCGTTGATGTGCAGCGTGTCAGTTACGTCGACATCCATCGAGATCATGCGCCGGTTGACCGGATCGTACTCGCCGCGCACCGCGATGTGCGCGGTTCCAGTCGCATACCCGAGCGCCTCACCGGCGTTCGAGACGACCGGCTCTTTCATCGGCACGCTGCCCGACGCCTCAATCTCATACACATTCACGCCGAGCACCAGACGCTGGCTGGTGATCTGGAAGTCCATCGACGGTCGCGCCATCATCCCGTACAGCTTCGTCCCGAGCTTTTCATTCCACGATGAGCCCACGGTAAGATCGAGTCCGGCGTTGACCGAACGATCGCCTAAAAACGGCAGCGGCAGCAAGAACACGCCGCCGAGATTGCCCGAATCTTTCGCGATTGAACCGTCGTCGCGAACCAGCGTCCAGCCTTTGCCGGAGCTCTTTTCGGATTTGTTCGAAACGACTGCGACGATCAGCCCAGAGCGGTGCAGCGTAATGCCTTGCAATGAGATCTGCTTGACCGCGATGTGCTCGCGTCCGTCAAGAGCGGTCGGCATGCCCGGTTGGTCGATCTTTTTGCCGAGCCCATCGTTGGCAAGAATCGACTGCAACATGCTCCCATGCACGGTGTAATCGAACGAATCGCCGACGCGATGCGCTGCCCCGCTCTCTTGCGCGGGCGCAGCCGCCGTATTCTCAGTGCCGATCGTCGTGGTGCTGTCAGCGCGCGCGCTGCTCGAAGCGAGGAGAAGAATGCAGGCGAGAAATACGCCGACGTGTCTTTTCAAAATAAGGATCGGGCCTCCGCTGATAAGGAATCCGCAGGGGAAAGTACCTAACACTAGTATCTTCGGCGGTATCGAGAAGACGCCTTCGCTGTTTTCTTTTTCGGGACATAGGAGATGTGGATAATGCAGCACCTGAAAGCGGTGACCTTCATCGCACTTTTCGCATTATCGGCCACGCTTGCCGGCTGCGGCGGCGGCGGCTCGTCGAACTCCAATAACGCCCCTGCAGCAAATCCGACAGCAACAACTGTGATCCAGGGCGAGCAGAACGCGCTGCCGCTTGCGGTCGCCGCGAAGATCCCGCCTGGATTGAAATGCGCAAAGTCGGATATCGTGTGGGTGAACATGCACACGAAAGCGTTCCATGATCCGGGCGATCCATACTACGGCAAGACCAAGAACGGGGAGTACATGTGCCGCGCCGATGCGATTGCCGCGGGCGATCATCCTGCCGGACAGCGGCACTCGCACATGAATTCCCAATCGAACAACACGATGATGCAGGCGACAGCAGCCCCAGCGCCAGAGGCGACGGCGACGCCGCATTACCATCGGCGTCACCACCCATCGACCTAGCCTCGAGGTCGCAGGTTCGCGACGATCCCAAGCTAGTGCTCGCCGATCTGTGACACATCAAGGGACGCCGCGCCGCATTCGCCGCGCGGCGCCTTAGACAGACGCCCGAAGGCCACGAGCATGTCGCCGCCCGAGAATGTCGAGAACATCTCGGGCGGTGCGTTCAGCACGATGCGTCCATCCCACGGTTCGCCACGATGCTGATCGAATTCGAGATAGATGCAGCCATCCGGCCGCGGAGCGAATCGGCCGGCGACCCAGCTGAAGTCGGCCGCGTGTCCGTACTGCGGATACGCGCCGGTGACCAAAGGCGGTGGTGAGGCTAACGCGCGCCCCGTTCCGCGGGCACAGCCGGTGAATGCGAGCAGGGCGGCGCAGGTCAGCGCAGCGACGACGACCGCCGCTTGTCTAAGCTCAGAAATTGACGTCGGGCCGGAAGCGCGCGAATGACGTTCCAGCGTCAAGGCTCGGCACGTATCGGGTTCGAGGCGTCGCCTGTGATTAATCCTTTAAGATACGGCGTCAGCCGAGCGATCAATTCGAAGACTCCTGCCGGCACGCCCAGCGGCTCTTGTGGCGCTGGTTCGGGACGAATCTACCCTATCGTCCTCATTCCGAGACGCGACGACTCTAAACGCATCCGTGCCCGCGTCCCAGGGTTAGATGAAAGCGCCGTGCACGGCGCGACCGCGAGCGGCAATGCCGCAGCGACCCGGCGCGGGCGGCGCAGTTCCCATGAATCACGATGCTTTCCTTTGAAGCATAACAGCGTTGCGCCATCGCTTGTTCGCTCTGTCGGTGTTCGCGCTGCTTCTGGCAGCGCCGGTTTGCGCGCGTGCTGAAATCGCCGCGACAGTCACCACGCTCCACAACGGATTGACGGTTGTGATCGCGCCGGCTCACGCGCGCGGCGTCGCGACGGTCGGCATACTCTACAAATGCGGCTCGCGCGACGAGACGCCGTGGACGACCGGCGTCGCGCATCAGGTCGAGCACATGATGTTCAAGGGCACGACCGATGCGCTCAAGCCCGGCGACATCGATCGTCTCTTCTACGATAACAACGCGAGCACCGATGAAGATGCGACGTATTTCTACGAATCGTTCCGCGCGGACGAGCTTGCCGATGCGCTGAAGATCGAAGCCGACCGCATGGTCAACGCGTCGATCGACCCGGCGCAGCTGGCGGCGGAGAACATCGTCGTGCTCGCCGAAATGGAGCAAGCCGACGACGATCCGGCACAGCTGTTGGACCAGCAAGTCGTCGCCGCCGCGATGCAGGCGCATCAGTACCATTGGCCGACGATCGGCTGGAAAAACGTCGTCACGTCCTTCGCGACGCATCGCGATCTTGTATACGATTTCTACATGCGCCATTACACGCCGCAGAACGCGGTGTTGGTCATCACCGGCGATATCGATCCGGTGTCCGCACTCGCACAGGTGAACAAGTACTTCAATGCCGTCGCCCAGCGGCCGATCGCCATCTCACCGTCGATCGTGGAACCTGTGCAGCACGGGGTGCGCCGCGTCGCCTTGAGCGGAGCGGCACCCGCCGACAAGTTGGAGATGGCATTTCACGTCCCCGGCGGCTACAGCGATGATGCCTACGCCTTGCGCGTGCTCGA
>DASRXC010000032.1:0-2850 GCA_035654355.1 Binatus sp. (SeqCode)
GTCTGACGCTGTCGACCCCAAGCTGAAATCGATCGCCCGGGTACAGGTCCTGGCTTCTACTGCGGCACACGCCACACGCTGCGCGACACCAGCAGCCAACGGCCGTCGCGCTTTTCCAGCACGCAGGTCTCGAAATTCTGAACGTCTGTGACTACCTGACCTGACTTGAGCTTGCCGCTCGCCACGGTGACGCCGTCCACCCACGCGACCGCGCCATTGACGCGGATATGAGCTGCGTCCTTTTGCGCGACCGCCAATTCCGACCAGAAGCCGAAAGTCGCCTGGTAGCTCTGTCGCACCGCGTCCCATCCGACCGCAAAGGTCTTGTCCCTGGGGTTGATCGTCACGACCTCGCCGTCGTGAACCCAGAATTCGTCGACGTTGCGGACATCAAGCGTGCCGAGCGCCGCATGGAAGCGATCGATCGTGGACCTGACGCCATCGGCGTCAGCCTGCTGGGCGTTGCTTCGACTGCCGACAGTCAGCGTTGCCGCGGCGCCGAGCGCCGCGACGGTGAGAGCGAGAAGGCCGCGTCGATCCATGATCGTTCGAGGGTTGGTCCAAGCGGAGCAAGCCTATACGGGATCACACCTGCCTGGAAGGGTGACCTCCACCGCTGGCACTTAGCGGACGTTGAATCGCTCAGCCGCGCACGTCCGCTGTCGGGGCACAGGGGACCCGCGCTCCTCGGCCGCGGTCTTGCCGCGCCCGCTGTGCCGGGGGCCGCCTCACTCCATGCGGGCTACCGCGCGAGCTTTGCGCACTGCTTCAGAACTTCGCGATCGCCGTGACGCGGAAGGTGCGCGGCTGCCCCGGCGAGATGTTGTTGTCGCCGTCCGCCGACGCCCAATAGCCCTTGTCGAAGATGTTCTCGATGTTGAGCTGGATGCGCCAAGTCTCGTCGATCTTGCGATAGAGCGCGGCATCGACGCGGACGAAGCCGGGCAGCCTGACGAGGTCGTCCGAGCTCGCGAACGAATCCGAAAAGTAGATCACGCCGACGCCCGCCGCCCACAGCGGGTCGATCTGATACTTGTTCCACCATGAGAACTGATGGAGTGGAACGAGCTGGATGCGGTTGCCGGCCAGGATCGTCGCCGACGTGTTGCTGGTCACGCGCGCGTCCGTGTAGGCGTAGCCGAGCTTCGATTCCCATGCCGGCGTGATGTAGCCGGTGAGCTCGGTTTCGAAGCCGCGACTCCTGTTCTTGCCGGACAGGATGAAGAACCCGGGATTGTTCGGATCGGCGAGCGGAACATTGGTGCGGTCGAGCTGGTAGACGGCCGCGGTGTAGAGCAGGTGCGGCAACGGGTTCCATTTGACGCCGATTTCCTTGTTCTCGAACTTCTGCGGATCGAGAATGACGGTGCCGTTCGACAACGCGCTGAACTGATCGCCGGAAGCCGGCAGATACGAGATGCTGTAGACGCCATAGAACGAGACATTGTCCCTCGGCTTGACGAGCACGGCGGCTTGCGGCGACGCCAGGGTATCGACGCGTTCGCGACTGATGCTGGTGTTCTGGTCGAGCGCGGACAGATCGAAGTGATCGACACGGACACCGCCGATGAGCTGCAGCCAGCGCGTGACGTCGATGGTGTCGCGCGCGTAGCCCGATTGGATGTTGGCGTTGTATCTGCTGTTCGAGTCCGGCGTGGTCACCCCGTCCGTATTGATGCCGGTCGAGTGATGGACGAAGTTGACCGGCCCGAAATAGGTCGGATTGAACGCCCTGTCACTAACCGCGTTGCGGCCGTTCGGGAATATTCCGGTGTCGCGCAGGTCGATCCCGGACTGGTGGCCGAATTCCGTGCCGAAGCCGATCGTGTGAAAAAACGGCCCGGTGGCCGTCTTGTACGTGAAGTCGGTCTGATTGAAGGCGTTCTGGCGGTTGGTCGTATGGTGATAGGCCGCGAGATTGAACGTCCCCGTAGCCGGGTTCACCGAGCTGCCCGGATAGATGTTCTGATAGAACTTCTGGTAGTCGGCGACGAGCGTGCCGTTCTTCACCGTCAGCCCGTTCTCGAAGTCGTGCTCGATGAACGCCATCCCGGTGTTCACGTCGGCGAGCGCGCGGTTCAAGGTCGGGCTGCCGAAGAATTTGGTGAGATCGCCGCCGGGCGCAAACGGCGTCGTCGGCCTGGCGAGAGTGCCGGTGCCGAACGACGGGTTGCCGCGATCGGCGGTGCGGTGGTCGTGATAGGTTTCGAAGCTGAGCTTGATCCTCGTGGTGTCGTCAGGCGCGAAAGTTACGGTCGGGTTGATGCCCCATCGCTCGAGACCGGCATAGTCGCGGAACGTATCGCTCGCCTCGTACATCACGTTGATACGCGCCGCGATGTTGGCATTGATCGCCTGACCGGCGTCGAGGGTGACGCGCCGATCCTGGTACGAGCCGGTCTGAAACGTGCCCTCGTAGACCCGCTGACCGTCGGCCTCCTTGAGCGTCCGGTTGACCAGCCCGCCGCCGGACCCGCGGCCGAAGGTGAGCATGCTCGGGCCTTTCAGGACCTCGATGCTCTGCGCGTTGTAGAGGTCGCGAAAGATCTGGACGTCATCGCGAAAACCGTTGACGAAGAAATTGGCGCTCGAATCGACGCCGCGGATGACGAGCTCGTCACGGTTACCCTCGCCCTGATGCACGTCGACCCCGGGCACATAGCGCGTCGCATCGGTGAGCGATTGGAAGCTGTTGTCCCGGATGAAGTCCCTGGTCAGCACCGACACCGACTGCGGAATATTGATCAGCGGCGTATTCGTCTTGGTCGCGACCGCCGTGCTGTTGGTGTAGATGCCGACCGTTCCGGTGCGGGCGTCGTAAATGTTGGCGGGATTGGACACCGGCGATGG
>DASRXC010000033.1:0-3404 GCA_035654355.1 Binatus sp. (SeqCode)
CGTGGCCAGTCTTACATTAAAGATGCCGCTCGCGACAGTGAAATCCGACACGGGCACGTCACTGCGCACGCTCGTGAAGCGCGCCAGGCGATCGTCGGCGTGCCGCGTCGTCGCTTCACGAATCATTTCGCCGGCCGCATCGAAGCCGACGTAGGCGCCACGGTGTCCGCGCCAGCGAATGTAATCGAGAAATGCTCCATAGCCGCAGCCGTAGTCGCAGATCGAAGCGCCACTATCTAACACGAAGGGCACGAACTGATCGAAACGAAGATGCTGCGACTGCTCGGAGTTCCAGTCGACGCCCGCCGGCGTGGCGCCGTGCTGCACCAGCTTCGACGCATAGTACCGAGCGATCGTGTCGATGACATGGGGATGCGTCAACGCCGCACCGCAGCGTTGTGGTCGTAGTCGGCTCGGATAATCGTGTACGGGCGATCCTTGGTCTCGGCGAACACCTTCGACAGATAGATACCAATCACGCCGATGCAGAAGATTGTGATGCCGCCGAGGAACCAGATCGAGACGATCACAGTCGGCCAGCCGGGCACACCGATCTCGCCGTGAGTCGCCTTCCAGATTAGCCACATGCCGTACCCGCCGGACAGCACCATGATCAGCGTGCCGAGATAGAAGATGTAGACGAGCGGCCTGTTGCTGAACGATGTGATGTTGTTGACGAGATTCGCGACTCTGTTCCGAAACTTGTAGCTCGTATCGCGCCGGCTCTTTTTCACTACGGGTATCGCGATCTGGCAATATCCCGTCATGGCCCACAACGGCGCCATCGTCATTTCCCGATCGCGGTGCTGGACGAGGCTGTCCACATATCGGCGCGTCATCAATCGAGCCGTGACGGCGTTTTCGGGAATCGGGTGATCAAGCCACGCGTTGAACGACTTGTAGAACACGGCGCCCGCGAAACGTTCGAACCAGTCGCCCTTGCGGCGGGCCTGCACGCCGTAGACGGAGTCGGTGCCGCTCTGCTGCAGCGCCGTGTGGAACTCGGCGAGCCATTCGGGTTGCTCTTCGAGATCGACGTCGATGAGAAAGATCAGATCGCCGCGCGCATGCTGCAGGCCGGTCATCATCGCCTTGTGATGCCCGAAGTTTCTGGAAAGATCGAGAACGCGCACATGGACATCGCGCTTGTGCAACGCTACCGCCTGCTCGCATGCGTCGTCTGGGGAGCCATCGTTGACGAAGAGGAGCTCGTATTCGTCGGTCAACGTCGACCCGGCTCGCGTCGCGCGCGTGTAGAACTCCTCGACGTACGGCGCCGACTTGTAGAGCGTCGTGACGATCGAGAGTCTCATGACGCAACCGCCGGGTTCCCCGCGCGCTCCAAGTATTGCGGAGCGGCCGGGCCAACATTGAAGATCAAATCGATCAGGCTGACGTGATGCGTGAAAGGCGGATACAACTGCGGGTATTCGGGATAGCCGCTGTAATCCATGTACGAGAGATGGATGCTGGCGTCTGCGAACAGCTTCGGCTCGATGTAGTCTTTCGCGGTTGGACCTGACAGATAGGCTGTCGCACCGGCCTGCTGACAGAGCGAAACAAGACGTTCGACGCGGCCCCCCGGCAGCTCGTAGTCCATCGACGACGACAGCTTGGTGCGAATGCCGAGCAACTTCGCAAACGCCTCGATGAATCGACGATTCACGTCGCTCAAATGACGCGATGTCGCGCCTCGATACAGCCCCTCGATCATGTCGCGATAGGCGGGGAAATGCGGTGCTCGGGCGTAGGCGGCTGTAAGTGTCTTGAAGTGCTTCTCGCCCCACGCGGCGTCGCTGATGACGACGTCTTTGATCGCCTGGGTGAAGAGGCCTTTGACGTGAACCGGGATCGTCAGCCAGAGCAGGCCGTCTTTCGTCTTGATTTTATTGCGATTCCGCCAGTCGCGCTTCGTAAACTGCGCGTCGTCGTACAGGATGAACTCGTCGACCTGGCGCATCAGGTCGAAGTATCCCTTCCACGGGATGTACGACGACTGCAGAATGGCGACTCGTTTCATGTCGCGCGCTCGCCGAAGCCGATCAGCGTGAGTCCACGGTTTGTTCGATAGAACAGCCGCTGCAGTGCGAATAGCGGCGCCATGGTGTAGCGGTTGAGCACAAAGCGAAATGCTGGCGGAAACATCGTCTTGAACGGAATCTCGCGAATCCCGCTTTGCTCGGTTTGCGCCTGCCGTGAAAGCGTGTCCTTCTTCGAGGCCTCGCCGCCCAGCCGCAGCAGGATATTCCCGGCGTGAAAGAGCAGGTTCGCGACCGGAACAGCAACCGACCACACCTGTACGTCTCGCAGACCCGCGTTCTCCAGCACACGCGCAAGATCGTCGCGGTCGTATCGCCGCCAGTGTCCGACCGTCTCGTCTTCGATGCTCCAACGATCGCGACGGCCTGGAACACCGATGATGAGGTGCCCGCCCGCGTTCACACGGGCCGCAAGCCGCGTGGCAAACGCCAGGTCGTCTTTCACGTGCTCCATCACCATGAGACTCAGCACCACGTCGTAGCCGCGTTCGTCATGCTCACCTAGTACGTCGGCCTGGTCGATCTGCACACGTCCGGCGTCGACAAAATCCGCGAGGTGGTCACGCGCCTCAGCAATCGCCGCGGCGGACATGTCGACGGCGCGCCCGCTGAGACCACGTTCGCACAGCCACCGCGACAAGTGCCCGGCGCCACAGCCTACTTCGAGAAAGGTGCGGCCTCCGCACTGCGCGATGGCATCACACACGGCCTGGTGAGAACACCAGAGTCCTGGGGGATCGATCCGAGCGAGCTTCATCCAAGTTCAGCGATGCGCAGCCACCAGCGGGCCACCCTCAGCCAGACGCGCTCAGGCAGAATGGGCTGGATGGAAAGGCGCTGGGCCAGCGGTCGCGACCGCCAATCCTGCAGCAGCATCAGCGGCAGGCGCTCGAGGTCGCGAGCACGAGCAAACCGAGCACAAGACGCAGCTGCCGCCGGGACGTCAACGCTCGCGAACCGCGACGCACCGCCGTCGGCGCTTTCGTTCGAGTACACCGGTAGAAATATCCCCGAGGATCCGGCCTTAGACCCGACGGAAACCGACAGGTCGCGCGGCGCATAGCAAACGTAAACGGCCTTTTCAGACGGAGGCGAGAGCCAACCGACAGCCCCCGGCGCGGGGGACGCGTCTCGCAGGCCGTGGGAATCCCGTGGAATCCCGTAGGAGCCGGGCATGGGCACGTCATTGTGGGCCTATCGCGAGGCGAGCGTCAAGCGTCCAACCGGCGGCGAACAGAGGACGAGCGTGGGGCCGAGCCGAGCGGGGTCTTCCCAACGGATGACGCCGGCGGTCCCGGCGGGCGGCCCTGCGCTGGGCGGCCGGGGCCGCGAGGCGCGGCCAAGGTGGGCGAGGATCTCCTCCAC
>DASRXC010000034.1:0-33222 GCA_035654355.1 Binatus sp. (SeqCode)
AGCGAGCATGGCGCCAAACAGCACAAACGGCCCCATCTCAAACAGCGCACCGCGTGCAAAGCTTACGCCGAGGAGCGCGGCGGCGAGCAACATGACGCCGACCACGATCAGCAACACGGACTCAGGTATTGTGGCGTCCAATGCAGCGGCCTGCTCCCCGCTCACATCGATCGTCTCATTGAGCGACTGAACGAAGAGGGGGACCATCGTCGAGCGCGGATCGCGTGCGGCGGCGTGCATCGCAGCCGTCCACATCTGCGCTTGCAGCACATCGCTGCGCTCACCTGGACCGATGCGCGCTCCCGTTTTTGTTCCCGCAGCCGCGAAATCAACACGAGCGCGAGCGTACTCACGCAGCAACGACCACATCTGGCGACCGTCGGTCTCGTCTAAAAGCGAGACGCGCAGCGCAGTGCGTCCAATCGCATTCGCCTCGCGCACTGTGGTGTCGCGGCGCTGATCGAAACGCGAGACCGCTATCGAGAACGAAAAGCCGAGCAGCAGGCCGACCAGTCCGAATGCCGAGGCCTGAATGATCCCAAAGGGTGCGTCTTCTTTGTCGTTCGGGCGCGAGCGCTTGCCGAGCCAAAATCCCGCGAAGCCGCAAAGCATGATCGCGAGCAGCACGGCCAAAGCCGCGATGCTGATGCCGATGCTGTTCAACATCTTGTCATGCGTTGCGCTCTACGACGCACCCGCACTCCTTTTCGGCGCGGGCGCGGCCTCCTGCCGCCTTGGATGCCGGAAGGAGGAATCGCTCGTGCGCCGCGGACAGAGGTCAGCATGCCCGTCGCCGGTCCGCGCATCGCGAGCGCGATGTTCTACGCCAGTTTCCTGTTCGACGTCGCCGACACGATCGATCTGACCAAACTCGGCAGCATTGTCGGCGAAGCCGCTGCGCCAGCACCCCTTCGCTTCCGCGCGGCGACCACACCTGAGAACATCCAGTTTGCCGTACCGCCGCTCGCTGCCAACTTACCAGCGGTTACCTTCGACGGCGTGAGCGCGACCGCGCGGGCCAAGATCTACAATTACGGCGTCGTCTCGATACGCTTTGCGGTGCCCTACGCCGGAGACTGGTCCGGACTCATCGATCTCGTCATCGCGTTGCGCGCCGGCGACAGACTTCTCGGCGCAGCGCGCACGCTGCTCGATGGGATCTTGCACGATTGCTCGGCAGCGCTGGTCGAACCGCACGAAACGCTCGTCGAGGACTACTTCAGTGCGGCGATCGAGCGCCTTGAAGTACCGATCGACGCTGCAGCGTTGCTCGCCAACTACGGCGCGGCGATCGTCGGCCTGATCTCCGCTGAACACCAACCGCTTTCGCCCGAAGAGCAGGCGGAGACGCTGCGCTTACGCTTCAGCTACTTGCCGGATGATCTCGTCGTCGTCCAGTGGGACTCGGCATTCATCTATGACAGCCGCGAGAACACACAGGTGATCGTCGATCTCCTCGATTTCGCCAACTCGCAGCTGGTGGAGTTCCGCAACTACGACGATCGCCTCGACAAAGAGTTGGAAGCCATCTATCCCGCCGAGATCGCGCAGCCGCCGCGCTGGAACGCGCTGCGCCGCCGTCAGACTGAAGAGCGCGCTCAGCAGCTGCGCTATCTACTGGTTGACATCCGCGAGCTGACCGATCGTGCGAGCAACGCGCTCAAGATCGTCGGCGACGCGTATTACGCGCGCATCTATCGCGCGATCGCACAGCGTCTCGGCCTCGACGTCTGGCAACGCCAGATCGAGAGCAAGCTTGACGCGGTCGGCGACGTCTATCGGTATCTGACGGACCAAGCGCAGACGGCGCGCAGTGAATTCCTCGAATTGATCGTGATCCTGCTCATCGGTATTGAGATCGTAGTCGGCATCTTGGGTTTGCGTCACTGAGGGGAGAATAGCGGACCATGGCGACAGCACTGTTGCAAGCGCTCCCGTTCGCGTCGTGGGAACCGACGAAACGCACGGTACACTTATGGGCGCAGATCGCCGGCAAGATCCGTCTCGCACTTGCGCCGCACCGCAACCACTGGTGGCACGTGACCTTGCACATCACGTCACGCGGATTGTATAGCCCGCCCTTGCTCGCCGGCGACATCTCCTTCGATATGACATTCGATTTCGACCGAAGCGTATTTGAGATCGAAGTGTCAGACGGTCGCACGCGCACGATACCGCTCCACGACGGCTTGTCCGTCGCGACCTTCTATCGAGAGGTTATGAAGACGCTCGATGAGCTCGGGATCCATGTCCGCATTCTCGCGAAGCCGTATGGCGTCGATATGACAACGCCGTTTCCGGACGACGAGCAGCATCACAGTTACGACGAAGATGCGGTCAGGCGCTGGTGGCACATCCTCGTGTGGACGCGCGACGTGTGCGAGCAACACGCTGACGGCTTTCTGGGCAAGACGAGCCCGGTGCATCTTTTTTGGCACAGTCTCGATCTCGCTATGGCACAATACTCCGGGCGTCGCGCACCGGAACGCCCCGGTGCAAGCCGCGTCGAGCGCGAGGCGTATTCGCATGAGGTGATCGCAGTCGGCTTCTGGGCCGGCGACGTCAACATTCCCATGCCTGCATACTACACGTACACGTCGCCCGAACCGCCGATGCTAACGACGATTGCGCTGCAGCCGCCAGGCGAAGGAAAATGGGTGCCCAGCGGGAGCGGACATCTTGGCATTTTGCCATACGACGCCGTGTATGGCGCAGCGGATCAGCGCGGCACGTTGCTGGCCTTTCTCAAGAGCGGATTCAACGCCGGCTTTACGACGGGGAACTGGCCGCCTTCTCCGTAGCTCGCCACTCGCGCAACAGCTCGGCCTCGCGCTGTCGAGTGAGGCCCGCGCGCAATTCGCGTTCGAGTCCGCGCTGCGTTGTCCACTCCAACGTCGCTTGAACCGTCTCGCGGAGCGGACGATATGTGAGACCCGACGCCACGGCGCGTGCCGAGCTAGCTTTCACGATGTCGCTTTCACCGGCCGGTATCCAAAGAGGCAACTCGGTCCACGGAGTCACGCCGTGCTGCAACAAGAACGCTTCGCTCAGCCAGATCGCGTCGCCGCTGCCGGCAACCTCGCGGCACGTGTTGACGACATCGGCCATTTGCACGGCGCCATATGTTCCGCTCGCATTGAAAACCCCGGTCAGTTTCGCGTGCAGCGCGCCGACGATGAACTCGCCGAGGTCGCGTACATCGATGAACGAGACCTCAGCTTCTGGCGGTCCCGGCACCACGATATCACCACCGAGCGCAAAGCGGTGCGGCCAGTAGGTGAAGCGGTCACTCGGATCCCGAGGGCCGACGATAAGCCCAGGCCGGATGACCAGGCAGCGGCCGGACATTGCAGATGTGACGACATTTTCGCACAACGACTTCAATCCGCCGTACGTCTCCGGCGTCACTTCTTCGACCCTGGGCTCATCCAGCTCAACAACCGGCTCAGTCTCATCGCCGTCGCCGCTGAATCGATCTGGATAGACACTCATCGTCGAGATGAACGCATACCATTCGACGCGGTCGCGCAGCGCATCGACAGAAGCACGGACGACTCGAGGTACGAAGCCGCATGTGTCGATCACCGCGTGCCAGTGGCGCCCATCCAGAGCGTCGAGATCAGCTTGGCGATCGCCTGGAATCCACTCGGCGCCGGCGGGTGTCGGGCCGCTTCGACCTCGGTGGAATACCGTGACGCGATCACCACGCGCGAGCGCGGCTTCGACCACGTGCGTGCCGAGGAACTTGGTGCCGCCGATGACTAGAACGTTCACGCGCTAATCGAACGCGGCGAAGCCGCGCACGTAATCGAGCATCAGCACGCGAAACGCCCACGCGTTGGAGCCGGCTTTACCCGCGATGTGCTCGCCCTGAAAGACATCGTCGCCTGGACGCGTCGTGAACGACACCGTACCCATCGGCACCGTAAGAATACGCACCTCTGGCACCTCGATCCAGTCGACGCCGGCGGCGACGGTGCGCGTGGTCCATTCGGGGTGCGCGTTGTGCCATTTGGTAAAGCGCTCGCGAGTGATGAAGCTCGTGGCAACGACGCTACCGCGTTCGACCAGCGACGCAGCGGTATCGAGCATCATCTCGACGAGTTCTCCCTCGACGACGATCGGCAGCGACGGATAGCCGGGCATCGGGAAATGCAACTTGACGGGATTGATCGCATCGGCCGTGATCGAGTGACCGTCTTCATGCCACGTGATCTTTTCGTTGCGATAATCGATCGTCCAGACGCGCCCTGCGAACCACGAGCTGCCGAGCTGGATGTCGACGCCCGCGAGAATCGCGTCGCTCGGATCGACCGCAATCACCGGCAGGGTGCCGTCGCCACCGACGGGCGGCAGTTGTTCGCTGAACGTCGGTAACGTGGCCCTTCCATTGCTGATCGTTAGGTGCATCCGCTGTGCGAACGCGTTTGAGATAAAACCGCTGCCGTTGGTGTCCAACCACGCGATCGCATGTGAGCCGTCGCCTGCGGTCAATCTCAAGAATGGACGGCCGCCCCTGAAAAGCGCCGGCAACTCGATCTCTTTATAGGGCACGCCGGCAGCGAGCGCACGCGCGGGGTCCGTGGTGCCGGCGAGAACACCGCCGGCGAGGCTCGCGCTCAAGATGCCTGCGCCCAGTCCACCCGCGAACTCTGCTCGTCTTATCATTTGAGCGACGCTGTGAGCGTGATGTTCACGGCCGACAGAGCGACTGAGATCGGGCAGTTCTTCTTCGCCTCTTCTGCAATCGTCTGGAATTGCGCCGCATCGATTCCAGGCACAACAGCAGTCGTCGTCAGCGCGATTGAGGTGATCCGAAAGCCCTCGGGTTTTTGCTCGATCAATACGTTTGCTGTTGTGTCGATGTTGGTCGGCGGGTGGCCGGCCCGCGTGAGCGCGCCAGCGGCCGCCATACTGAAGCAACCGGCATGCGCGGCGGCGATCAGCTCCTCCGGATTCGTGCCTTTACCGTCGCCGAAGCGCGAATCGAAGCTATACGCGCCATCGAAAGCGCCGCCGCCAAATCGCATGTGACCGCTGCCGCTGCGGAGGTCACCGTTCCATTGTGCTTGGGCGGTTCGTATCGGCATGGTATTTCCTTTCGTCAGTGGACGGGGACTTGGAAGAGGCGCCCTACGAGATACGTGGTCGAGGCGGCAATGGCAAGCACGATGAGCTGGCGTACGGCAGAAAAGATGATTCCCTTACCAGTCTGGCGCCCAAGATAGGCTCCGATCGCAAGCGCGCTGATTCCCCCAAGAACGATCGATGCCAGCACTGCGCGATCGCCCGATACGAAGTACCAGGGCAGCAACGGGATTAGCGCACCGAGCGCAAAGGTGACCAACGACGAGAGCGCTGCCGCAAGCGGTGACCCCAGCTCATCTGGGTTGAAACCTAAACCCGCGCGCACGTAGGTCTCGACCGCCTGCTGACGGTCGGCCGCCACCGTTTCAGCGGCGTGAAGCGCATCGTCGCCGTGCACACCGGTACGCTCGAACACTCGCGCCAGCTTCTCGATCATCGCTTTCGGCCGTTCGTGCATCTCGGTGCGTGTGTCGCTCAGCACGCGCTCGAGCAGCTCGCGCTGGGCTTGCATCGAGATGTATTCGCCGACGGCCATCGAGCCGGCGCCTGCGACGAGGCTCGCGAGTCCGGCCAATCGTACGAATGCAGCGTCCGCATTGGCGCCGGCAACGCCAAGGATCAGCGACACATTCGTGACGAGGCCATCGTTGATTCCGAGGACCGCCGCGCGAATCGTGCCGCTTTGCGCTTCGTCGACCAATCGCCGGCGCTTCACCGGCTCTTCTGTCGCCACGTCGGCGGCCGCTTGGCCCAGACGGCCGGCGCGTCCTGCTGTTGCGTACATCCCATGCGTATGTCTTTGCGCGCGACAAATCACCGAGATGCGAAGGTCACGTCGAGCGCGGCACAAAACGGGCACGCAGTGAGATATTTCGTCACAGGCGCGACCGGTTTCGTAGGCGGCGCAGTCGCACGGCAGCTCGCGCAGGCAGGTCATAGCGTGGTCGCACTTGCGCGCGATCCATTGCGTGCAACCGAGCTTGCGAAACTCGGCATCACGGTCGCCGCGGGCGACGTCACCGATGCAGCGAGCTTGCGCGGACCGATGGCCGGCGCCGACGGCGTCTTCCACATCGCTGGTTGGTACAAGATCGGGGCGCGCGATCCATCGGCAGGCGCAGCGATCAATATCGAAGGCACGCGGAACGTATTGACAGCCATGAAGGACCTGCGTATCCCAAAGGGCGTCTACACGAGCACGCTGGCGGTCAACGGTGATACGCACGGCGTGCTCGTCGATGAGTCGTTCCATACCAGCGGCGGGCCGTGGTTATCCGAGTACGATCGCACGAAGTGGGTCGCGCATTATGAAGTCGCCGAGCCGATGATACGCGAAGGTTTGCCGCTCGTCATCGTCATGCCGGGAGCGGTATACGGACCGAACGATACGAGTGCGTTAGGTGAGACCATCGTGATGTATCTGCGCCGCAAGCTGCCGCTCGCGCCGCGCGGCACGGCGTTCTGCTGGGGATACATCGACGACATCGCAGGCGCGCACATCTTGGCGATGGACAAGGGCCATGCGGGGGAATCGTATATCATCGCCGGACCTCCCTACACGCTCATCGACGCGCTCGCAGTGGCCGAGCGCATCACCGGCATCGAAGCTCCGCGCATCCACCCTGGCCCGGGTACGATGCGCGCGCTGGCCGCCGCGATCGGCGCCGCGGGTGCGATCGTTCCATTGCCCGACATGTACAGCGCTGAAGCGCTGCGCGTAAGCGCCGGCGTCACGTACCTCGGGAGCAATGCAAAAGCGCGGAACGAGCTCGGATACGATCCGCGCCCGCTCGAGCCAGGATTGCGCGAAACGCTTGCATACGACATGAAGCGCCTTGGCATGGCACCGGTGCCGGCATGACGCTGACGCAAGCCCGGCGGCGTATCGTCGCCTGCCGTCGTTGTCCGGAACTGCGTCGTTACTGCGCCGAGATTGCGCGTGCTCGGAAACGCGAGTTCGCCGGCGATACCTATTGGGGCAAACCTGTTCCCAGCACGGGTCCCAAGGACGCACGCTTGTTGATCGTCGGTCTCGCGCCCGCGGCTCACGGTGGCAACCGCACGGGGCGCATGTTCACCGGCGACGGCTCAGCCGCATGGCTCGCACCCGCGTTGTACGAGACCGGCTTCGCGACGCAGCCGACATCGCAGCGCCGCGGAGATGGCTTCGAGCTGGTCGATGCTTTCATGACGGCGGCCATTCGCTGCGCGCCTCCTAAGAACAAACCGACGCCTCGCCAGATCGCGAACTGCGCGATGCACATGCGAGCCGAACTTGCCCTGTTGAACGACGTGCGGGTGGTCGTCGGACTTGGCAAGATCGGTTTTGACATCGCCTACGACCGGCTCCGCGAGCGAGGCTATGGCGCAGGGACGCGCGGCCGGCCCCGTTTCGCGCACGGAGCGGAGTACACGCTCCACGCGACCGGAAAGACTACGCTCGCGCTCATCGGCAGCTACCATCCAAGCCGTCAGAACACGAACACCGGAAAGCTTACTGCGGCGATGCTGCGCGCGATCTTCGCGCGCGCACGGGACCTGCTAGCTACAAACCGGCGCGCCGCTTAGCCACGATTCTTCGACGCGAACGATTCGACGGCATCGACGATGCGCTCGAGACGCCGCTCGACGGCCGGACGCGTCCACCCGCTGTAGTGGGGCGTCATTATCACGTTATCGAGTGCGGCGAAGTCGCAATTGGATGGAACCTGCTGCTGGCCGCGCCTGCTCGGATAGCGGTACCAGACGTCGAGCACCGCGCCGCCGATCCGCCCTGCGCGGAGCGCGTCGAAAAGAGCCTGCTCGACGACGACTCCGGCGCGCGCGACGTTGATCAGAATCGCGGTCGATTTCATAAGTGCGAGTCGTCGTGCATCGAACATCGCTCGGGTCGTGTCGGATAGCTCGCAGCAGACGACGATCGCATCGGACCATTCGACCAATGAGTCGATTGCCGCAGCGTCCGTCAAAGCGCCGATGTCTATCGTGACCCCGGGTGGCGGCTGCGCGCGCTTCGGATGCATCGTCACCGCCCGGCATCGAACGCCGAACGATGCGGCTCGCTTAGCTACCTCATGCCCGATGCGGCCAAACCCGATCATCCCCAGTGCTGATCCATACACCTCATCGACGACCCGGTCCGCGAGAAATCCGTACTTCCACTCGCCGGCGCGCAACCGCCGGTCCGCGTCGAACAAACTGCGGCGCATCGCGATGAGCGTCGCCAGCACGTACTCCGCGATCGCTTCTTCAGGACCGCCCGAGCTGACCACGGTGACGCCTGCCGGCACCTGCTCGCGGTCGATGTTCTCTGTTCCCGCCCATGGGCAGATGATCAACTTGAGCGAGGTCGCCCGTCGCGCCATCGCGGCGTCAAAACGCCCGCTGATCACGATATCCGCGCTCGGCAGCGCCTGATCGATCGCCGCCGCATCGTCATCGCGCACAAGGGTGACGGCACACGACGAGTTGATCCGCTCCTTCAGCCGCAAGGACCACGGCGCGAGAGCCACGATCAGAACAGTCATCAACGGCGCCGCATGACGACGACCATCTGCCACGATTCCTCGCGCATGCTCAACGGAATTGAAGGGGTCAAGTCGCCGTGCCAGCCGACGATGTCGAAACAGCCGCTGGCTGCGGCGACGTTGCGCAATCCACTGCACAGCCAGATCCGATACTGCAAACGATCGACGATGTGCGCCGGCCGCCTGCCGTCGCGATAGCGAGCGTCGATGTCGATCGCAGGCTCAAACGTCTCCTCGATGGGATCGACGCGCGTGTGCGCGAAGCGGGTCGAGATCACGACGTCGGGATAGCGCATCGTCCAGCGGCTGCGGCTGCGCGTGCGCATGCCGGCGAAGAAATCCGCCGGGTGGGTGAGTTCGGCGATGAACACGCCGCCGCGCCGCAAGGCTGCGCCGGTCGCCCGCAGCGTGGCCACGGCATCGGCGTCGGTCGCGTTGTGACAGAACGAGTCGAACAGGCAGTAGGCCAAGTCGACGCGCTGCGGCAGCGCGAACGTGCGCATGT
Source organism: Binatus sp. (SeqCode) (assembly GCA_035654355.1). Lineage (GTDB taxonomy): Bacteria > Vulcanimicrobiota > Vulcanimicrobiia > Eremiobacterales > Eremiobacteraceae > JAFAHD01. The sequence goes on from DASRXC010000034.1 coordinate 9,121, forward strand.
CCGCGCGCATTAGCTGAACCTTTGCACGGTCGCGCCTGTTCAAGCTGCGCGCATACGCTAACATCTCGCGATTGAGGTCGATGCCATACGTGCGGATGCCTCGCCCTGCGAGCTCGCGCAAATGGTGCGCTGGACCACAACACAGCTCGACCGCAGCGCGTACCGGAGCGGCCCGGTAGCGCCGCGCCAGTGCGAGCAGCCCATCGCACTGCTCGACGAAGTCGCGAAACCCGAACGCGAGATCGTAGAGCCGCGGGTGCTCGAAGAGCGTCCGGCTACGGGCAGACGAGGACATGTGTTTGGCCTTCGAGCCGCTCGCACAGCTCTTCGGCCGGATATGTGAGAATCTCGGACAACGTTGGGTGCAGATGCGGCATCTCGATCATGTCGCGCACATTTGCGTGGAAGTAGAGCAGCGCGATGGCTTCGTGGATGAGGTCGGCCGCTTCGGCCCCGACGATGGTGACGCCGAGGATCGTCCCATCCGGCGCAGCGAGGATCTTGGCGAACCCCTTGGTGAGATTCGCGCTGATCGCCTTACCGAGGTCGTCGAACGGGTACGCAGCGCGCGCGTATTCGATGCCGCGCGCCTCACATTCGCGCTCGGTGCGACCGGCGATCGCGACCTGCGGGTCAGTGAACACCGCGCGTGCGTGCTGCAAGTCGAAGTTGGCTTTGCTCATCCCATTGCCGAGGGCATTGCGAGCCGCCAGCTGACCTTCGTAAACGGCGACATGCACCAGCTCGTAATCGCCGGTCACATCGCCCGCGGCGAAGATGTCTGGATTGGTCGTGCGCAAGTACTCGTCGACCTCGATCCCATTTTGGTCAAACGCCACGCCGCAGGCGTCGAGACCGAAGCCGTCGACATTCGGCCGCCTGCCCAACGCCATGAAGATCTCATCTGCCTCAAACGCGATCTCTTCAATCCCGCGTTGCGCGACCACTCGTTTGTGACGGCCGGCGCGTTCGACGCGCTTGATCGTCATGCCGGTGTGCAACTTGATTCCGTCGTCTTCAAACGCGGCTGCGAGCGTCGTTCCCACGTCGGGGTCCTCGGACGAAAGCAGCGTCATGCTGCGTTGCAGCAGGGTGACATCGCAACCCATGCGCCGTAAGTACTGCGATAATTCGCAGCTCGTCGGCCCGCCGCCCAGCGCGATGAAACGAGGCGGTGGTTGCTCGAGTTCGAGAATATCATCGCTTGTGAGGAAGCCCGTGGCCTTCAGGCCGGGTATGTCGGGAACGTTGATGACCGACCCCATCGCTAACAGGAACTTAGCGGCACGTATGGTCTCGGAGCCCACGACGATCTCGTGGCCACCGGTGAACCGCGGCTGGCCGCGGTAGAGCGGAAATTCCTTGATGCCTGCGACGCGGTAGTCGGCGAACCCCTCGATGATACGGCGTTTGCGTGCGACGACTGCTGGAACATCGGCGCGCACACCGGCAACTTCGATGCCGACCTCGCCGGCTGTGCGAGCAAGGTGCGCGATCTCGGCCGAGCGCAGCTCCGTCTTCGACGGCATGCAGCCGCGTAGGATGCACAACCCTCCGAGCTGTCCTTCAGACTCGACGAATGCCGCACGCTTGCCAAGCCGGCGCGCGGTGGTCGCCGCGGCAAAGCCGGCGCTGCCCGCGCCGACGACGCACAGATCAAACTCATGCGTGCTCATGGCGCGGCCTCTTCCGCGCGCCTGTGCAGCAAAGCCTCTCGGCGCATCCATCGCTTGCGACAAGGCAAACCCCAGGCCCGTACGCAAACGCGGCGCATGAAGTCGATTCGCTTCTGGGTGGGCGGCGAGACGCTGTCCGGCACTATCGATGGCGAAACTGCAGTCTCGCAATCAGGGCGCTGGCCGCTATCGGACGTCCGGCTTCTCGCGCCCGTGTTGCCTTCGAAGATCATTGGCGTCGGCCGAAATTACGCGGACCATGCGGCCGAATTGGGTAATCCCCTGCCGAAGGAGCCGTTACTTTTCTTCAAGGCCCCATCGGCGCTGCTCGATCCCGGCGCCGACATCGTGTACCCGCGTCAGAGCACGCGGGTGGACTATGAAGGAGAGCTCGCCGTCGTCATAGGGCGGCGCTGCCGGAATGTCTTGCGTGCCGACGCACACGGCGTCATCGCCGGATATACCATTTGCAACGATGTAACCGCTCGCGATTTGCAGGAACGCGATGGACAGTGGGCGCGGGCCAAAGGCTTCGATACGTTTGCACCGCTGGGTCCGTGTGTCGTCTCTGATCTGGATCCTGCAGCGCTGCGGATCGAGACGAGGTTGAACGGAGTGCTCAAACAGGATTGCCCGACAAGCAAGCTGATCTTCGACGTGCCGGCGCTCATCGAATACATCAGCGCGGCCTTCACGCTAGAACCCGGCGATGTGATCGCGACCGGTACACCGAGCGGCATCGGGCCGATGCAGCGCGGCGACGAAGTCAGCGTGACGATCGAAGGAATCGGCACGCTGACGAGCCGCGTCGCAGAATTTCGAGTCTAGACTACTTGGCGGGCGCGCTCGTCGGAGCCGGACTGGGAGCTGATGACGGCGCCGGCGTCGAGCGGTGTGGAACGCCCGTCGTCCCCGGCACGGGAGTCGGCGTGGCTCCGGTCTCTACACTGTTCGGAGTGGCTGAGCTGCCGGGCGCTGGTGCAGGCGTCGCGGGCGGCGGCGTTGCTGAGATCGCGACAGCGGCCGGCTGGACGAACGCGTCTTCGGTCACTGCGACATGGAACACGGCGTTCTTTGGGATCACCATGTCCGAGCCTTTGCGCAACGCATCGAAGAGAAAGAAATACGGGAGCACCATGCTCGCGACGTCGTCTGCCGCCGGTCCGTAGCCGTTCTTGTTGTTCTCGTCTGCCACGGCGCTTGCGTGCGTTATTGCGAGGTTGATGCGCCCGCCGTCGGTCAAGCTGATCGGATAAAACGTCAACGAGACGAACCCAGGCGTGTTGCCGCCATGAGCGGGACTCACGTAGCGCACTCTTCCGTAGCCGAGCGTTCCCTGCGGTACGACGACGCGCGATCCAAGTTTCACGTCGTCTGACACGACCCACGAAAACGGATCGCCCGCGTGACTATACGACGACGAAAGTGCGGTGAGCATGCGGATCCGGATGAATGTGCCTTCTGGGATCAGCGTATCTTTGGTGAGCGAGTCGACCGGCGCAGTCGCATGTGGAATCGCCAGCGCAACAGCCGGGATGCACGCAAGGACGAGGGCGGCGAGGGCGGCGGGAAGTTTCATCAACAAAATCCGGGTGGCGGGAAGCCCGAGACGCATAATTACGACGGCCGCTTCGCCCCCGCCTCTGCTGGGCGTGAGCGGCGTCATAGCTTATGGCGCCCAGAAGTCAGATGATATTCAGCAGATCTTAGGCTTTTGCGCGTAAAGTGGACGGTGCCAAGATGTCAAGCGTTTCCTCAACCAGCCAAATCCAGCACCGAACCGCAAGTGACGGCGGCGCAGCGTTCCTCTTCTATCTGCTGTCCGCCGGCTTCGTGCTGCTGTTCGCGCTGATTCTCTGGTACTTCCCCGCGCACGTCTAGCGTCTCACCGTCCAATATCGCGCTTGCCCAGCGGGCGGCCAGGCTGCCCGATGGCTCGATTGCGGGCAGATCCACGTAGCACAAGCCCTCGCGACGCTCGCGGTACCAGGCCGCGAGGATAGATACTTCATCGATCTCTTCTTGCCGGGCGAACGAGTGCGCGATCGCCGAGGGCCGGTAGCGCTCGGTTAAGAGCGCGGTAAGGCGGGCGCGCGCGACATCTCGCAGCGGCAAACGGCGCGGCAATTCGCATTCGCCTGCGAGGCGTCCGCCGCAAAACAGAAAGCATTGTTCGACGGCAGGGTCGGTCGACGGCGCCATGACGACCACGTTCAAGCCGATCGCATACTCGAGTTCTGCGTGACCCGAGCGGAGCCGCCGTAGGCGCTCGAGCCGTACGTCCTCTCGCTGCGCCACATCGTCTCGCCCGCGGGCTGCTGCCTCGTCGCGCCGCCGCGCTGTGGCCAGCAAGATGTCATCGGCGCCGCCTTCCAAGAACGCCACGGCCTCATCGACCAGCGCTTCCGCCCGCCCGGGCGGCATCGACGCTGCATCAGACTCCGGCGCATCGGTGCCACGCAAACCAAGCGCGTCTTGGAGCGCCGCGACCGCGGCACGCACCGCCGGCATGCTGCGATATGGGCCGTAATAGCGCGCGCCGTCAGCGAGAAGGCGCGTCGTCGCGAGGACGCGCGCATGCCTCCCCGACTCGAGTTTGATGAACGCGAATTCCTTGAAGTTGCGCAGCAGCGCATTGAACGGTGGATTGTGGCGCCGCACAAGTTGCGCTTCGAGCAACAGCGCAGCGAATTCCGACCCGGTCACCAGATAATCGAACGTGGCCACGACTCCGCGCAGGGCGTGCAGCTTTTGGCCTGCCGGTGCTCCGGTCGTCGCGTACGCCCGCAGCCGCTGGCGCAAGTTGCGCGACTTGCCGACGTAGACGACCTGATCGCCCGCATCTTTGAGAAGATACACGCCTGGCTCGGACGGGACGCCCGCGAGCTCGTCAAGCAAGATCGACGTCCACACTGGCAATTGAGCAGCGGGCGGCCGCGCACCGCGAGCACGCCTGCGCGGCTGTGCGCGCAGCCGCAAATGCTCGAGCAGCGCGCCATACGTGAACACACCCTGATCCTCGAGCTTGCGGATGCAATGCACGAGCAGCTCTGCGGTCGCCGTAGCATCGGCAAGCGCGCGATGGTGCCTCTCGACGTCGATGCCCAACTCGCGGGTGAGGGTGCCCAGACGGTAGTTGGCGACTTCGGCGATCGTCCGTCGAGCGAGCACGAGCGTGTCAATCGTCGGGTTGGCCAACCCGCAGAAACCGTGCGCTCGGAGTTCGTGTTCGATGAACCCCGCGTCGAAGCGCACGTTGTGGCCGACGATGATCGCATCCCCGATGAACTCGAGGATGTCGGGCAGGATACGTCCGATGACCGGAGCGCCGGCGACCATATCGTCGGTTATCCCGGTGAGCGCGGTGATGAAGCGAGGAATCGGCTGGCGGGGATTGACGAATGAACGCCAGCGTTTGGTCAGCCGGCCTTCGGCGACGTGGACCACGGCGATCTCGGTGACTGCATGCTTCCCCGCTACGCTGCCCGTCGTTTCGATGTCGAGCACCGCGAACGGACATGACCAAAGATCGGTCTTCTCGAGCGCGCCCACGCTCGCGACGTCCAACATGCGAACGCAAGTTCGTCGAACATACGTGCGATGCCTTGCATGCCGCCCGGGTAAAGCGCGTCAGCGGTCGAGCCCCGCAGCCCGTTGAAAGGCGAGCCATGCGTCTGTTCTGGGTCCATGGATCGGGCTACACGCAAGACAGTTTCCGCGACCAAGTCGCGGCGTTTCCCGGCTCTGATGCAGTCTCGCTTCCGGGCCACCCGGCCGGCGAGCCACTGACGACCGTCGGCGACATGGCCGAATGGCTGTCGTCGTACGTCAAGTGGGCCGGCGCTGGACCCGCGATCGTCGGCGGCAATTCGCTCGGCGGCGCAATTGCGCTCGAGTGGGCGCTGCGCCATCCTGATGAAGCAGCCGGAATCATCCTCATAGGAACCGGCGCTAAACTGAGGGTCTCACAAGAGATATTCGACATGATCGACTCCGGCTGGCCGGAGTCCATTTCGAAATTCGTCGACTTCGCGGTCTCACCGGCTGCGCCCGAAGACTTGCGCGAACGAGTAGCGTCGTGGCACGCGACTGTCGGCCCCCGCTCGACACAATGCGATTATGCCGCGTGCAATCAATTCGATGTCATGGATCGCCTGAGCGAGCTCTCTGTCCCCGCGCTCATCGTCGTGGGCGGTGAAGACAAGCTTACACCACCGAAATTCTCGCGCTACCTTCATGAACGTCTTGCTGGAAGCGAACTCCTCGAAGTTCCAGGCGCCGGTCACATCGTGATGGCGGAGCGGCCCGATGTCGTCAATCCAGCCATCGCGGGCTTCGCAGCGAGAGCCGCCTCCGGCGCGACTTCGAAGGCCTAAAATACCGCAGGTTCGCTACGCACGGCCGGCCGGCGAAACCTCGGCCGTAAGGGCGTCGCGTGCATCAGCCGCGAGCGGCGTCAAGGGAGGGCGCAGGTTTCGCCAACGCGGATCGCCGCTGCGCTGCGCCCGCACCTCTTTGAGCGCTGCGATCATCGGATATCGTTCGAACACGCTCCGCGCTGTGGTGACACGCGCTTGCAAAGCTGGTGCATCACCGCTGTCTCGCATCTCGTACAACTCGCAGATCGATTTTGGATGGACGTTCGCGGTCGCAGTGACGCATCCGGTCGCACCGGCACGAAGCGCGTCGAGCAGAAAACGCTCGCTGCCGGCCAACACGTCGAGGCGCTTGCCGAAGCGCGAACACAATTGCTCGATCGCGCCCCAGTCGCCCGAACTGTCCTTGATCCCCGCGACGGCTCCAGGGTGATGCTCGAGGAGCAACTCGATCACCGACAGCGTGAATGACACGCCGGTGAGCTGTGGGATCTGATAGAGATAGATGCGCAACTTCTCGTCGCCGACGGCTTCGATCGTGCGAGCGAACGCATCGGCGATGCCTTCATCGGCGAGATTCTTGTAATAAAATGGCGGAAGCATCAGCACGCGCGTGACGCCGCAGGCCAGGGCGTGCTTCGTCAGCGCCACCGTGTCGCCGGCCGCGCAGCACCCCGTGCCCACGATAAGCTTGTCCGCCGGAAATCCGCGCGCGATCACCGCGTCCAATATCGACGTGCGCTCGGCGACGGTGAACGAATTCGCTTCTCCAGTAGTTCCGAGCAGCACGATCCCTGCGCATCCGGCCTCGACCAGAAAGCGCAGATGCGCATCCAGCAGCTCGAGCGATGCGCGACCGTCATTTTCCAGCGGCGTAAGTGCGGCGCAGAACACGCCGCGCGCACGTTCGGGGTTCACGAGCGCCACACGGAAGAAAGGAAGAACAACAGATTGGCCGGGCGTTCGGCAAGGCGGCGCATGAAATAGGGATACCATTGCGAGCCGAACGGCACGGCGACCCGCACACCAAACCCGCGATCGGCGAGCCGCTGTTGCAACCCCGGTCGCACACCGTACAACATCTGGAACTCGAAGCGAGCCGAATCGATCCCATGCTGCTTGATGAACCCAATCGCGTGCTCGATGATCCGTTCGTCATGCGTCGCGATAGCGGTAAAACCGCCGCCAGCAAGGCTCGCTTCCATCAGCGTGACATAGTTGCGGTCGACATCGCGCTTGTGCGGATACGCGACCGACGCCGGCTCGAGATACGCGCCCTTGACGATGCGGATGCTCGGCCGCAACGGCGCCAGCGCCTCGAGGTCCGGAAGCGACCGATAGAGATACGATTGGAGCACGACGCCGACATTATCGATCCCTTCGGCTCGAAGCTCGCGGTACAGGTCGAGCGTCGCCTGGACGTAAGACGACTGTTCCATGTCGATGCGCACAAAATTGCGATGCTCCCGGGCTTTTGCGAGAACGGTTGAGAGATTGCGCTTGACTTGGTCTCGGTCGATCGCAATGCCGAGATGCGTGAGCTTGAGAGCGACGTTCGCGATCGCGCCGTCGGCAGCGAAACGATCCAGCATCTCGCAATAGTTGGCGGCAACCGCTCGCGCGCCGTCCGGATCGCGCACATCTTCTCCAAGCAACCCAGCCGCGACGCGCATGCCCTTGGCATTCACCGCGGCAACCGCCCGCATGAACTCGTCCAGCGTCTCGCCGGCGACGAAGCGATACGCCCCAAGACGCCGTCCGTGCGCGCTCACGAAACGCGCCATACTCGGATTCGCCGCCGCGCCGAGCAACGCCGCGCGCATCATCGGCTACAGCAGCTCCTCGAAACCATCGGGCAGCTTCGTCGTGATCGTGCGCGCCGCACGGTCAACGCGCAGACCGTACGCTGCCAGCATCGGGATCAAGACACGTTTGGGCCCGACCACGAGCATATCGGCGCTGGGATATTGTGCGATGCCGACGACGCCGCCGACATCGCCGAGCCGCTCGTCAACGACGCGCATGCCGACAAGCTCCGATTCACGGTAGGCATCGGGTGGAAGCGGCGGCATGTCGCGCGCCGCTACATGGAGTGTCGCTCCGCGCAGCTCCGCCGCCGCATCCGCGTCATCAACCCCATCAAACGAAACGCGCACGTGTCCGGTCGCGGGGCGTACCGAACGAACGACGAGCGCGCGATCCGGCCGGCCGGCTATGCGCGCAATCGCGTGCTGCCCGGCCACGAGGGTGAATGCTGACGCGGCGACCTTAACGTCGCCGCGCAGTCCGAAAGATCCGACCACACGGCCGACGAGCACGAATTCGTCGCCGCCCGCGCTCAATCGATGATTTCGACGCTGACCTTCTCGCCGGTACCGACCGTCGCAGCCTTCACAACGGTGCGGATCGCCTGCACGATGCGGCCCTGGCGGCCGATCACTTTGCCACGATCATCCTCGGCGACCCGTAGCAGCAGCACCGGTCCGCGGTCATCTTCGGTTGCCCCGATCGAGATGTGTTTCGGCTCGTCGACGATATGCTCGACGATATACTTGAGGACGGCAGCCGCTCGTTGGACGCCGTCACGCACATCCTCATCCTCGTCGCGCTCGTCATTGTACTGCGCGCGCGACGGCGCGGCGGCGGGCATCGGATCATCGTCTGACTCGCCTTGATCGTCAGCGCCATCTCCGCCGTTCAGATCATCTTCGTCGTCTTCGTCATCGTCGTCGTCGCCCTCATCGTCGAAGTCGACAGTCTCGTCGGCATCCGCCGGCGGCTTGGGCGCGTCGTCGTCGTCCTCTTCGTCGAGGTCAACATCGGTGAAATCCGGCGGACGGTCAGGCATTGGCTTTTCCTTTGCGCTTCTCGCGCGGCTTACGCATCGGCACCTTCGACTTGTCGTAGAGACCTTTATCAGCGAGCAGGCGCGCCACGGTGTCCGACGGCTGCGCGCCGTTGCCGAGCCAACGTTTCACTTTGTCCTCGTCGAACACTAACTCCGCCGGAACGCGGCGCGGATTGAAGTGACCGACGATCTCGATGAAACGGCCGTCGCGCGGCGAGCCGGAATCGGCTACCACCACGCGGTACGATGCTTGTTTTTTCGCGCCGGTCCGGCGCAGTCTGATCTTAACGGCCAATGTATCTCCTTTTAGGCGAGTGGGAGGCGCGGCGCGCCTCGCTGCCTGGTCATCGATCTCATCATCTTCTGCGACGCTTCGAACTGCTTGACCAGGCGATTGACATCTTGGACGGTTCGTCCGCTTCCTGCGGCGATGCGCCGGCGCCGGCTGGCGTTGAGGATTCGTGGATCGGTGCGCTCTTGGGGCGTCATCGAAAGGATGATCGCTTCCACACGCGCCAGCTCGCGCTCGTCGACTTCCGGCCGGTTGGCCAGCTTCCCCATGCCCGGGATCATCTTCAGCAGATCTTGCACGGACCCCATGCGCTTGATCTGCCGCATCTGATCCAGAAAATCCGACAAAGTGAAACGCGCGTCGCGGATCTTAGTGGCGAGCTTCTTCGCCTGCTTTTCGTCAAAGACGCGCTGACTCTTCTCAATGAGCGTGAGCACGTCACCCATGCCGAGAATGCGCGATACGAGGCGATCCGGATAAAGCGGCTCAAGGGCGCCGATCTTCTCGCCGACGCCGATGAACTTCACCGGCTTGCCGGTCACCGCCCGAATCGAAAGCGCTGCGCCGCCGCGTGCGTCACCATCCAATTTCGTCAGAACCATGCCGGTCACGCCGATGCGCTGGTCGAACGCCGTAGCGACCTTCACCGCCTCTTGTCCGGTCATCGCGTCCACGACCAGCAGCGTCTCGTGGGGCCCGACCGCGTTCTTGACGCGCTCGAGCTCCGCCATCATCGGCTCGTCGATCTGAAGGCGGCCGGCCGTATCGAAGATCGCCACGCCGTTGCCGGTTTGCCGCGCCTGCTCTAAAGCCCGGCGCGCGATCGCCGGCGCGTCTTCGATACCAGGTTCGTGGTACACGGGAACGCCGGTATCCGCGCCCAGCGTGACCAGCTGATCGATGGCGGCCGGACGATGAACGTCGCAGGCGACAAGTAACGGCCGGCGGCCCTGTGCCTGCCACATCGCCGCGAGCTTGGCAGCCTGCGTCGTCTTACCGCTGCCTTGGAGTCCGGCGAGCATCACCGCGGTGACGCCAGTCGGCGCGAAATGCACTGGAGCCGGCTGTGCGCCCAGCAGCTCGATCAAACCATCGTGAACGATCGCGATGACCGCTTGCGCGGGCGTCATCGATTCGAGCACTTCGGCACCGACCGCGCGTTCGCGTATGCGGGCGATGAAGTCTTTGACGACGCCGAGGTTGACGTCCGCTTCGAGCAGCGCGATGCGGACCTCTCGGAGCACTTCCGAGACATCCGCTTCATTGAGTTTGCCGCGCGAACGCAGCCGCGTGAAGATCGCCGCGAGGCGATCGGAGAGGGATTCGAACATCGATGGAGCTAGCGCGGGTGCAGGTGCGGGGCGGTGCCGCGCGCGACCGTCACGCCTTCTCGCTGACCTCTTCGATATAGCGGACCGCGTCGCCGACCGTCTTGATCTTCTCGGCCTCTTCGTCTGGGATATCGAGATTGAATTCGGTCTCGAGAGCCATGACGAGCTCTACCTGGTCGAGCGAGTCCGCGCCGAGGTCATCGGTGATCGATGCATCCATCGTCACTTCGTTCTCTTCGACGCCCAGCTGTTCGACGATGGTCTTCTTCACTTTGTCGAAGACTGACATCAGGTTTTCGAACCCTCCCTACATGTGCAAACCACCGTCGACGCACAGCGTCTGCCCGGTGACGTATGCCGACGCGTCGCCGGCGAGAAATAGTGCGACCCGTGCCACTTCATCGGGTGCTCCGAACCGGCGCAACGGTACGCGCGCGAGATATTGCGCCCGTAAAGCCTCCGGCAGCCCCGCCGTCATGTCCGTTTCGATGAAACCAGGCGCGAGCGCGTTGACGCGGATATTGCGTGACCCGAACTCGTGCGCCAGCGACTTGGTGAGCCCGATGACGCCAGCCTTGGCGGCGACATACGCGCTCTGGCCCGGATTTCCCGTCAGCGCCACGACGGAAGTGACATTGATGATCGAACCGCTCTTCTGAGCTATCATGACCTTTCCCGCCGCGGCGCACGTGTAGAACATCGATTGCAGGTTCGTCGCGAGGGTTTTTTCCAGCTCGTCCCATCGCATGCGCAGGATCAGCTGGTCGTACGTCCGCCCGGCATTGTTCACGAGCACGTCCAATCTCCCGAGCGTCTTGACCGCGGCATTGACGAGCTCTGCGGCCTCAGTCTGCACGGAGACGTCGGCGACGTGCACGTGCGCCATTCCGCCGGCCCCTTCTAGCTCCTGCCTAACCGCCTCAAGCGGCTCTCGGCGCCTGCCCGCGAGCATGACGGCAGCGCCTTCGCGCGCGAAGGCCTGTGCGATGGCGCGCCCGAGTCCCGTGCCCGCGCCGGTCACGATCGCCGTTTTCCCAGCGAGCGTGTCGCTCATTTCGCTTGCGCGCGCGCCGAGTCGACCTCAGACGCTTTGAAGCGGCGCATGAGCTCGTCGAGTTTACCGAGGCCCTCGCGATCCGACACGTGGATGACGCGCTCGGCGTCCACGCCCGGCAGTCGGCGCATCATAGGCGCGAGCACCGCACTTGCGCCACATTCGACGATGATGTCGGCCCGGCGCGCCGCGAGCGCCTCCGCCGTCTCGTGCCAGCGCACGCGCGATACGAGGCTGGCGATCAAGCAGCGGCGGATCTGCTCGACCGATTCGTACGGCCGGACTTCGACGTTGCTGATCACTTCGAACGACGGCGTTTGGAGCTGCGCGCGCTCCACGAACGGCGCGAAGCGAGCGACGGCAGATCCCATGAGCTCGCTGTGCCAGGCTCCCGAAACGTTGAGGAGTACGACGCGTTTGGCGCCGCCATTCTTGGCTATCTCGCACAGGGCACTGACGCCGGCCGCATCGCCGGACACCACGATTTGGATAGGAGCATTGAGATTTGCGAGGTCGACGCGCGCACCGCTCTGCTCCCTCGCTTGCGCGCACATCGCTTCGATGCGCGCTTGATCGAACCCGATGACGGCCGCCATCGCACCGGCGGCCTCGTCAGCGGCCGCACCCATCGCGATGCCTCGCTCGTTGACGAGCGTGAGCGCTTCATCGAACGTCATCGACCCCGCGATCGCTAGCGAGCAATATTCGCCGAACGAGTGACCGGCCGAGACCACCGCTGCGGCGCCAAGCGTCTCGACAGCCTTGTAGATCGCCATGTTCGCTGTGAAGATGGCGGGCTGACTGACGCGCGTTTCGCGCAGCTGCTCGTCCGTGCCGCTGCGGCACAACTCAAGGAGATCGTAACCGAGGATGTGCGACGCGCGCTCGAAACACTCCGCCGAGGTGGCGAAGCCGGCCGCGACATCGATTCCCATCCCGACGCTTTGCGATCCCTGACCGGGAAACACCACTCCAAGCGTCGGCATGCGGCGCTTACGCTTGTGCTGCTTGAGACGCGGATCCGGCGGGCGTTCCGACTGGCGCACCGAGCCAGCGCCAGACCACGGCACCCCACGAGAGCCCGGCTCCGAACGCGACGAACACGACGACGTTGCCTTTTTTCACCTGGCCGGCGCGAACCGCGTCGGCAAGCGCGAGCGGGATCGACGCGGCCGATGTGTTGCCATACTCGTCGATATTTGAAATGCATTTCTCAAGCGGCAACTGCAGCATCTTCATCGTGGCGTCCACGATGCGCTTGTTCGCTTGATGCGGCACGACGAAGTCGACGTCCGACGGCTTCAGGCCCGCTTTCGCGAGCGCAGCCTGCACCGAGCCCGCCATCTGCTGCACAGCGAATTTGAACACCGCCTGTCCTTGCATCTGGATATAGCCGAGCCGTTCTTCGGAAAGCGCGCCATTGGTGTCGGACGGGGCGGGCGACGGCACGTGGCCATTCATGTGTCCATTCGCCGCGCGATTAAACGGCAGACGGCTGCCGCCGCCGGGAAGGTACAGCACGCTCGGATCTGAGCCTTCGGCGCCAAGCTCGCTGCCCAGAAAACAATCTTCATCGGAGCGCTCGAGCACGACCGCACCCGCGCCGTCGCCGAACAGCACGCACGTCGCACGATCGGTGTAATCGACGAGCTTCGACAGCGTCTCTGCGCCGATCACGAGGATTCGCGAATACACACCCGAGCGGATAAGTGCCGCAGCGGTTGTCACCGCGTACACAAAACCCGAGCACCCGATCGAGACGTCGAACGCAGCCGCACCCGGAATGCCGAGCCGGGCTGCGACGATGCACGCCGTCGCCGGGAACAGATAATCCGGCGTGGCCGTGGCGACGATGACGCACTGAACGTCCTTTGCCTCGCAGCCGGCTGCCTCCATCGCAGCCAGGGCTGCGGGGAGTGCGATGTCGGATGTCGCTTCGTCGGGCCCGGCGATATGGCGGCGCCTCATACCGGTGCGCTGGACTATCCACTCATCGCTCGTGTCGACGAGTTTCTCTAAATCCTCGTTCGCGAGGATTCCCGGCGGCGCGTATGCGCCAACGCCGCTGATTGTGACGCCGCTCGCCATCTCGAACGCCGCCTAGCCGGCGGGCGTCACCTCGTCCTTTTGCGCGATCGCCAAGCGACCGTCGTAATAGCCGCAGTTCGAGCACGCGTAGTGCGGGCGCCGCGGCTGATGGCACTGCGGGCAGGACGACAGCGCGGGCGGTTTGGTCTTCCACGTCGCGCGTCGCGTTCGGGTATTAGATTTGCTTCGTTTTTGCTTCGGATTGGCCATCGCTACACTAATTTGCTCCGGGTTCTTGCATGAATTTCGCCAGGCCTGCCAGGCGTTCGTCGATCTGTTCGTCGCGGCAGTCGCAGCGCTGCACGTTGCGATTTGCGCCGCAATGCGGGCAGATGCCGTGGCATTCGGGCCTGCATACCGCTGCGATCGGTTCGTCGACCTCCAGCAGTTGCTCAACCAGCTCGTCCAGGTCGATCGTCCGATCCACCAGCGGCGCGATGTCGGCGAATTGCGCGTCTTTCGCCGGCACGTCTTCGCTGAACGGTTCGGCGATCTCGATGCGCGTGCGCCGAACGAACGGCTCGAGACAGCGCGCGCACGTCTCAACCTCGTCGCCCGCGATCTCGCCTTCCATGTACACGCCGCGCTGGATCCGCCGAATGCTTGCGGTGACGCGCACGCCGTCCGGATAGCGAGCCGCAAGTTCGTCGTGCAGCCGCAGCGATTGGTCGACGTCGATAATCTCGACGTCGGAGCCGAAGAGTCGTTCTACTGAGATTTTCACGGGGATGCCTGCGAATACGAAAGCCCGTCCTGGCAACGGGCTGTCAAATCGACTTGCATCATTATAGATAAGACGGCTTTGGGTGTCAAATGTGCCTCCATGCGGGACATAGAGATAACGGATAGACCAACTCGACGCAGCGCAGTTACGATAACGCCATGAGACGCGAGATGAGCGCATCGGACTGGGCTATGCTGGCGCTCTTGGCAGCGATTTGGGGCGGCTCGTTCTTGTGCTACCGCCTCCTCGCTCCGGTGCTCGCACCCTCGGTAACTGTTTTTGCGCGCGTGACGATCGCCGCGATCGCACTGCTCCCGCTGCTCGCCAGCCAGGGAATGCGCGCGTTCCGTGAGCGCGACGCCTGGGTCGCCTTTGCGGTGATGGGTGCGTTGAATAATATGATCCCCTTCGTGCTCCTCGCGTGGGCGGAGACCCGGATCTCCGCAGGACTCGCGTCGATTCTCAATGCGACAACGCCGATGTTGAGCGTCATCGTCGCTCACGTCGCCGGCCAAGAGCGTTTGCGCTCGAACCGAGTATTGGGCCCGTTGTGCGGGCTCGTCGGTGTCGGAGTTCTGCTCGCTCCGGATCTACGCAGCGGTTTTCACGCAAACGGGCTTGCGCAACTCGCCGTCCTCGGCGCCTCCCTGTCCTACGCGGTCGCCGGCGTCTTCGCGCGCCGCTTCTCGTCCGCCGGTATCGATCCGCTGACCGCGACGGTGGGGCAGCTGTGCGCAGCTGCCGCCCTATCGACGCTGCTCGTGTTGCGCGCACCCGCCGACGTGCTTTCGTTGCTGCACCTGCAATCCTACGCGTGGATGGCGCTGCTCTTTCTCGCTCTGCCCGCGACTTCGCTCGCCTATATCTTGTACTTTCGTTTGATCGCGCGCGCCGGCGCGACCAACGCGCTGCTTGTCACGCTACTCGTTCCCGCAAGCGCCGTCGTGCTGGGAGCGCTCGCCTTGGGAGAGCGCCTTCAGATGAACGACGTCGCCGGCATGGCGGTGATTCTCGCCGGTCTGGTCATCACCGACGGTCGAATTTTCGCGGTCTTCACAGCGAATGCGGCGTGGAAGTCAGAACCTGATGCTGCGCAGAATCCGGCGGTTGGAAATACGAGTCAGGCATGTCGCGCGGAAAACGGAACTGCGTCGCAGTGTAGTCGTATGAACCGCGAAAACGCATGAAAGCGACGTGACCTTCACCGACGAGCGTACCGGCATCGTTGAGCCAGTAGCGGCCGACCGGACGGAACGAGGCTCGCACCTGAAGGCTTCCATTGAGCGCGCCCTCGGGTCTGCCTAGTTCGAGCGCGAGCTGCCAGATCCGGAACGAGCGGCGGTCAACGATGAGCTCGCGCAACGGATGGCCGTTCGGGTCGCCGGCCACGTTGCGCAGTGCAAGATCGTACGCCGGGTGGCCTTGATAATCGATAAGGCCGGTGAGCGAGATCGTGTAGAAGGCACTGTCGTCTGATTCGACCTGATCGGCGAGCTCCGTCGCGCTATCGAGCTCCACGCCGGATTCGCCGACCTCGCTGCCGGATGCGCCTGTAGGCATCGCTGCCTTTGAGTGGTGAAAGCTCAACGCCCAGGGGACCGGCGGGGTGATCGTGCGGCTGCTCGACGCCATGTCCTGCATCAGCGCTCGCGTATCGCGGAAACGGTACCAGACGCGATACGTGTTCGCGTGCGGCCGAACCATGAAGTGCAGCATCATCGTCGGGTGTCCGTCGTCAGCGTATCCGCGCGTAAGATCAAGCCGGTTCGAGTTGATTTGCAAGACGTAGTAGGCGTACGGCGGTGCCGGCGTTCTGGCCATGGCCGCGACGCATCGCCGATAGATCGCAACTGCGTCGAGGTCCGGCGACGGCGATGCGGCGCCCGCTGAAGCAGCGCCCGCCCTTTCGACTCCCGGGACCATCGAGCTGAAGGTTAGGACGAGCGCGAGCGCGATTCGATTCATTTTGATGCGGCCATCTCCGCATCATTATTTTCCCCACGGTTGCGCTGCGTTAAGCGCTACGCGTGAACCGCTCCGAGTTGGGCCAGCGCGTCGTCGAAGGAACCGACCGCGAGAATCGTGACGCCGTGCGTGCCGGACACCGATGGATAGTCGGCTTTGGGCACGAGGAAGATCTTGGCGCCCTCCTGGATCGCGGCGTGGAGCTTTTCGACCGCGCCGCCCACCGGCAAGACGCTGCCGTCCGAGGCGAGCACGCCGGTGCCGGCGATCTTCTGGCCACCAGCAAGCGTGCGGCCGGTCAGCGTGCGATAGATCTGAAGCGCGAACATCAGCCCGGCCGAGGAGCCGTTAATGTCCTTGACGTTGTACTCGACGTGTACCGGCAGGGAGATCACATGCGTATGCGATGACACGACGATGCCGAAAAGTGGTTTGCCGTTCGACAGCGCCGTGTGACAGGTGACGTCGAGCCGTTTGCCGTCGCGTACGATCTCGAAGTCGAAAGGCGAACCGACCGGCTTCAGGCCGGCTGCGCGTGCGATCGCATCTGGCCCATCGGGAACGACTGCATCGAGCGACGCGATCCTATCCCCGCGCTGAAAACAATCTTGCGCAGGCATGTTCGAGCGCACGTCGACGATGCTCACGCTCGTCTCGGTCTTTACCGGCAGTCCCGCAGCGCGTTCGGCGACGACTTGCGCCACTTGTTGGCTTTGCGTCATCGCGTCTTGCAGCTCTCGGTCGAACTGGGCGTCGCTCGCGCCGCCCGCATATTCGCGGCGGGGCACTACCTCAAAGCCCGGCAGCAGTTTGCCCGCGACGAAAAATGCGGGCCTGCCGGGCATGACCTTCACGTCGGTCAAGTAGAGCACGCCGGGAGGCGGCGTTCGGCCGGGCACGCGCACGACCGCGTTGAGATCGACTGCGTCGCCGGGGCCGAACACCAGAAACGGAAGCGGTACGTAGAACAGCGCCAGACCGAGGCTGACGCCGATGAGCGCGGCCCACAGCAGGCGAAGGCGCGAATACCTCTTGGCGGACTGCTCCGTCACGAACGCGCGCGCTGTTCGAGCGCGCCGTTATGGCTCAGACTCGATGCGAGCTGCTCGCGCCCTTTGTGAACCGCCGCGAGCGCATTGCCCAGGCTTGTGTCCAATGAGGCGAGCACGCTATCTGCATACTCCTCCGCGCCGCGGCGAACATCGCGCGCTTGCGCTTCCGCTTGTGCGACGATCTGCGCCGCCTTCTCGTTCGCTTGGCGCGTGATCTCCGAATCATCGAGCAGTTGCGTCTTCGTCGTCGACGCTTGCGTGATCATCGCGGCGGCTTGTGTCTTGGCGTCTTCGATGAGCCGGTCTTTCTCCTTCGTGACCGCTTTGGCACGGCCGACTTCGTCCGGCAACGTCGAGCGTAGTTTCTCGACGAGATCGAGCAGTTGATCTTGGCTGACGATGCGCGCGCCGAACGGCAGCCACACGCCCTCCTTGATCGTGCTTTCGAGCTTGTCGATCACGGTGTAGACGCTCATGGGATCACCTCTTCCGTTTTCTACGGCGCGCCAGCATGTGGCGAAGAACCGATCGCGGCACGAACTCGGCGACGTCGCCGCCGAGCGCGAACACTTCCTTGACTGAAGACGACGAAACGAATGCGAACTCAGGGCTCGCCGGCATGAAGATCGTCTCGGCGCCGCCCTTGAGCTTCCTGTTCAACAGCGCCATCGAGAATTCGTGCTCGAAATCCGACACGATGCGCAGACCTTTGACGATCAGCGCTCGGTCAAACCGGCGCACGTAATCCACCAGCAGGCCCTCGAACGAATCGATGTCGACGTTGCGCAGACCGCCGCATGCCTCACGCAGCATCGCGACCCGCTCCGCGAGTGTGAACATCGGCGATTTACTTGGATTGGCGACGACCGCAACCGTCACTCGTGCGAATTGGGCGGCGGCACGGCGCACGATGTCGAGATGTCCGAACGTGACCGGATCGAAACTGCCGGGATAGACGGCGACCATGCCTGCACGCGGTGCGCGCATCAGGCGCGCCGTCCGCGCGAGGCTTGCTTGCGCTCGCGACCCGAGCGCGATGACGGCGCTTCGCGCACGCGTTCCTGCACCGCACCCTTGCCTCGCCTGCACACCACGAACGTGAGCGAGGTATCGCCATATTTCGCGCGTTTGACGACTTCAAGCGACTCCGGCAATGGCGGTTTCGCGTTCGAGGCGTGCTCGATCACCGCGATGCCGTCAGAGTTCAGCAGCGACTTTTGCATCATGAGGCGTAGTTCGTCGAACGCGCCGCGATCGTATGGCGGGTCGACAAGCACGATGTCGAACGTGCCGCGCAGCGCACGCAACGCGCGCATGGCGGTCGTGGGCATGATCCGCCAATTGTCCCCATCCGGCACGAGGCGCACGGCATTGCGCCGGATCGTCATCACCGCGTTCGCGTCGTCGTCGACGAAGACGACCGAGGCCGCGCCGCGCGAGATCGCCTCCAACCCAAGAGCGCCGGAGCCCGCGAAGAGATCGAGCACGCGCGCGCCTTCGACGCGCTGTGCCAAAATGGCGAACATCGCTTCTCGGACTTTGGCGCCGGTCGGCCGCGTCTTCGCGCCCTTCGGCGCGCTGATCACGGCGCGAGCACGGGTCCCACCCGCAAGTCGCATCGGACCTTCATTGGACGGCCGCGCCGCCGGCTCCTTAAGAGCTGGCGAGCAATACGCTGTCTGTGTGTTGCGTCGCCAAAAACTCGGCCAACCGGACGTTTTCCGGCTTGTCTAAGCGCGGATCGTCGGCGATCAGCGCATCCGCGTCTTTTTTGGCCTCGAGGAACACCGCATAATCGCGTACGAGTTGGGCAAGGCGCAAGTCAGCGATGCCGTGCTGCCGAGTGCCGAGCAGGTCGCCGGTGCCCCGGATGCGCGCGTCTTCTTCGGCGATCGCGAACCCGTCATTGATCTTCTCGAGCATCGCAAGACGCGCCCAGTCGTCCGCGTCGCCGCCGGCGACGAGAATGCAATAGGACGCCGCGGCACCACGCCCGACTCGTCCGCGCAGCTGGTGGAGCTGTGCGAGGCCGAACGTATGGGCATCGAAGACCAGCATCACCGTCGCGTTAGGCACGTCGACGCCGACTTCCACGACCGTCGTCGCGATCAAGACCTGCAAGAAGCCGTCGGCGAACATGCGCATGATCTTCTCTTTGTCGCCGCCGCCGATCTTGCCGTGCAATAAGCCCACGCGCAGACCCGCGAACTCATGCGCGCGAAGCTGCTCCGCTTGCTCCACCGCTGTATGCATGGCGCGTTCGGACTCATCGATCGCAGGACACACGATATACGCTTGCCGCCCCTGCGCCACTTGCTCGCGGATGAACGCGAAGATCTTCTCCTTGCCCGACACCTCGCGCACGTATGTTTTGGGCGGCTTGCGTCCTGGCGGCAGCTCATCGATGACCGAGATGTCCAAGTCTGCGTACACGGTCTGCGCGAGCGTCCGCGGGATCGGCGTCGCCGTCATGACGAGCGTGTGCGGAGTGACGTTGCCGGCTTTGGCGCGCAGCGCCGCGCGTTGCATCACGCCGAACCGGTGCTGCTCGTCGATCACCACGAGCGCGAGGTTTGCGAACGCGACGTCTTCGGTCAGAAGCGCATGCGTGCCGACGATCACGTCGATCTCCCCGCGCCGCAACTGGTCGAGAATATCGTCGCGCGTCGCCCGGCGCAGTGCGCCGACCAGCATGGCGATGCGGATGCCGGCCGGGGAGAGCAGACGCGTGAGGCTGGCGAACTGCTGAGCCGCGAGGATCTCGGTCGGCGCCATGAACGCGGCCTGATAGCCGGCTCGCGCGGTGAATAAAACTGCGGCCGCCGCTACCGCAGTCTTCCCCGAGCCGACGTCGCCTTGCAACAGGCGGTTCATCGGCGCGCTGCCGCCGAGATCGCCGACGATCTCGTCGATGACGCGCGACTGTGCGCTGGTCAGACGAAACGGGAGTAAATCGCGCAGACTGCTGTGGAACTCGGCGAGCGCGGCAGCCTCGGCCGCGCGTGAGAGGTCGGGCGCATGCTCTCCGCGCCGTGCCGCGCGGCGTCGCGCTGCGGCGATCGCTAATAAGAAGAACTCCTCGAAGATGAGACGTTTGCGTGCGCGCTGCGCGTCTTCGAGCGATTTCGGTTGATGGATCGCGCGCAGCGACCAAAGCGCAGGGGCGAAGCGGCGGCGCGCCGCCACACCGTCAGGCAGCGGATCGAGCAGCGCGACGCTGCGGCGGTTCGAGATACGCGCGAGCGCGCGTCCGACGAGCCGCTGCACCGTCTGGTTTGACAACCCCGCGGTGAGCGGGTACACCGGCACGAGCGAACCGCTGTATTCCTCGTTCTCTTGCACGACTCGGTGGCGGCCGACGAACATTTGCACGCCGGTGAGCGTCGCTTCAGCGCGGCCGCGCATGAAGATCTTCTGACCAGCTTTGAGCACCGAACCGAGATAGGGGCGACCGAACCACACTGCATTGATCGTGCCCGTGCCGTCGTCGACGACCGCGCTGGTCTTAGCCCGCACCCGCCCACGCAGACGGATATGCTTCACGTGGCGAATCACGCCAAGGACATTGATCTCGCCATCGATCGTGGGCAGCGCCCGTAGCTCGGCGACAGTGGCGGCCGAGCGGAGGTCATCGTACCGGTACGGGTAGTGGCGCAACAGATCTAGGACGGTGCGCACGCCGAGGCGCTCGAACTGCTCGAGCGCCGGTCGCCGCAGCGCCGCCAACGCGGTGAGCGGCGCAGTCAGGAGCTCTTGGAGTCCCGCGTCGGGCGCTGCGGCGGTTTTCTTGGAGGCGACAGCCGGAGTCGAACCGGCGAGTGGAGCTTTTGCAGAGCTCTGCCTTACCACTTGGCTATGTCGCCACGCGGGCTGGCCGTTTCGGCGTACCCGTCGCCCCTTCCCGGCGGGCGGCCCGCTGTATATATAATGATGATTCGCGTTTTAGGCGGGTGCCGAAAAGGACCCTTTAGCGGCCGAAGAGCGCGCGCAGCTCCGACTTGGCTCGTTGGAGCTTCGCGCGCCGGCTCTTGGGCAGTTTTGCGCCCGCGCGATTGATGTAGAAGTTCAACATCGACATCGCAGACTGATACGGAGTGCCTTTGCGGCGTTTGCTCCGCTCTGCCGAACGCTTAAGCGAAGCGGCGATGTCCTTTGGATCATCGTGCGAAAACACGCCGCCTTCAAGATCGAGCGAATTGCTGTGCTGCGTGACTCGTTGCGACCAGCGTTTGGCTGAGGCCCGCCGCCGCGGTCGGCTGCGCCCGGATCGCTTCGTCTTTTTCCTCATGACGTTCATGCTCTACCCACGAATGGTCCGCATGAGCGCCCGCTGCTGAACGCCCGGGCAGCCCAGACCCAGCAAGCATGCGCGCGCGCGTGCGCGAAGACGCTCGCTTGAAACGATTCGAACCGGCGGAAGCGCGCTCAGTTGATGAACTGCCGCCGGCCAACGGCTGGCAGTATGAACCGAAGTGGGACGGCTTTCGCTGCATCGCGGTCAAGCGCGGATCCTCTGTCCAGCTATGGTCGAAATCCGACAAACCACTCGACCGCTATTTCCCAGAAGTCGTCGCCGCCGTACGTGCGCTCGCGGTTGATTCATGCGTCCTCGATGGCGAGCTAGTCATCCGCGCCGGGAACCGCTCGGATTTCGACGAGCTGCTGCAGCGCATCCATCCGGCGCAGAGCCGGGTGCGGATGCTTGCGCAATCCCATCCGGCGCACTTCATCGTCTTCGACATGCTGGCCGATGCGGGGGTCGCACTAGATTCACGACCGCTCGCCGAGCGGCGCGCCCACCTCGAAGCCTTTGCCAAGAAGCGCTTTCCGCGCCGCGGGCTCCTCGAGCTCTCCCCTGTGACGCGCAGTCGCTCCGTGGCTGCGCGCTGGTTACGCACCCATGGAGCGCGCGACGGCGTCGTCGCGAAGCTGCTGGATCAACCCTACCGCTCTGGCTCACGCGACGCGATGGTCAAGGTCAAGCGCAAGCGCACTGCGGATTGCGTTGTCGGCGGCTTCCGTTATGCGTCTAAGGGGAAGCTTGTCGGATCGCTGCTGCTCGGGCTGTACGACCGCGAAGGTCTGCTCGACCACGTGGGTTTCATGTCCGGCATCCGCGATGACGAGCGCGCGGCGCTCACCAAACGCCTCGAGGCGCTGAAGGGTCCGCCCGGCTTCACCGGCACGAAGCCCGGTGGTCCAAGCCGTTGGAGCACTGAACGCAGCGAAGCGTGGGAGCCGTTGCGCACGCGCTTGGTCGTCGAGGTCGAATTCGATCACGTGACGGGCGACCGGTTCCGGCATGGCACCCGTTTCGTGCGCTGGCGGCCCGACAAGAAGCCGGCGAAATGCACGATGGACCAACTCCGGGCGTGACGGCCACAACGCGCATCCCAGTGGATGCCAAGGATACGGCCGTGAAGGTCGGCACGCGAAGCGTGCAGCTCACCAACCTGCCTAAGATCTTTTGGCCGCGCGCGAAGCCGCCCATCACCAAGGGCGACCTGCTTCGATACTATGCCGAAGTCGCCAGTGTTCTTCTCCCTCATCTACACGACCGAGCGATGGTCATGAAACGCTACCCCAACGGCGTCGGCAAGCCGTTCTTCTTTATGAAGCGCATACCGACGCCGCATCCGGACTGGGTGAAGACATGCCGGATCACGCACTCGTCAGGTAACGTCATCGACTTCCCGATGATCCAGGACCTGGCATCGCTGCTGTGGGTCATCAATCTTGGCTGCGTCGATCTCAATCAATGGTACGCGACGTGCGATGACGTCGACCGGCCTGACTACATGCATTTCGACCTCGATCCGGTGCCCGGCGCCGATTTCGACGACGTCCGCGAGACCGCGCTGGTCGTGCGCGGCGCGCTCGAGCAACTCGACATGCCCTGTTATGCGAAGACGACCGGCTCGCGCGGCATTCACGTCTACGTCCCCATCGTGCGCGGACCGCTCCAAAAAGAAGTCTGGACGTTCGCCAAAGCGCTTGCGCTCAGCCTCGCCAGAACGAATCCGCAACTCATCACGGCCGAATACCGGGTTGCGAAGCGGCCCCGTGGCCGCGTGCTCGTGGATTACAACCAGAACGCGTGGGGGCGTACGCTGGCGAGCATCTATTCGGTGAGACCGACGCCGTCAGCGACGGTGTCGACGCCGGTGCGCTGGAGCGAGATCGAACGTGGCATCGCAATTGAAGACTTCACGATCCGCAACGTGCCGGCACGCGTTCGCAAACTGGGCGACCTGTGGAAGCCGCTTTTGGCCAGTTCGGGTAGAGTTAGGCTAGAGCGTTTCTTGCAGCGCTGACGTGCCGCGAGCCTCGGCGGGCGCGCCCACGTGCACTTGACCGCTGAGAGCGTCCATCGGGTAGCCGCAGAACAGCGCGAAGCCGAGCTCGTCCTGGAGTCCATTCCACAGCTGCTCCAGCCTTCGCGCGGCACCGAAGCGACGAGCCTGCCAGAGCAGACCGATCATATCGCCGTATGCGTACACGCCGCCGACACTACCGCCGCCGGCGACGGAGCGCATTGACGTGCCGACCGCAGCATCGAAACGCGCTGCATCGGGCTCTCCGTCAACGAGCACGCGGTCGAGCGTGAGCGCAGCATCCAACAGTACGATCGTCGGCGTCGGCGCACCGCGCCGCGACATCGCGCCGGTGCTCTTGAGACCGCGCATCAGTGCTGTG
>DASRXC010000035.1:0-2060 GCA_035654355.1 Binatus sp. (SeqCode)
GAGCGCCGCATCGACGACCGCTATTGCGATGTCAGCGCATCGAACATCGAGGAAGCTCTGCGCATGGCCCAGGATGCCGCGATGGAAGAACGCGCGCTCTCGATCGCGCTGCGCGGCAATGCGGCGGAGGTATTTCCAACGTTGCTGCGCATGGACGCGCCGATCGATGTCGTAACCGATCAGACAGCCGCGCACGATGTGCTGACCGGCTATATCCCCGCGGGTCTTTCGCTCGAAGGCGCGGATGAATTGCGCGCCGAGGATCCGCAGCGCTACGAACAGCGCGCGCTCGAATCTATCGCTCGCCAGGTCGACGCGATGCTCGGCTTTCAGAAACGCGGCGCCGTGGTCTTCGATTACGGCAACAACATCCGCAAGCAAGCGCAGACCGCCGGCGTCAAAGATGCATTTGCGTTTCCGGGCTTCACGCCGGCGTTCATCCGGCCGCTGTTCTGCGAGGGCAAGGGACCGTTCCGTTGGGCCGCGCTCTCGGGAGATCCGGCCGACATCGCCGCTCTGGACGACGCCCTGCTCGAGACGTTCCCCGACGACGAGCATCTGGGCCGTTGGATCACGCTGGCGCGCGAGCGCGTGACCTTTCAGGGACTACCGGCACGCATCTGCTGGCTTGGCTACGGCTCGCGGCGCGTCTTTGGGTTACGGATCAACGACATGGTCCGCAGCGGCGCGTTGCGAGCTCCAATCGTCATCGGACGCGATCACTTGGATACGGGTTCGGTCGCGTCGCCCTATCGCGAGACCGAGAGCATGCGTGACGGCTCGGATGCGATCGCCGATTGGCCTATCCTGAACGCGCTCATCAACGCCGTGAACGGTGCGCACTGGGTGAGCGTGCATCACGGCGGCGGCGTGGGCATCGGCTATTCGATCCACGCGGGCATGGTGGTGGTGGCGGATGGGTCTGACGATGCGGCCGGGCGATTGTCGCGCGTGCTGACCAGCGATCCTGGCATTGGCATCGTGAGACATGCCGACGCCGGCTATCCCGAAGCGATTGCAGCGGCCGATCAGCATCACCTCGACTGGCGGCTGTAATACATGGAGGGCGGCACGCAGTCCGTCACCGTCACAACGCGAGCCAATGCCGAAGAAGCGGCTCGAGCGTTGTTTCCGACCTTTATCCGTCAGCGCACGACAATCGTCTACTTCATTCTTGGCGTTCTCGTGATCGGCGGCGTGGTCGCGGGCTTTATCTGGCTGCTCTCTGGGCTCGGCATCAGCGCGTTCTGGCCATTGTTCGTCATCATCGGCGCGATCGGCATCGGTTTGCTTCCGTGGCGCTTCTTCGTCGCGTTCCGCAGACGGCTCGGGTTGCGGCTTTCAGAGCGCCCCGGCGGCGAGACGGTGACGTTTTCCACGACCGGCATGGATTCGCAGAGCGCTCACGCATCCGCTCACGTCGATTGGGCGGCGATCAAGAGCGCGCGCACGACGCAGCTCGGATTGGTTTTGCAACTCGGGCGATCGGTCGTCTATATCTCGAAGTCCGACTTTACGAGCATCGATGAGTATCGGCGCGCGCTCGCGTTGATAGCCAGTGGATTAGGCCAGCGCGCGAATCTGAGATAGCCCGAAGAAACCGCGCTTTCTAGAAAATTCCATCACGAAGCGCCGAACGCCATTCGGTCCATGTCGCGTGACAAATGCGCTTGTTCGCTCTGCTCACTCATCTTCCGGATACACGCAGGGTCAGCCGTCCCGCGAGCAGTAAGCATAGGTTAAGTCTTTATTATTTCGCACGAGGATTGCGACTGGAGGCTTTTGATGCATTCTCGACGGTTTTCGATTTGGATGCTCGGGCTGTTTGCGTTGCTCACGGCAATGCCGCTGGTCGCGCACGCCGGTACCACCGGCGTCATCTCAGGGAAAGTTCTTGACGAACGTAACGCTCCGGTCGCAGCGGCGAAAGTGACAGCGACATCGCCATCTCAGACGGCGAGCGGCATCACAAACGGCGCAGGTTTCTTTTCGCTGCTCAATCTCTCGCCGGATACCTATACCGTTACCCTTGTGAAAGCAGCGTACGAGACGACGAGCGT
>DASRXC010000036.1:0-3644 GCA_035654355.1 Binatus sp. (SeqCode)
CGCGACGGCGCCGACGAGCGCTGCGATGACGGTCGCCGCGAGCACCGCGACGAACACGGCGGGGAAAAACGACCAGTGCGCGCGCAGGATCAACAGCCCGGCCACGTACGATGCGCCTCCGAAGAACATCGCGTGCCCGAACGAGAGCAGCCCCGTGTAGCCGAGCAGCAGGTCGAATGCCGCCGCGAACATCGCCCAGATGACGACGTCCGTCGCAAGGCCGATGTACAGCACGTGCGGCAGCAAGAGACCGAGTGCGATCGCCGCGACCGCGAGGCCCCAAGCGAAACGGCCATGAACGCCCGCGGCCCGGCTGATCAACGTTGGCTCTCCGGCGCGCCGAACAACCCGGAGGGTCGCACGAGCAGCACCGCCGCCATGAGCACGAAGATGACTGTGTTCGCGATCGGCGGATACAGCACCGCGCCGAGCGCCGCGATGATCCCAACGATGAAACCGGTGAAAATCGAGCCCTTGATCGACCCCATACCGCCGATGACGACGACAGCGAATGTCGTGATGATGATGTCAGAGCCCATGATCGGCGTGACGTTGGTGGTCGGTGCGGCCAAGACGCCCGCCAAACCCGCCAGACCGACGCCGAATGCGAACACGAACGTCGTCAGACGCGACACGTCGATGCCGAACGCCTCAGTCAGCTGCGGATTCTCAGTCGCGGCTCGGATCTTGGCGCCGAGCGGCGTCTTCTCGATCGCGAGCCAGACGGCGAGGCACACGAGCGACGAGATGACGATGACGGCCAAACGATAGACCGGATAGATCGTGATGCCGAGGTCGACGACTCCGCTAAGACTGGGCGGCATCGCGTACGGCGTGCCTTGGGTACCGAAGAACAACTTCATGAAGTCTTCGATGACAAGCGCAAGCCCGAACGTCAGCAAGAGATTGTACAGCGGATCGAGCGGAGTAA
Organism: Binatus sp. (SeqCode); assembly: GCA_035654355.1. GTDB lineage: Bacteria > Vulcanimicrobiota > Vulcanimicrobiia > Eremiobacterales > Eremiobacteraceae > JAFAHD01. Next base: position 932 of record DASRXC010000036.1, read on the forward strand.
GCCTGCGGATCAGCGTTCGCTCTAAAATCGCCCCGAGCAGCCCCACGGCGATCGGCGCAAGCAAGAGGGCCCACCAGAACGGCAAGCCCAAGTACTTCGCGGCGAGGTAGGCGCCGAACGCGCCCAGCATGTACATCGCACCGTGCGCGAAATTCACGATGCGCATCATGCCGAAGATGATCGCAAGCCCGAGACTCAGCAGCGCGAAGTACGAGCCGCTGACCAGGCCATTGAAGATCTGAAGCGCGAGGTAGCCGGCGCCCATCACGCTTCGCCCGGCCTAGGCCTCTGTCACAGGTGACACGTGGACGCCGAGAGCGGCCGGAATGAGTCTTCGCCCGGCACGGTCTTGACGATCTGCAGGAAGTCGTACGGCTCTTTGACCTGCGACGCTGGCTTGATCTTGGCGACATACATGTCGTGGATGAGCAGGTGGTCCTGTGCCCGGATGTAGGCACGCCGGGCGAAGACGTCCTCGAAGTGATAGCCTTCAAGCTGCTTTACCACAGTGTCCGCGTCGTCGGTCTTCGCGCGCGCGACCGCATTGAGATACTGCGTCACCGCGGAGTAGTTGCCCATCATGACCCAGGTGGGCATCTTGCCGGTGCGTTTCTTATAGCGCGCCGCCCACGCCCGGGTTTTATCGTCGAGATTCCAGTACGACCCGACCGTGATCGTGCTGCCCGCCCAGTAATCGGGACCGAGAGCCGCGATGTCGCTCTCGAAGAGAAGGCCAACGCCTACCTCCATTCGCTTCTTCATCCCGAACTCGTTGATCTGTTTCATCGCATTGACGGTGTCGTCGCCGGCGTTCATGAGGCCGACGACTTGGGGGTTCATCGCCTGCGCGTTGATGAGATACGACGAGAAGTCCGTATTCGGGAAAGGCACCATGTCGTTGTGGATGACTTCGCCGCCGGCTGCCTTGACCGCCGCGCTGAAATTCGCAAGCATCGATTGCCCGAAGGCGTAGTTCGCGGTGATCATATACCAGCGCTTGCCACCTTGCTCAGTGATGAGCTTGCCGGTGTTCTGCGCTAACGAGTACGTGTCGTAGCCGTAGTGGAACGTGTACTTGTTGCACTGCCCCATGTTGAGCGCGTCGGTACCACCGGTCGTGACGAAGAGGATCTTGTGATTCGCCGCCGCGACGCCGGCGACAGCCAGCGCGACCGATGAGGTCGGCACGTCGAAGATCGCGCTGACGTGGTCTTGCTCGTACAGCTCGTGCGCTTTGTTCGCACCGAGCGACGGATTGTTTTGGTGGTCTACGGACAACACTCTGATCGAGCGCCCTAACACGTCTCCGCCGAAATCTTCCACCGCCATGTGGACCGCGGCGACCGTGCCCTGGCCCGAGAGGTCCGCGTAGACGCCGGATTGGTCGTTCATCACGGCGATGACGAGGGTGTTGTCCGCGCCCGCCGCGGGCATCGCAGCCGTAAGCGAGACGCAGAGCGCGAACGCGCCGATTGCAAGCGAGGCTAACTTCGTGTGATGTGTCATGCTGTTTTTGATCCCCGTCTAGACACCCAGGTATTCCAAAAGTTCGTGCTCGCGGTCGATCACCTGCGCGTTCTCGAGCGACTCGACGATTCGTCCGTTGACCATAAGGTAATGGCGGTCAGAGACTTTCGCCGCAAAACGCACATTCTGCGAGACCAGAAGCACCGTGATCCCGTCGCGCTTGATTTCGAGGATGAGGTCGCGAATGGCCTTTACGATGGAGGGTGCCAAGCCTTCGGTCGGTTCGTCAAGCAGCAGCAGACTCGGGCCCATGCGCAGCGCCCGTGCGATCGCGAGCATCTGCTGCTCGCCGCCGGAAAGCGTCGTCCCCGGTGAGCCGGCTCGCTCGCGCAAGCGCGGAAACAGCGAGAAGATGCGCTCGACCGTCCACGGACTCGAGCCGACGACCGGCGGCAGCATCAGATTCTCCATCACGGAAAGGCCGGCGTAAATGCCGCGCTCCTCGGGCACGAACGCGACGCCCATTCGCGCGATGCGGAATGCTGGCTGGCGCTCGATCGGGTCGTCGAGCAGCCGCACCGATCCACGCTTCTTGCGGATGATGCCGACGATCGCTTTCAACGTCGTCGTTTTTCCAGCGCCGTTGCGCCCGACCAGCGTCACGACCTCGCCGCGTGCGACATCGAGGCTGACGCCGTGAAGCACGTGGCTCTCCTCGTACCAGGCGTGCAGGTCTTTGACCTCAAGCATCGATGCCGCCCAAGTAGGCGTCGACCACTCTCGGATCGTCATGGACGGACGCGTACGAGCCTTCGCAGATGATCTTGCCGTACTGCAGCACCACGACATGCTGCGCAAGACGCTCGACGACGTTCATGTTGTGCTCCACCAGCACAACGGTGCGGCCGCGTGCAGCCTCCGCGACAAGCGCGATGATCGGATCGATGTCTTCGGTCCCCAAACCGCTGGTCGGTTCGTCGAGCAAGAGCAGCACCGGATCGAGCGCGAGTGTCACCGCCAGTTCGAGCGCTCGCTGCTTTCCGTACGGGAGCTCTGCTGCGAGTTGATCTGCCTGTGCGTTCAGCCGCAGCTTTTCGAGCAGTTCGCCGGCAGGCTCATCCAAAAAATTGGCGGCCGTTTCGGGATCCCAAAACTTGCGGGCGGTTGGATGTTTGGCGAGCAGAGCGACCTTGACGTTGTCGTGCACGGTGAGATGCGGAAAAATGCTCGTGATTTGAAAGCTCCG
>DASRXC010000037.1:0-9038 GCA_035654355.1 Binatus sp. (SeqCode)
CCACATGACGGACTGTGCGACCGCTGAACTGGTCAAGGTGGTCGAAAACACGTTTCGCGACGTGAATCTCGCATTTGCCAACGAGTTGGCGCTACTCGCAGAAGCTCTCGGAGTGAACGCGTGGGAGGTCATCCGGCTCGCGAACGAACATCCGCGCGTGCACGTGCTCAATCCAGGGCCAGGCGTCGGCGGCCACTGCATCCCGGTCGACCCGCATTTCCTTTCGAAGGCAAATCCGTTTATCACCGAACTCATCCAGACCGCGCGGCGCATCAACGAGCGTATGCCGTATGCGGTGGTCAGGCTCATCGACGAGATGTTGCCTGCGGCGCGCGGAGGCGCGAAGATCACCTTGCTCGGAGCGGCTTATAAGGCCGACATCGACGACACGCGGGAGAGCCCGGCACATGCCGTCGCGCGCTTGCTGGAGGATCGCCGGCATACCGTCGTGGTGTACGACCCGTTCGGCCGCGAATCATGGGGCCCACTGGCGCGCGAACTACATGAGGCCGTTCGCGACGCCGACATCCTGGTCTTGATCACAGACCACCAGGTGTTTCGACAGATCGATCCTGGGATTGTCGCGCAGCTCGTGCGCGGCAAAGTGCTGATCGACACGCGTAATTTCCTCGATTGCGACGCGTGGAGCGCAGCGGGCTTTACCGTTCGCACTTTAGGCGTGTCAACAGGGAACATGAGACGCGAACTTGCTGGCTTGGCTCGATAGGGTCGGTCGCTAGCGTCGCTTCGCTATCGCACCGTACCGGCGCCTATCTTACGCGCCCCGAGCGCCGAGACGTTCGAGCATGTCGACCGCGCCGCTACCCATATGGTCGCGCTTGAGGAGTCCAGGAACGAGCCCCGCGACGGTGTTTGCGAGCACGCGACGCCGGCATGCAATGGAGTCCGCGTATTCCTGCCATCGTCTAGCCGTATCGGCGAAATACTGATCGCCTGTGAGCGCCGCGGTTACGCGAAGTTGTGCGATATGGAACGCGTGATATTTCAAAAGCGCGACATTGCGAAAGCCCGATGGGGAGCCGAGCAGGCTATAATACGACCAATAACCGGCGTCGTACAAGTTCAGGCGGCGGCGCAGCGTGCTGAGCGCCTCGGACGCGACCTGTTCGATCCACTTCTCAGGACGTAGGGAAGCGATTTCGAGCAATCCCCACAGCGAGAAGATGTGCCCGTTGAGGATGTGACTCGCGGGCTTAACCGCGACTTCTTCAAGGAACATGTCGCCCGCGCCCGAGAGGAAGACGACGCCCCCTTCTTCGACGCTGAAATGGAAGGGGTTAGCGACGTTTCGCGCAGCCTCGTAGTACGAGTCATCGCCCTCCGCCTCGGCCGCGCGCAACAGCAGCGAAATCGCTTCGCCTTGAGCCATCGCCGAAATCCAGCCAGCGGCCGCGCCGTACTTCGGCCATGGAAAATCGAAGATCAGGCAGCCTGAGACGCCGTTCCGTTCGCGGGCGTTGTCCGCCAGCCAGCGCGCCTGAGCCAGATATGCACGGCGATCGGCTTCGTCTCGGGAGATCCACCAGCGCGCATGACTGTGAAGCCCGAATTGCGCGATGCGGATCGGATGATATGCGCGCGCCGTGCCAGTCAACAAGACGCCGGCCGGGTCGCGCATCGCGTCAGTCCAATGCTCGCCGTACGGGCCGTTTCCGGCATCCCACTCGATGTGGTACGGACCGAGCCTCGACTGCGGAAGCCGGTAACCGCGTTTTGGACTCCAGTCGAGCGGAAAAGCCCGCAAGATCGAGTTGAGGTAGTCTTTCGGAAGCACGCGCGAAAGAGATGCCGGCATGACGCTTCTTCCGTCTTGGCGGAAACACGCATCGCCGACCTTGAGCCCAAGGTCCCACCGCGCCGTCATTACAGGTCTTGGGACTCAGGCTCAGCACGGTTTGGACGTTTCTTATGCGGCCGGTCGCGGACGCGCTAGAATGGGCAGGTGCACAAGCTCTGGCTCCCATGGTTGATCCTATTCGGTCTTGCCCTGGGATGCGCCGCATTGCTCGTTCTGGGCTCGAAAATCGGCCCGATTGCGGCACTGGCGGTCGCCCTGCTGCCGATGCTCGCATATTTCGCTATCACGCGCCCGTTCATCGTGCCGTATGCGATCTACGTCTTGTTGCTTCCGTTCGACAACGTGCTCGCATTCTCGTCAGGCACGACGCTGACGAAATTCCTCGGCATCGCGAGCGCTGGCGCGATCTTGCTCTGGGGAATCGGTCGCCGGAGGGTGCTAGGCCCGTCGACGACGTTGTGGCTTTGCGCGCTGCTGGTCTTTTGGATGGCGGCAAGCCTGCTCTGGGCCTTCGACGTCAAGGCTTCGATGAGCATCATCCCGACATACGTCGGACTTTTCTTCCTGTACGTGGTCCTCTCAGTCGTCCGCGTCGAGCGCCAAGACTATGTCATCCTGCTGATCGCAATGGTCGTGGGCTCGATCGTGGCTTCTATGTATGGCATCGCGGTGTTCCATAATCAATCGGCAACAGACGCGCAGGCGCTTGCCGACAACCTCGGCCGCATGGAGGTGAAGATCGGCGATAACACGATCGATCCAAACGCTTATTCAGATGCGATTCTGTTGCCGTTCTGCATTTTGCTCACCTGGGGGCTGCGTTCGAAAGATCTTATTTCAAAGGCCGCGACGCTCGCCGGTATCGTCGTGATGTTGGGTGCCGTCTACGTCAGCGCTTCGCGCGGAGCGATCCTCGCGATCGCCACTGCCGTGGGGTACCTTATCATCCGCTCTCGTTATCGTTTCGTGCTCCTGGCCTGCGCGCTAGTCCCAACCATCCTCATCTTCGTTACGCAGAGCGCGCTGATCGATCGATTCAACGAGGCACAACGCACCGGGGGCGCGGGTCGCATGGGCATCTGGTCGGTCGGCATGGCCGCCTTCCAGCATCACTGGCTCATCGGATCCGGCATCGGCAACTACCGCGCGCTCTATGACACTTTTTTCATCCAGGTGTATCAGCGCTACTCGGGCGGATGGGGCCGCCCCTCACACAATCTGATCATCCAAGTCGCGGTGGAGATGGGCGTCGTCGGGCTTGTCCTCGTCCTGACGTTTTGGGCCAGCAATCTCTTCGCGTTGCGGCACATCAGGCCGAACAGCGAATGGTACGACTACCGGCTTGCGCTCGAAGCGGCCACTATCGGGATTTTCGTCGCCGCGCTTTCAATCGATCTCCTATGGTTTAAATTGACCTGGCTCGTCTTCGGCACCGTTGCACAGCTGCGTGCACTGACGATCACGGCTCGAGCGCGAGCGCCGGCCCTCGCGAAAGTGCGAGGCGGCCGCGCGCGTCCTGCACCGCGCGCCGCGCCTTCGCCGACACTGCAGCCAGGAAGGGTGACCGGATGAAACGACCAGGCGACATGCGCGTCATGCATGTGATCGCCTCGCTTTCCGGTTATGGCGCGGAGAATTTCGTCGCGGGGCTTGTGCCAGCGCTGGCTGCACGCGGAGCGGAGGTCGCTGTCTTGACCGTCTACCCGACGAACGACAAGGCGGTTGCGAGTGATTTCAAAGGCGTGCGTCTCATGTGCGCCGGCCGCCACAGGCGCATGGAGATACGATTCTTTCCGCGCATGGTAAGGGCGATCAGGTCGTTTCGACCGACGATCGTCCACACGCACATGCACAACGGCAAGTACTGGGGCAGGCTAGCGGCCGTCGCCGCCGGCGTGCCGCGTATCGTGCATACCGAACACGATCCGAACTTCAAGCGGCCGAGCGTCGAGCGCGTCGTCGACGCCGCGCTCGCGCGGGCCACTGCATCGTTCATCGCCTTTTCCGAAGGTCATCGCCGGCGCCTCTCGCGCGCGGATCGCATACCGCTTTCCAGGATCGCGGTGATCCCCAACGGCATCGAACACCGACCGATCGATCCGCGTGCTCGAGAGCGCGGCCGTACAGTGCTCGGTCTGGATCCGCAACACTGTGCGCTGCTTATGATCGGACGACTCGAAGCCCAGAAGAACCACGAGTTGGCGCTGCAGGCATTCGCGCATCTCCCCGGCGACATCGCATCGAAGACGAAGCTGTTCATCGCGGGTGATGGTCACTTGCGTGATCATCTGCGGATGACGAGCGAGACGCTCGGCATCGCGGAGCGCGTCGTCTTCTTGGGCTTCCGATCCGACGGGCCCGATCTGCTTGCCGCGTGCGACGCGATGTTCATGACCTCGCATACCGAAGCGATGCCAATCGCGCTGATCGAAGCGATGGGCGCAGGCGCCCCCATCGTGTCGACGCCTTGGCTCGGCGCGGATGAGATGCTCGATGGCGGACAGCTCGGTGAGATCGCTGCCGATTACGCGCCGGAGACGGTCGCGCGAAGTGTGGCTACAGTGTTGCGCGATCCCGCGCGCTCGCGCACGCGAGGCCAAGCTGCCCGCGAGTATGCGCTCACCAGGTACGATCTTGGCAATGCCGCGGACCTGCATCTCGACCTCTACGGCTCTTTGCTGAGCGAGATCGCGAGGTGAGGTCTCTGCGGCTCGGCATCGTCACGTCGGGCTTTCCGTACACGGACAAGGAGGCGTTTCTCGCGCCCGAGATCCAGACGCTTGCCGACTCGGATCTCGATGTGTCTATCTACCCGACCAATCCGAAATACGCGAGCGCGCGCCATCGTTTTCCGGGCCGCAGCCTTCCGCTGCCACTCGGATCAGCGCACACGCTCGCGCAAGCACTGCTTGAGCTGATCACCAGATTTGGAAGAACGATGCGCGCGCTGCGCGTCGTGATGACGAACGGCTCGCTGCGGATACGCGCGAAGAACGCAACGGTCTTCTTGAAGGCCTTGGCAGTTGCTCGTGACATGCGGCGGCACGGTATCGAGCACGTACACGCCTACTGGGCATCCACTCCTGCAACCGTCGCCCATATCGTCTCGATGCTCAATGACGTCCCATGGAGCTTCACTGCGCATCGCTGGGACATCTACGAGGACAACATGCTGGCGGAGAAGATCCGCCACGCTCGGTTCGCCCGCGTCATCTCACAGCGTGGCCGCACCGATATCTTAGGGCGCATCGACGCGCAGGCCGAGAAGGTGCGCGCGCTTCATCTCGGAGTTGACGAGCCTGGGCCTTTATACGATGCCATCTCCGGCGAGCTGCCGTGCACGATCATCTGCGCCGCGAACCTCGTACCGGTCAAGGGTCATGCAGTCTTGATTGAGGCCTTGCGGTTGGCCCTGGGGCGCGGCGTGTCGTTTCGCTGCGTCTTTGCCGGCGACGGACCACTGCGGAGTGAGTTGTCGCGCGCCATTGACAACGCCGGGCTTGCCGAGTTCGTGACACTTCCAGGCGTCATCTCTCATGAGCGCCTTCTCGCGGAGCTTGCAATAGGCATATATGACATCGCAGCGCTCGCGAGCGTTGAGAAAGGCGACCTGCACGAGGGCCTTCCGGCGTTTCTGATGGAAGCGATGGCCGCGGGCGTGCCATGCGTCGCTACGCGTACCGGCAGCATCGACGAGCTTATCGGCGCCGATGTCGGACTGCTGGTGCCGCAGCAAGACGCGCAGGCTCTGAGCCACGCGCTCGAGACGCTCGCGCGGGACCCGGATCTTCGCCGCACGCTCGGTCGCGCAGCCCGTCGCCGTGTCGACGAGGGTTTCTTAGCTACGAAAACGGCGCGTCAGTTGCTCGAATGGATTCAAGGCGAAGACAGCGCGCACACCCGCCGCGCGACATCTGAAGCCACGCTTGCACGGTCGTAATTAGCCCGCACGTAAGCCATGCCGGATCGTCCGCATGCTTCTCTGCGCGCGGGATCTGCAGCCAATTCCTGGATCGCGCGAGCCAGCGCCGAGCCATCTTCAGGCGGCACTGCGATACCGCCGCCCGATCGCTCTACAAAACGTTTGGCTTCGCCCTCTGCGCACACGATCACGGGCGTGCCCTGAGCGAGAGCGTCGAAGAGCTTCGTGGGCAAGCTGGTGTCGACGCCGCGCCGAAGGGGCACGAGGCACACGTCAGCGTCGCGCACGACCGCTTGCGCGATGTCGCGCGGTTGCGCGCCAAGCATTGTGATGTTGCGCAGCTGCTCACGTTCGATCCGGCGGGCGAGGTCGCCTGACTCGGCGCCGCCGCCGACCAGCACAAAGCGATACGCTCCTGAAGGCTGCAAGAGCCGCGCGGCGTCGAGCACGACGTGCATGCCCGTCGCGACGCCCATGTTCCCCGCGTATGCGACGACGAAGCCCGCAGCCGAGTGCGGCGCCGGAGTTCCGGCCAAGTCAGCCAGGCGGTCGAAACCGTTAGGCGCGACAAATATCTTCTCTGCGGGCACGCCGCGCGCCATGATCTCGAGCTTGAACGGGTCGGATGCGGCGAGGATCAGGCTTGCGCGCCGATAGAGCATGTCGGCGACAGCACCGACAGACCGCGCTAGCATGCCGTCGCGCTTCCAGACGCCAAGTTTGACGGCGACGTCTGGATAAACATCGCGCACATCGACGACCAGACGCGCTCGACGAAGCATGCTTGCTGCGAGCGCCGGCAGCGCGAGCGTGATCGGCGGCGATGAGACGAGCACGACGTCGAAACGCTTTCGGCGCAATATGAGTTGCGTTGTCGCACCCGCTGCGACAGAGAGCCAATTGAGGAGCCGGTCGATGGTCCGGAGCCTCGGCGACGCATACGTCCAAACGTATCGGATATCGATGTCGCCGTCGCGTGTAGCCCACTGTTCGCGCATACGATAATGCGCGGGGATGACGCCAGTCGGAAACGACGGCAATGCGGCGATGACCGTCACGTCATTTCCCGCGTCCGAAAGAGCGCGCGCGATCGCCGAAACGCGATTGCTGGCCGCACCGGCCTCCGGCGGATAGAACTGCGTGATGACGGCGATGCGACGCCGAGTAGGTAAGCCGACCATGGCCTTGGCAGTCTTGGCTGCCAAGGCGTTTGAAATCCCCGAGACCTAGCTCCCGAAGAACTTGCAAGACCTATTTCTCACTAGGCCATGTCCGTCAGTGGGTCTTAGGAACCACCGACCCAAACGCAGGTACGCGAGCTGCTAGGCGGAGCACGCGTGCCCAGGCGCGCACAGCAGCGCCGGACGCTTCAGCAGCTCGAAATCGCGATCGATCTGTAGGTTGTCGAGTAGCCTGTCGACGTCCGAACCGGACCATGGATACGTTCCGTTTGCGCTCGCTCCGAACAGGAACCCGAAGCTGTTCGCCTGATCGTAATAGAACATGCCGTACGTCTTCAGGGCCTTGCAGATCCGATTCGCCTGCGAGCTCGGCGGGCAGACGTAGCTCGCCTTGAGGCGCAGATGATCGCCATACGCGAGACACGGCCGCGCTGCGCACACGCCCATCACCGTGCCGGCATCTGCCGGGCGGAAGTAGCCGAATGGGCTGACACCTTGCCGGGTCGGGAAATAGAAACCGATTGCATGCGCGATCGGGCTTGGTCCGGTCGCGTCCTCGCCGGTCAGCATGAGGTCCATGTAGGGTAGGTCGGAAGCGACCGCTCCCCATGTATGCCATGCCGGCGCGAACTGCGCCGACATCGGTTGTTTGAGGTCCCACCTGCGGCCACCAACCGCCGCGAGATCGCCATGAGAAAACGACGTCTGATAGTAGTCGTATTCCATGCAGTTCGACGTGTTCACGACCACAGCATGGCCGTCGCCGAGCGGTGAGATATAGAATCCAGCCGACCACGGCACCGAAGTGATGCCCGGAAAGTATCCTCCGATGTGTTTGAAATCGAGCGCAACAACCGGCGTACTAGCCGTAGCAAGGTTGACCTGGAAATAGCGGATAGACGGAAAATTGCCGGCGGTCAGATTTGGCAGGTGAGAAAAAAGACCGGCGCTCGCCGGATCAACCGCGGCTGTCGAGACGTCGGCGTTGAAGTAATCTCCAGACGGAAAGACCTGGCAGCCGTGATACATCGCGGCTGCGCCGAGGACCGTTGGATCGGGGCTCGGCGTGTTCGCTGGCGGCGGCGTCGGAGTCCCGCCGGGTAGCAGCGCGAGAGGCGGTGGCGGAGCCGGCTGCACCGAGCCTCCGCCGCTGCAGCCTTCAAAAAGTATCGCGAGGGCTGCCATAGTTGCCCAAACCACAAAGCAAAGCTTCACGACCGCTCACCTGTCGCCATGCAAGGCAGCTAGGTCCGCAAACCTATACTAGGACCTCGTACCCATCTCCAAGCGGCCCAACCCTCAACCCTCGAACTCGAAGATTCCTTTTTTGCCTGCGGCGAGCTACGCCGAGCAGGAGTACCCCGGTTGGCAGAGCAGCGCCGGCCGTTGCAATAGGTCAAAGTCGCGATCGATCTGCAGGTTGTTGAGCAGATTGTTCACGTCTGCGCCGTTCCACGGATACGTGCCGTCCGAACTGGCCGCGAACAACAGCCCGAACTCCCCGCCCTGATCGTAATAGAACATCCCATACGTCTTAAGCGCCTGGCAGATCCGGTTCGCCTGCGGACTCGCAGGGCAGGCGTACGTGGCTTTGAGCCGCAGGTGGTCACCGTATGCAAGACACGGCGCGGCCAGACAAACGCCCACGAACGTACCGGCATCGGCCGGCCGGAAGTAGCCTCGCGGGCTCACACCTTGCGTCGTCGGGAAATAAAAACCGATCGCATGGCTGATCGGGAGCGGTCCGCTCGCATCTTCACCCGTCAACATCAGATCCATGTACGGCAGGTCGGCGGCATCGGCACCCCACGTGTGCCACGGCGCGGCGAACTGCGATGACATCGATTGGTTTAGATTCCAAGCTCTGCCGCCGTGTGCCGTCAACACGCCGCTTGAATACGACGCTTGGTAATAATCGTATTCCTCGCACGCCGAAGTGTTGAGCGCGACGGCGTGACCATCGCTCAACGGAGAGATGTAGAACGAGCCGGTCCATGGCACTGAGCTCAATCCTGGATAATAACCGCCACCGTGCACGAAATTTAGAGCTGCCATCGGCGTCGAGCCTGTGGCGAGATTCGTCTGGAAATAGCGCGAGGACGGGAAGTTCCCTGCG
>DASRXC010000038.1:0-2504 GCA_035654355.1 Binatus sp. (SeqCode)
GAGGCGCGTCGCTCCCATCTTCTGCGCCACCACCCCGCCTTCGACCCGGCGAGCTTGCGTGAGCTCATAATCCTCGGCGCAGCCGTCGAGGGTCAGCGGCTAGCAGCCCTTTGCGGACCGCTGGGCATCAGGATCGCGGCCATCAGCGACGACGATCCGGCAAAGATCGGCACGTCGTTGCTCGACCACCCCGTCGTGGCGACGCACGAACTCGCAAAATTGGATCGGGCAATTCCGGTTGTGATCGCATCGCATCGCGTCGTGGGCGCGGCGGAACGACTGTCGCGCCTGGGATTTTCTGCGGTCGCGCCGTTCGCCGTCCTGCAGGCACTCGACCCAAAGAGGTTTCCGCCCCACATGTTCTACACGGGGGTACTCGAAGACACCTGGAACAATCGCGAGCACTATCGTTGGCTGGCGGCGGAGCTTGCCGACGACAGGTCGCGAGAAGTCCTTGAGGCCGTGCTGACATTTCGTCAAACGTTCGATCCCTGCGTGCTCGCTCCGGTAGTTGAGCCTGAGCTTTACCAGTTGACCGGGCTGCTCACGTACGGCCATGACGAGGTCTATATCGACGGTGGCGCGTTTGACGGTGACACCATACGGCTGTTCAGCTCGCGGGTCGGCGGGCGCTACGAGCACATTTATGCGTTCGAACCGGACCCCAAGACATTTGCGGTCCTCAAGCAGTACTTCGCATCGGAGCCACGCGTCAAACCCATCAATGCCGGGCTTTACCGCTGCGAGGCAACCCTGCGGTTCCGCGACGATGCATCACGAGGAGCCATCTTCGCTGACGACGGCGGCACCGAGATCGCGGTGACGACGATCGACAACGTCATGGGTGAGGGACGCGTCACGTTCATCAAGATGAATATCGAAGGCGCGGAGATCGACGCTCTCACTGGCGCCGAGCAGACGATCCGACGGTGGCGCCCCAAGCTTGCCATCTCGGCATATCATCGTCCGAGTGACCTGTGGCGCATACCTAGGTTCGTGCGCAGGCTTAGTGAGGATTACGGGTTATTCTTGCGACAGCACGACGGTGGGGTGATCGAGACCGTACTTTATGGAATTCCTCGGTCGTAAGATCGAGGACCGACGGGTTGAACGGACGGGGGTCCGAATGAATCACTACGCCACCGCACCGTGGGTGGATCCGGCGTTCAATTGGAAGCCGCTTCCGGTCAATGATCTCCCTGAACGTGTATTGCTTGATTTCGCGACAAAGTGCAACTTGCGTTGCCCGATGTGTCCGGTGTGGGGGTCGCCGGACAATGACGCCATCGACTCGGTCAAAGGCGTGATGGATCTCGAGGCCTCGCGCCGTTTGCTCGACGAGATCATGGCGGCGCAACCGCTCGTGCAGCCCAACATGTATGGCGAACCGTTGCTCGCACCAAATTTGCGCGAGCGGCTCGCCGACATGAAAGCGCGGGGGATCGCCATTGCAATGAACACCAATGGATTGACGCTTGACGACGCCCTGGCCCGCTTCATGGTGGACATAAAAGTCGACTCGGTCTCTTTCAGTATTGACGCCGTGACCCGCGAGACCCTCAGTAGGATCCGGGGCATCGACAAGCTGGAGAAGATCGAAGCGGCGGCGTTTCGCATGCTCACCGCCCGTGGCGATCGCTCGCTGCCGCGCATCAGCGTTTCATTCACGCTGCAGGACGCCAACCGTCATGAGGAACAAGCGTTTATCGATCGCTGGGTCGGTCTTGTCGACTGCGTCCGCGTCAATCTGCTGTTCGAGAACGGCACGTTTCCTGACATGAAGGTTCCCGAAAGACGCCTGGCGTGCCCAACCCTGTACAAGACCCTGCCAGTGCACAACGACGGCACGGTGACGATTTGCTGCCTGGACGGCTTCAAACAAACAAATGTCGGAAACGTGTTTCAGGACGGGGTGCGCGCAGTATGGCACGGCGAAGCGTTTGCCAAAGTGCGCTATTACCACGAAACCGGCCAATGGGACAAAGTGCCGTTCTGCAAGAACTGCAACGGGTGGGCGCAATACGAATATGAGGAGGAAGTGCGCGACGGCCTGTTCATTCGTCGCTCTCCCGAGTTCACCTATTACAATCGGATCGACCGACTGGAAAACTGGAAGGGCCGCCTGCTCGGCGACCACACGGAACCGCCGGGCGATATCGCCTCCAACTCGTTGGCCGCCGAGTAAACGTCCCGGCGCCAGCGCAGGACCGAGTTTTTAGAACCATGCTCGTTGACAATCGATCTGAACGTCGCACCGAAGTTGGCGTCGCGGAGCGTCGGCCGCGGGCGCGCCTTTCGGTCATTCTCCCCAACTACAATCATGGGGCGCTACTGCCGCGATCGCTCGGCGCCCTGATACAACAGAGCCTGCCACCGCACGAAATCCTGGTCATCGATGACGGATCGACCGACAACAGCGTCGCGGTCATCGAAGCCTATGGGCGGCGCTCCGATCGCATCCGGCTCATTCGCCATATGGCCAACCGGGGGGCGTTCGCCGCGGT